>JASJDQ010000109.1 GCA_030065075.1 Paracoccaceae bacterium | reverse complement strand
GCCTCCCCGGCTCGAACGGAGGACCTCTTGATCCACAATCGAAAAATTGGCCAAAGCGACGCCTGTCAATCTATATCACTCGGGGCCGAAGGGTCCCTTTTTATTTTGAATTTATGGACATTATGCGGTGGCGTTGCTGGCTTGGAGTAACAACGCAAAACACGGGATTCCGTTATCCCAGTTTTACCCCAAGGGGCCTATTGGTAATGCCGAGAGCTTTCACTGCCAAGACAATCGAGAACCTGACGGCCGATCCGGCGAAGCGTCAGGAGATACCGGACCCGGCCTTGAGCGGGCTTTATCTCGTGGTGCAGCCTTCCGGTGTGAAGTCATGGGCAGTTCGATATCGGCACGCCGGAAAGCCCCGCAAAATGACCTTGGGCAAGTGGCCCATTCTGAGTCTTGCCGACGCCCGTGTAGCCGCGTCGAACGCGCTGGAAGCTGTGGAGCATGGCCGGGACCCAGGCCGCGAAAAGCTTGCTGCCAAGAAGGCCCGCGATACCGTCGCTGACCGAGATACCATGGAGGCGTTGGTGGACACCTACGCCAAGCGTCACCTATCCAAGCTGAAAAGCGGAGGAACACCCAAGCGGGAATTGGAATGCCACGCGGTCGAAGCATGGCGGGGGGGGGGGGTGGGGTGATATTCACAGCATCACCCGGCGTGACGTTCTCGATCTCTTGGAAGGCATCGTGGACAGCGGCAGGGCCGTGATCGCGAACCGGGTTCGTGCGTATCTCTCCGGATTCTTCAACTGGTGCATTGAGCGAGGCGTCATCGAAGTATCCCCGCCTGCAGGCGTGAAGCCGCCAGCAAAAGAAGTGAGCCGCGACCGTGTTCTGAGCGATGATGAGAACCGGCGGTTCTGGAAAGCCTGCAGGCAGATCGGACAGCCGTGGGGACCGATGTCTCAGGTTCTTTTGCTGACCGGCCAGCGGCGCAACGAAGTGTCAGGCATCACAGACGGTGAGATATCAGGCGAAACGTGGCACCTTTCGGCGGATCGGACGAAGAACGGCAAGGCGCATGACGTTCACCTAACGGAGATTGCGCGGGGCGTTCTCGCGGGCGTGGAGCGCATCAAGTGCACTGCCGGGTATATCTTCACCACCACGGGAGAGACGCCCGTCAGCGGCTTCACAAAGGCCCTAAGAAACGTCGCCAAGCGCATGGCCGACATCGCAGAAGAGGAGCGCGGCGAACCGGTCGAGATACCGAAGTGGAGCTATCTCGATTTGCGAAGAACAGCGGCGACCAGCATGGCCCGTCTTGGCATCCCGGTGCGCGTGACCGAAGCCGTCCTGAATCGCACGAGCGGCACCGGGGGCGGGATCGTGGCGGTCTATCAGCGGCATGACTATGCGGATGAAAAGCGGCAGGCGCTTGAGGCATGGGCGCGCTTTGTCATGCAACTTGTCGAGGGCGGTTGAGACAACCTGGTACGGTTGGGATCAGCGCAATGACACTTGTACGAAAGCAGATTGCCAAGGACGATCTTCACACCGTTTCCGAGGAGTACTGGGACGGCGATCTAGAGGGGTTGGCTGACTTTTTGAACTTTCAACGTTCGTTTGAAGAACGGCTTCAAGCAATAGCTTTTTCATTGGACGATGAACTGGAGCGGCGGGGGCTTCCCAGATGGTGTTGGAAAGTGATCATCGAAAAGGACCGCGAAAACTGGCACGTTGATGGAAGTGGCGAGCGCCTGACGCATGGTCAGTCTTTTGCAGATGCCAGCGTATCGATTAGGGAACGTGCTGAGCCGCCCACGCGTACGCGCGTAAGGCGGTTAACCCGAAAACCCTGCAACCAACCGTGACCGGCAACCTTCACCCTCCTCAAAGGAGAAACCGAATGCAAATGAACGAACACGCAAAACTCTCACTGCGAGCATTTGCCAAGGAACCGGTCGTGAAAGCCGAACGGACAAGCCCTGAGATCAAAATCCGGCAAAGCGATTTCATCGAACTGATAGAAACGAAAACCGCACAAATGGAGAGTGAAAAGGCAGAGTGTCATTGATTCCGAAATCGCAATCGCACCCGACGTGTTCCAGGACGCTATGTTTCAGACCGAGGCTGAGGGGCGAAGCGTCCATGGTGCCGGTTGACTTCTTGAACGGGCTTCCTGGTAAGGCGGGCGATTCTTGCTTGGGTACGACTCGCTACCCGGGGGTGGCCAATTCGCCCCAGTGCGGGGAAACAAGGCCGGACTGGGGGCTTCTGTATATTGCTAAAACAGTTTTCGCCTCGCGCGTGCGCGCGCAAGAGGGAGGGGGTGCCTTCATCTCTGGTGGCGTTATGGGGGCGGACCGTGCGGGGTGCCATCCTTTGCTACCTGCCATGAAAAAAGTTTCCGAGGAAAAGATGCCCAGGAAGTCAGCAGCCGAGTCTCAGTCGCTCCAATCGTCCGGGTTGTTCCACGACCTGCCGCGCCAGATAATCTGAGTGACGCCGAAGCGATAGTCTGGGAAACCCATGTTGCTACCGTCGAGGCGGGTTGCTTCTGGCCGTCCGATTTGGATCGGCTGGCAGACCTTTGCCGCCATACGGTCTCGGCAAGACGCATCTCCAAATGGATCGAGACGGCACTTACCGACGCAACCGAGTTGTCAGACCTTGCGCGCCTTCACCGTATGCGAGAGACGGAGACACGCGCAGCAGCGTCTTTAGCCCTCTCTCTGCGGCTTACACCTCAAAGCCGTTATGACGGGCGTGTAGCAGCCAGAAAGCAGGCGAGCGACGCGAAGCCGCCTTGGGAGATATGATAGGCTGCTGTGCGCAGGAAAGAAGACACCTGAACGCTTCCTGCCAGTGGCCGCTTCGAGCCGATCGGCGCCGTCTTACCTTGGTGTAGAAATTGTTACTAAAGGCGGATTGCGGAAGTTCGCTTCACCCGGCACCAATAGCAGCTAAGCGAGCCAGTACGCCCGTTCGCTGCACGGAAGTGCGAGTGCTGTGGTTGGAGGTTCAATCTGGGGCAACGTGTTCAACGGACAAGGAGTACGCGGTACTGTGCCTTGTCGCAGCATCCTCCAGGGAAAGGCTATGGCACAGCACACGCGTCCGAGGTAACGGCACCATCTCGTGGCGACAGCCGTACTGGCCGCCGCGATCCGTTCGAGACAACGCTGGCGCTTGCGGGCAGGGCTTGAACCCGGCTACTCTTCTGAGACGATCTCCAGGGTGATGGCCGCGTACCAGTCGGCGATCTCTCGCATCTCGGCGTCCGACAGTCCGGCGGCGACTTCAGACATGATCTCGTGGCTACGCTGTCCGCGCTTGAAGGCCTTGAGCTGCGTGTCGATGTAGATGTTCGTCTCCCCTGCGAGGTGAGGTGCATCTACGAGTTGCGAAATGCCATCCGCGCCGTGGCAGGAAACGCACTCCTGCGGTGCGTCGTCAGGGTCCACACCGTCGGGCAGGGTGGCTCGCGCTTCATGCTCGGCATACCATGCCGAAACGTCCGCGATCTGCTGCGCGCTGAGGCTGGCAGCGACAACGCTCATCATCTCGTGCTCCCGCTGACCGGTCTTGAAGGCCATGAGCTGCGCTTCGAGGTATTCCTCCGGCTCCCCGCCGATATGCGGTGCGATCGGGATCATGGCATAGCCGTCGAGCCCGTGGCAGGTGCGGCACATATTGGCCACCTTGCGTCCTGCATCGAGGTCGGCCGCATTGACGCCCCCGGCGAGGATCACCCCGCCGAGAGCCAGAAGCATTGAACGCCTCACCCGTCGGACATCCCGACATAGGCGATCCGCCAGATGGCGCCGGCGAAGTCGTCGGAGACCAGCATCGATCCGTCCGGCAGGAACTCGATATCCATCGGGCGGCCCCTGTATTCGCCGGTGTCTTCGTTCAGCCAGCCATCGGCGAAGACCTGTGCGCCCACGGCGTCGCCGGTTTCAGGGTCAAGCGCCGTGAACATCACCCGCGCGCCGACCGGTTCGGTCCGGTTCCACGATCCGTGCTGCGCCCAGAAGATGCCGCCGTGGTATTCCTCGGGGAAGCTATCGTCGTGATAGAAGCGCATGCCAAGGTCGGCCGCATGGGCGGTCAGTTCAAGCTGCGGCTCGACGAATTCCACGCCTTCAGGGCGCGGAAAATCGGCCTCCTTGACGATTTCGACCCGGGAGTTGGTCCACGGAAACCCGAAGTGCTGACCGGCCGCCGTCTGGCGGTTCAACTCACCCGGCGGGATGTCGTCGCCCATGCCGTCGACCTGGTTGTCGGTCCACCACAGTTCGCCCGTGGCCGGGTTGAAGTCCTGACCCACCGAGTTGCGGACGCCCCTTGTATAGACCTCGCGGCCCGAGCCGTCGGTGTTCATGCGGATGATGCCGCCGATGCCGATCCTGTCGTACATCTCGATCTTGTCGAGCGGCTGGACGTTGTGCGGCTGGCCGAGCGACACGTAGAGCTTGCCATCCGGCCCGATGTCGCAGACGCGGGCGGAGTGGTTAAAACTTTCTTCGTCGACCGGGATCAGCTCGCCCTGTGGGACGACCTCGCCCACCGCAATGTCGGGGCTTTCGAAGAAGAATTCGGCCGCCGGGAAGACCAGGATGCGGTTCCGCTCGGCGATATAGAGGAACCCGTCGGGCGAGAAGCACGGCCCATTGGGGATGTCGAAGGTGATCGAGGGGGCGAAATCCTTGACCTCGTCGGCGACCCGGTTGCGGTCGCGGTCGACGATCGACCAGACCTTGTCCTTGCGCGTGCCGGCGAAGAGCACGGTGCCCTGTGGCGCCATGGACATCGAACGTGCGTCCGGGACGACGGCATAGAGGCTGATCTCGAACCCGTCGGGCACATTGATATGTTCGAGAATTGCGTTGAGCGCGTCGGCGCGTTCGCCCCCCTGATCGATATAGGTGAACGTCGCGCCCGTCTTTTGCATGTTCGTGAGCTTTTCCATGTTGTCTTGGGCAATGAGCGGCGTGGACAGCAACGATGTGCAAAGCAGGGTCGCAAGGCTGCGCTTGATCATGGTGGTTCCTCCCAAAAGGTAACAGTCGTGTTTTTTCTTTGTTCGGCATGGGCCCGGCGGCCCACCGCCTTACCGAGGGTTGCCCGCGCTTGACGTTAAGTCAACGTCGGAGACACGTGCGCGGCAGGAGATACGAATCCTGAGTTTCGTGCCTGACTAGGGCTCTGTTCGAATGATGTTTCCGGCTAATCCATATGGTTCTCCTCTCAAAGAAATAGGCCGCGCCAAGAATGGCACGGCCTCAGGATCAGATATTGCCTTTCGACAATTCGCTCGCGAGGTGATCCGCCTGTCTGATCGCCAGCGCCACGATGGTGAGCGTCGGGTTTTCCGCCGCGCCCGTCGTGAATTGCGACCCATCCGAAATGAACAGGTTCGCGATGTCGTGAGTTTGGCCCCACTTGTTGACGACCCCGTCACGCGCGTTCTCTGACATCCGGTTGGTGCCGAGATTGTGCGTTGACGGATAAGGTGGTGTCGGGAATGTGCGCGTGGCTCCGACCGCGTCATAGACGGCTGCACCCTGCTTGTAGGCGTGGTTGCGCATCGCGATGTCGTTGGGGTGATCGTCGAAATGCACATTGGCCACCGGCAGGCCGTACTGGTCCTTGACGTCGTGGTTGAGCGTGACGCGGTTCGTCTCTTGCGGCATGTCCTCGCCGACAATCCACATGCCCGCCATGTTCTCGTATTCATCCAAGGCGGAGGTGAACTCGCGGCCCCACGCACCTGGGTCGAGGAAGGCGGCCATGAACGGAAGGCCCAACGCCAGCGTTTCCAGCTCATATCCACCCACGAAGCCGCGCGACGGGTCGTGCCGCGCTTCGTCTTGGATGATGCCCGCCATCGTCGTGCCGCGCCAGAAGCGAACCGGCTTGTCGAAGACGGCGTAGACCGAGCCGGTCATGTGCCGCATGTAGTTACGCCCCACCTGTCCCGAGCTGTTCGCCAGCCCATCCGGGAACATCGACGAGGCCGAGTTGAGCAGCAGACGCGGGCTTTCAAAGGAGTTGCCGGCGACGCAGACTACACGCGCTTTCTGCATTTGCAGGTTGCCATCGGCGTCAAAATACTCGACGCCTGTGACCTTGCCGGTGTCGTCGTGCAGGATGCGTGCAACATGGGCCTGCGACCGCACTTCGAGATTGCCGGTCGCCTCGCCTTGAGGGATGTCGACGTAACCTGCCGACCATTTCGCGCCCCATTTGCAGCCCTGGAAGCAGAAGCCGGTCTGCTGGCACATCGCCCGGTCGCGGTTCTCGTCCGAATTGATCGCCATGCGGCCGGTGTGGACCTCCTTGTAGCCAAGCGCCTTGGCGCCAGCCTCGAAGACCTTGTAGTTGTTGTTCCCCGGCAGACCCGGACGGTCGCCGGTGCGGGTCACGCCCAGCTTGTCCTCAGCCTTCGTGTACCAGGGGTCCATCTCGGCGGCGTCGATCGGCCAGTCCAGAAGCGATGCGCCCTGCACATTGCCGTAGGTTGTCGCGGCCTTCCATTCATGTTCCTGGAAGCGGAGCGAGGCGCCCGCCCAGTGCTGGGTCGTGCCGCCGACGGATTTCACGATCCATGCGGGCAAGCCGGAGAAATCCTTGGCCACGCGCCAATCGCCGGACGTCGTGCGCGGGTCGAGCCAGGCCAGTTGCCCGAAGCTCTCCCATTCGTCGTTGATGAAGTCCTCGGGCAAGTGCCGTCCGCCCGCTTCGAGAGCGACGACACTGACGCCTTTCTGGGCCAGTTCGTTTGCCAGCACGCCGCCGCCCGCGCCCGTGCCGATAATGACGACAACGCTGTCGTCGTTCAGATCAAAAGGTGCAGCCATAAGTCTGTCTCCTTACCTATGGCTCAAAGCCAGTTGATGTCGTTGAAACCGCGGTCGATGTAGCCGCCGAACTCGAAGGAGGACCCTTCGTATCCGAAGATCGGCCAAACCGCTTTCTGATTATAAAGGCCGGTCACCAGCCCGCCTCGAATTTGCTGGAAGAAGGCGCTGTCTTCCATGCCACGCAGGATGTCGACGCGGTCGCGCTCCCAAGCGGCATCCAGATAGCTGGCGTGACCTTTCCCCTGTGCCGCGGCGTTCAGCGCTGCAATTCCGGCTTCGATACCTCCGGCTGCTTCTGGAGTGTCGTAGCCTTTGACCGCGACAACGTAGTATTCGTCACCCACCTTATCGTGGGGATAGATGTCGCGCGCCATCTGCACGAGTGTGGCAAAGGTCTCAGGCTTGAGCGCGCTGGTCTCCATTGCCCAAGCGGCGTCTTTCGCCGCCATGAAACCTGTGCCGACAACGAATGATGCGCCGGCGGCCGTTGCCCGCGACAGAAGCTGCCGCCTGCTCAGCCCCTTTGGGCCAGTTGTCTGGGTCATTTCTGATCCTCCCTGATATGTCATTTGAACCGTCCCCTCCGTTCCAGAACCTCGATCTGATAACCGTCGGGATCGGCCACGAAGAAAAACCGCGCGACAAGTTCGCCGGCGGGTGCGAATTCCACGAGCTTTCGGGGGGCGAGACCCTCGGCCTCGAACCTCGCATGTTCTGCGGCGAGGTCTTCGACGGACACGGCCAGATGGCCATAACCTTCGCCGAGGTCGTAAGGCTCCGTGCGGCCCTTGTTGACCGTCAACTCAACCTCGAATTCCTGTTCGGGGTTGCTCAGGTAGATGAGCGTGAAGTCCGGAAAATCCAGCCGGTCCGCTACCGTCAGTCCGAAGGCTTTCTTGTAGAACTCGAGCGATCGTGCCTCGTCCAGAACACGGATCATCGAATGAATGGTTTTGGCCAAAACGCCCACTCCCTTTCGCGATTCCAGTCTCTGAGAACACGGTAGCGGGCGATCCGGTGGGCCTTGGTAGTATGCCTATACTACCAGCCCGATTCTTTTTCTGGCACGCTCGACCTACTCCGCCGCGATGGCTGCGGACGGTTCAGGTCGGGAGATCTCCATGAACTTCAAGCAGGCGCTGCGCAGAAGTGACGTGAAGTTCTCCGGCTCACCACGGAGTTCGAGCACTTCCGAATGAAGCGTGGAAATGAACATCGGTGTGCTCATCCCGTCGCGGGCGGCAATTTGGTCGAGGATGTCCCAAAAGGCATTCTCAAGTCGGATACTGGTACTCTGGCCATTCAGGCGCAGGCGGCGTGTCTGACTCGCGTAACGTTCCGGATCCTGTCCGGCAAAGACATGACACATGGCAGTTCCTCCCGTTTATTGGTCGATCTGCCCGGTATGGAGGCGGTTCGACTCAACCAATAAGAATTTCGTATACGAAATACCGAATAAAGTCTATGTGTCGGCGATATCGTCCGATCGAGGGACGGAAGAGGAGATTGTATGGACTCCATCGAGCCCAAAAGAACGTTGGTTGAACAAGTCTATGACATCCTTCTCGATGCCATCTGTTCGGGCGAGCTTTGCCCGGGCGAACGTCTGAACCAGGATGAAATCGCGACCCGGCTCAACGTGTCCCGTCAGCCTGTGAACAGCGCGATTTCCATTTTGAAGGCGAATAATTTCGTGCGCGACACCGGGCGTCGCGGTGTCGTCGTCACCGAAGTCGACATGGAACAGTACAGCTCGATCTACGAGTTTCGCTCCGTCGTGGAACCTTTCGCGACCCGCCTTGCCGCAGACCGGATCGGCGACGACGCCGGGCCCGAGGCGCAGGCTATTTTGAGGGAAGGGCGCGCGGCGATCAAAGCGCGTGACATCAAGCGGTTGCTGGCCGCTGACGTCCGGTTTCACGAAACGATCTATCGCTGGAGCGGGAACCACGTCATCGAAGCTTCGATGCGAGCGAACTGGCCACATATGCTGCGATCAATGGCCGAGGTGCTGCGCGATCCGGCCTCCGCTCAACAATCCTGGGACGATCATCAACTGATCATGGATGCTTTGCTTACAGGGAACGCGGACGCCGCGTCCACGGCTATGGAGCGCCACATTGGCCTTGCCATGGAAAAGACCCGGAAGGTCTTGACCCCGAACGGCAAGGAACCCGTTCTGCACGGAGCTTTTTCTCGTGGTAAGTGAACCTGAAACATACGCGGCGCGCCTTCGGGCGAAAGTCGTCTAAGCGCATGGTGCTCCACGCCGGTCAGATGTTGGCCTCGCAGGCACGTTTGCAGCCCGACCGGATTGGCGTGCGCGACCTCGATCGCGCGCTGACGTTCCGCGCCTGGAACGAGCGAGCCAATCGTTTGGCGCATACACTTTCCGGAATGGGCCTTGGCAAGGGCGACCGGGTGGCGATCTTTGCGTTCAATCGGCTTGAATGGGCCGAGATTTATGTCGCGACGGCAAAGGCCGGAATTGTCGCAGTCCCGATCAACTTTCGGCTGACACCAAGCGAGGCGCTTTTCATCTGCCGGGATTGTTCGGTTGGAGCCGTGATCGCCGAGCCGGAGCTGGTGCAAACGGTCGATGCCATACGCGACGAACTGAGCTGCACGGATCGGTTCATGGTGCTGGGCGAGACAGCCCCACCCGGCTGGCAGAGCTACGAAGACTTGCTGGTCCGCGCGAGCCCAAGTGAACCGGACGTTGCGGTTGCGCCCGACGACCCCTGGTGCCTGATGTACACTTCAGGCACCACGGGCAACCCGAAGGGTGCAATCCGAAGCCATCGCGGCATGGCCATGCTGGCACTTATGACCCAAGTGGAACTTGGACTGGCGCGACGGGACGACGCGCTGTTGGTCATGCCGATGTGCCACGCGAATTCGCTCAACTTCTTCACGTCCTTCCTCGCGATTGGCGCCCCCATCACCATCTTTTCCCGCGCAAGTTTCGACCCTGAGCTTTGCCTGCGCACGATTGGGGAAACCGGGGTCACCTTTTCGTCGATGGTGCCCACCCATTACATGATGATGTTGGATGTGCCGGACCGTGGCGGGCGCGATTTCGAGCGGGTCGAAAAACTGATGGTCTCTTCTGCACCCGCCCGCATTGAGACCAAACGCGCCATAATGGAGATGTTCCCGCGCTCGGGACTCTTCGAACTTTACGGGTCCACCGAAGCGGGATGGGTCACGTTCCTGCATCCCGATGAAATATTCGATCACCTCGGAACGGTGGGCCGAGAGGTCACGGGATCGGCCCCGATCCGAATGCTGGACGAAAACGGCAACGATGTGCCGGATGGCGAGGTTGGCGAACTTTTCTCATGCTCGCCCTATGCCTTCGAAGGTTACTGGAACCTGCCTGAGAAAACCGCTGAAGCCTTTCGCGGCAACTATCTCACGGTCGGAGACATGGCACTGCGAGATGAACACGGCTTCATCAGACTGATCGACCGCAAGAAGAACCTGATCATTACCGGCGGCGAGAACGTCTACCCGGCCGAAGTTGAAACCGTACTCTCCCAGCACGAGGCGGTGCGCGACGTCGCCGTAGTCGGCGTTGAGGATGCGCGCTGGGGGGAACGTGTGGCGGCAGCCGTCGTTTGTCGGCAGGGCGTCGAGGTCGGTTCCGACGACCTGCTGTCCTGGGCGCGCGACAAACTGGCCGGTCACAAACGCCCGCGCGAGATCGTGTTCCTCGAAGCCCACGAGATGCCACGCAACACAACAGGCAAGATATTGCACCGCGTGCTCCGCGATATGTTGAAAGAGCGCGCTTCACCGGAGACCAAGCGATGACCGAACGCCAGGACTTGAACCAGGACACCGAAAGCGTTGCGGCGTGGATCGCGCAGGCCTTGAAACGGCGGGGCGTGGACCGGGTCTTCGGATTGCAGGGCGGGCACATTCAACCGATATGGGACCACGTCGCGCGCCTCGGCATCCGGATCATAGACGTGCGTGACGAAGGCGCGGCGGTGCACATGGCGCACGCCCATGCCGAACTGACCGGCGGGCTTGGCGTTGCGATGGCAACAGCCGGTCCCGGCGTGACCAATTGCGTGACCGGCATGGCGAATGCGTCACTCGCACGCGCACCGGTCCTCCTAATCGGCGGATGCACCTCACGGCCGCAAGCGAATATGGGACCGCTTCAGGATATCCCCCACGTCGATATCCTACGCCCCGTCACGCGATACGCGCACACCGCACGCGTGGCCGAACAGGTCTTGCGAGAACTGGATGAAGCCATTGCCCGCGCTTTCGGCGACATGGGCGAACCGGGGCCGTGCTATCTCGAAGTGCCGACCGACGTGTTGCGTGCCCGCGTTGCACCGAACCTGATCCCCGAAGACTGGCTGATGCCGAAACCACCGCGCCTGACGATGTTTGATGACGCGGCGCTAAAAGCGGCGGTGGAAACCATCCGCCGCGCGAAACGCCCGCTTGTCGTTTCAGGGCGAGGCGCACGTGGTGCCAGCGACGCTCTCCTCCGGTTTTTGGATGCAACCGATGCGCTTTACCTCGATACGCAGGAGAGCCGTGGTCTTGTACCGGCAGACCATTCTTCTGTCGTCGGAGCCGTGCGCGCCGCGGCAATGGGACAGGCCGATCTGGTTATCACGCTCGGCCGAAAACTCGACTATCAACTTGGGTTCGGCTCACCAGCCGTCTTCCCGGATGCCAAGTTTTTGCGGATTGCAGACACGGCGGGCGAGTTGATCGACAACCGGCGTGGCGAACCGGAAATCCTCGCACCAGTCGCGACGACGCTCGATGCCTTGACGATCGCCCTTGGCAACGAAACCGGGGATCGCGACCAGAAGTGGCTGGATGGCCTTCGCACCAAGCACGCCGAGCGGATCGCCAAAGGAAGAACCTCGCCCGCGCCAACAAAAGGCGGTGACGGCAAGGTGCACCCGATGGCCATCTTCTCGGCCATCGCCGACGTCGCCGACCCGGATTACATCGCCGTCGCCGACGGAGGCGACTTGCTGAGCTTCGCGCGCGTTGGACTGCAGGCACGAACTTACATGGATGCCGGGGCCTTCGGCTGCTTGGGGGTCGGGGTGCCTTTCGCGATCGCTGCGGCCCTTGCCTTTCCCGAGAGACAGGTGATCTCGGTTAATGGCGATGGCGCCTATGGTGTCAATGCGATGGAGATCGACACAGCGGTCAGGCACAGCGCGAAGGCTGTCTTCATCGTCTCGAACAACGCCGCATGGAACATCGAGCGCTTTGATCAGGAGTTCAACTACGGCGGGCGAGTGGTGGGCACAACACTGCGACACTCCGACTACGCCGGGATGGCAATTGCCCTGGGTGCATATGGCGAACGCGTGGAGGATGCGGACGACCTGAAAGACGCACTGCGTCGCGCGCTGGCGAATGCCCCTGCCGTGATCGACGTCGTGACCTCTCAGGATGCGGTGTCTTCGGATGCTAGGAAGGGGCTGGGGTTCGTTCCCGACTACCAGGCTCTTACGGCCTGGGACGACGCAGAACGTCGCCGTCGGAGTATGGACGGGGCATGAGTAAAAACATTGGAGAATACCGTAGTCGGACGCGTGCCATGGAGAAGTGCCCATGCGTGAATTTCGCCAATTCGGGAGGCGCAAAACACTTGCGATAGCTGTCATTTCTTCGCTCAAGATGCCTTTGTCTTGTCTGCGCAAGAATTGGGGAACCGTCTGGATGTGAGCGAGTTCACAAAGACAACTGAAGTCGCCCACCAGGCGACCTGCCGATGACTGATGTCCGCTTCGGGTAAGCTGCATTGCGGCATGGAGAACTGCAGTGAAAGTCCGGTATGGGTCGGAAGTACGTTCCGGCCTTGACTTGTGGAGGGTCTGGAAAGTCCGCGCTCCGGTCACTGCCTAGATTTCGGCGAACGTCCGAAGCCGGTGAAAGCCGTCGTTGGGG
>JASJDQ010000108.1 GCA_030065075.1 Paracoccaceae bacterium | reverse complement strand
TACCTATGGCTCAAAGCCAGTTGATGTCGTTGAAACCGCGGTCGATATAGCCGCCAAGCTCGAAGGAAGCGCCCTCATAGCCGAAGATCGGCCAAACCGCTTTCTGGTTGTAAAGCCCGGTCACCAGCCCGCCGCGGATCTGCTGGAAGAACGCGCTGTCTTCCATGCCGCGCAGGATATCGACCCGGTTGCGTTCCCAACCGGCGTCGAGATAACTGGCGTGGCCCTTGCCTTGCGCGGCAGCATTGAGCGCCGCAATCCCAGCCTCGATCCCTTCGGCGGCCTCGGCAGTGTCGTAGCCTTTGACGGCGACGACATAGAATTCGTCGCCGACCTTGTCGTGCGGATAGATGTCACGTGCCATCTGAACGAGCGTTACAAACGTCTCGGGCTTGAGCGCTGTGGTTTCCATCGCCCAAGCCGCATCCTTTGCGGCCATGAAGCCAGTGCCGACGACGAACGATGCGCCTGCCGCCGTCGCGCGCGACAGAAGCTGCCGCCGTGTAAGCCCCTTGGGGCCGGTCTCCTGAACCATCTCAGTTCCTCCCTTTGTCATTTGAAGCGTCCGCCGCGTTCCAGAATCTCGATCTGGTATCCGTCCGGGTCGGCCACGAAGAAAAACCGCGCAAAGCGTTCGCCATCAGGTGCGAATTCAACCAACTTGCGTGGGGCGAGCCCCTCGGCCTCGAAGCGGGCATGCTCGGCGTCGACGTCCTCGACCGATACGGCGAGATGCCCATAACCGTCACCCAGATCATAGGGCTCGGTCCGGCCTTTATTGATCGTCAACTCAACCTCGAATTCCTGTTCGGGATTGCTCATGTAGACGAGCGTGAAGTCCGGGAACTCCCGGCGTTCTGCGACCGTCAAACCGAATGCTTTGTTGTAGAATTCGACCGACCGTGTCTCGTCTAGAACACGGATCATCGAATGAATGGTTTTGGCCAAAACGCTGGCTCCCTCTTGTGATTCCAGTCTCTGAAATCAGGGTAGCGCGCGATCCGGTGGGGCTTGGTAGTATGTCTTTACTACCTGTCCGATTCTTTTTCCGGCAGGCTTGCCGTTACTCTGCCGCGATGGCTGTGGCGGGCTTGGAGGGAGATATCTCCATGAACTTCAGACAAGCACTGCGCAAAAGCGAAGTAAAGTTCTCTGGCTCGCCTCGCAGCTCGAGAACTTCGGAGTGAAGGGTCGAGATGAACATCGGCGTGCTCATTCCGTCGCGAGCGGCGATCTGGTCGAGGATGTCCCAAAAGGCGTTCTCAAGCCGGATGCTGGTACTTTGACCGTTCAGGCGCAAACGGCGCGTACAACTGGCATAACGTTCCGGATCCTGACCGGCAAAAACGTGGCACATGACGGGTCCTCCCATTGTTGGGTCTTCCTGCCTTAAAAGGAGGCAAATCGACTCAAGTTATAAAAAATTTCGTATACGAAATACGGAAATCTGTCTACTGAGGATGAAAGTGCGAAGGAGCTTGCATGGACTCGATCGAGCCCAAGAAATCACTGGTCGAACAGGTCTATGACATTCTTCAGGATGCCATTTGCACAGGCGAACTGCCGCCTGGGGAACGCCTGAACCAGGATGAGATCGCCGCACGTTTGAACGTGTCGCGTCAGCCGGTGAACAGTGCGATATCCATTCTCAAGGCGAACAATTTCGTGCGCGACAGCGGGCGCCGTGGTGTCGTGGTTGCAGATGTCGACGTATATCAATTCCACTCAATCTACGAATTTCGGAGCGTGGTCGAACCCTTTGCCGCCCGCTTGGCCGCAGAGCGGATCGGAGATGATGCAGAGCGGGAAGCACGGGGCATATTGCAAAAGGGTTTTGCGGCCATTGAAGCACGGGACATCAAAGGTCTCTTGAATGCTGATGTCCGGTTTCACGAGATGATCTATCGCTGGAGCGGCAACCACGTGATCGAAGCGTCGATGCGCGCGAACTGGCCGCATATGTTGCGCTCGATGGTCGAAGTGCTACGCGATCCCACATCAGCACAGCAGTCCTGGGACGATCACAAGCGGATTGTCGAGGGTCTTTTGGCACGAGACAGCAAGGCGGCGGCAAAGGCCATGGAGGACCATATCGGGGTTGCCTTCGAAAAGACGCGCAAGGTGCTCCATCGGAGAAACCCGGACTTGCCGCAGGCCGCGGCCGTGCCGAACGAAGCCTAGCCTCATGCCCGTTTTGCCCCATGCCGGTCAAATGCTTGCCAATCAAGCGCGATTGCAGCCCGACCGCATCGGAGCTCGCGATCTTGAGCGAGAGGTGACGTTCCGCGGCTGGAATGACCGAAGCAACCGTTTGGCCAACGCTTTGATTGGCTTGGGGCTGCAAAAGGGCGACCGTGTCGCCATCTTCGCCTTCAACCGCATGGAGTGGGTCGAGATATATGCGGCAGTGGCCAAGGCCGGGATCGTGGCCGTGCCGATCAACTTCCGCCTATCACCGGGCGAGGCGTTGTTCATCTGCCACGACTGCGCAGTCTCAGCTGTCATCGCCGAACCTGCGCTGGTCGAGACTTTCGATGCCATTCGTGACGAACTGGCGGTGTCGCCCAGCCGCTTCATCCTGATGGGCGATGCGACTCAGCCCGGCTGGATTGCCTACGAGACTCTTCTGACACAAGCCGCGGGTACCGAACCATCGGTGCCGATCACTTCCGACGATCCCTGGTGCCTGATGTACACCTCCGGCACCACCGGCAATCCCAAAGGCGCGATCCGCAGTCATCGCGGCATGGCGATGTTGGCGCTGATGACACAGGTGGAACTCGGTCTTGCACGCCGCGATGATGCGCTTCTGGTCATGCCCATGTGCCACGCCAACTCTTTGAATTTCTTTACCTCATTTCTTGCGATCGGCGCGCCGGTTACGATCTTTTCACGACAGAGTTTCGACCCGGCACTGTGTCTCAGAACCATCGCCGACAGCGACGTTACGTTTTCCTCTATGGTGCCCACTCATTACATGATGATGCTCGATGCCCCGGACCACCACGGCAAAGGTTTCGAACGCGTCGAAAAACTCATGGTTTCTTCAGCTCCTGCGCGGGTGGAGACAAAACAGGCCATTATGGAGATGTTCCCACGCTCGGGCCTTTTCGAGGTCTATGGTTCGACCGAAGCCGGGTGGGTCACATTCCTGCACCCCGATGAACTTTTCGACCACCTCGGGACCGTGGGCCGCGAAGTCACCGGCTCGGCACCGATCCGGCTGCTGGATGACGATGGAAATGAAGTGCCGGATGGCGAAGTCGGCGAGCTGTATTCATCGTCGCCCTACGCGTTCGAAGGCTACTGGAACCTGCCGGCAAAGACGGCGGAGGCGTTTCGCGGCGACTACTTGACGGTTGGCGACATGGCGCTGCGCGACGAGAATGGCTTCATCAAGTTGATTGACCGAAAAAAGAACATGATCATCACCGGCGGCGAGAATGTCTATCCGGCGGAAGTTGAAACCGTGCTCTCGCAGCACGAGGCGGTGCGCGATGTCGCCGTCGTCGGTATCGCAGACGACCGCTGGGGCGAGCGTGTGGCTGCGGCGGTGGTCTGCCGTCCGGGGGTCAGCGTCGATGCCGAGACACTCTTGGGCTGGTCGCGCGAACGGCTCGCCGGGTACAAGCGCCCGCGCGAGATCGTGTTTCTGACGCCCGAGGAAATGCCCCGCAACACCACTGGCAAAATACTGCACCGCGTCCTTCGCGACATGCTGAAGGACCGGGCCATCGAGACGGAGAGCCCAACGTGATCGAACGACAGGACCTGGACACGGATGAGGAAAGTGTCGCCGCCTGGATGGCACAAGCGTTGCAGATGCGGGGCGTGGACAGGGTCTTCGGCTTGCAGGGCGGGCACATCCAGCCGATCTGGGATCATCTCGCGCGGCGTGGCATTCGCATCATTGACGTCCGCGACGAAGGCGCGGCCGTTCACATGGCCCACGCCCACGTCGAATTGACCGGCAGTTTAGGCGTGGCGATGGTCACCGCCGGACCCGGTGTCACCAACTGCGTGACCGGAATGGCCAATGCTTCGCTTGCACGCGCGCCGGTTCTGCTGATTGGCGGCTGCACCTCGCGACCGCAGGCCAATATGGGTCCGCTGCAGGACATACCGCATGTCGACATCATGCGGCCCGTGACGCGATATTCGCGTACAGCCCGCGTCGCTGACCAGGTGCTGCGCGAAACGGATGAGGCCATTGCACGCGCCTTTGGCGATATGGGTGAGCCGGGGCCCAGCTATCTTGAAGTGCCGACGGATGTGCTTCGGACGCGGGTCGCGCCAAACCTGATCCCGGAAGACTGGCTTGCGCCAAAATCAGCACGCGCTCCACGCCCCGATCCGGAGGCCTTGAACGCCGCCGTCGAAACGATCCGCGCGGCCAAACGCCCGCTGGTCGTCAGCGGTCGCGGCGCGCGCGGGGCCAGCGACGCACTCGTGCGCTTTCTCGATGCGGCCGACGCGCTCTATCTGGACACGCAGGAAAGCCGCGGACTGGTCCCAGCAGATCATAAGTCAGTCGTCGGCGCCGTCCGGGCCGCCGCCATGGGGCAGGCCGACCTGGTCATCACCCTTGGCCGCAAGCTGGATTACCAGCTTGGCTTCGGGTCTCCGGCGGTTTTTCCGGATGCAAAATTCCTGCGCATTTCGGACACGGCGGGCGAACTGATTGATAACCGCCGCGGCACGCCCGAGATCCTCTCCCCCGTTGGCGAGGCTCTTGCTGCCCTGTCCGAGGCGCTTGGAAACGAAGCCGGCAAACGCGACCAGAATTGGCTCGATGGCCTTCGCGAAAAGCACAGGGAACGTATCGCGAAAGGCAAGACCAACCCGGCGCCGACCACGGGCGGGGACGGCAAGATACATCCCATGGCCATCTTTTCAGCAATCGCAGACGTCGCCGAACCGGACTACATCGCA
The DNA here is from genome assembly GCA_030065075.1 of Paracoccaceae bacterium. GTDB lineage: Bacteria > Pseudomonadota > Alphaproteobacteria > Rhodobacterales > Rhodobacteraceae > JAJDOD01. Next base: position 7,691 of record JASJDQ010000108.1, on the reverse strand, counting down.
GTCGCAGACGGCGGTGATTTGCTCAGCTTCGCCCGCGTGGGCCTTCAGGCACAGACCTACCTCGATGCAGGCGCGTTTGGCTGCCTCGGCGTCGGCGTCCCTTTTGCGATCGCCGCTGCACTGGCCCACCCCGATCGCCAAGTCATTTCGGTCAATGGCGACGGAGCCTATGGCATCAACGCGATGGAGATCGACACCGCCGTTCGCCACGGTGCGAAAGCCGTCTTCATCGTGTCGAACAACGCTGCATGGAACATCGAGCGCTTCGATCAGGAGTTTAACTACGGAGGCCGTGTTGTGGGCACGACGCTGAGGCACTCCGACTATGCCGGCATGGCGCGGGCTCTGGGTGCGCATGGCGAACGTGTCGAGGACCCCAGCGACTTGGCGGATGCACTGCGCCGCGCATTGGCCAACGCGCCCGCAGTGATTGACGTCGTGACCTCGCACGATGCAGTATCATCAGATGCGCAAAAGGGCCTCGGGTTCGTGCCCGACTATCAGGCGCTCACAGCCTGGGATGATGCCGAGCGTCGTCGTCGTGGTATGGAGTAGCGCTGCCAATGGAACTGAGATTGGATGGCAAACGCGCATTGGTCACCGGAGCGTCGAGCGGCCTCGGGCAGCACTTCGCTGGGGTCATGGCCAAGGCTGGGGCCGCCGTCACGTTGGCCGCTCGTCGGTTGGAGCGGGTCGAAGAACACGCCGAAGCCCTTGGCAAGCGTGGCTACACCGCTGAAGCAGTTAAGCTTGACGTAACCGACAGCGAGAGTGTGTCGCGGCTTTTTGCGACCGCCACGCCGTTCGACATTGTCGTCAACAATGCGGGCATTGCGGGAGCCTCGCCCGCGCTCGAAACTTCATCGGAGGACTTCGACGCGGTTTTGGACACCAACCTCTCCGGAGTCTTCTCCGTCGCGCGGGAAGCGGCAGCCGGAATGAAAGACTGTGGCGGCGGCTCGATCATCAACATTGCATCGATCCTTGGCCTGCGCGTGTCCGGGGGCGTGGTTGCCTATGCCGCCTCGAAAGCCGCCGTGGTTCAATTGACCAAGGCGCTGGCGCTGGAATGGGCGCGCTATGGCATTCGGGTGAACGCGCTTTGCCCGGGTTACATTGAGACACCGATCAACGCCGACTTTTTTGCGAGTGATGCTGGCCAAGCCTTGATCAAACGGATCCCGCAACGCCGCCTCGGTCAACTGGCCGATCTCGATGCACCGCTTTTGCTTTTGGCCTCGGACCACTCCGCCTTCATGACCGGGTCCTTACTTGCGGTTGACGGCGGACACCTTGTCTCTGGTCTTTGAGAGGACGCCATGGATTTCACCATTCCCAGCGAATTCGCAAACCTGCGGAATCAAATCGCCGCCTTTGTCGAAGCAAACCTCATCCCTTTGGAATCCGACAAGGCGAGTTACGACGACCATGAAAACATTGCGCTGCCGCTCCTCGAAAAGATGCGCGCCAAGGCCCGCGCCGAGGGCCTCTGGTGCCTGCAACTCTCGCCCGAGCACGGCGGGCGTGGGCTCAACAAGCAAGCAATGGCCGTCTGCTATGAGGCGATGAATCGCTCGATTTTCGGGCCAGTCGTCTTCAACTCGGCAGCCCCCGACGATGGCAACATGATGGTGCTGGAAGCGTTGGGAACTCGCGCCCAGAAAGAGCGTTGGCTGGCCCCGATCGCCAATGGTGACGTTCGGTCTGCCTTCGCCATGACCGAACCGCATCCGGGCGGCGGCTCGGACCCGGGCATGATGCTGACACGGGCCGAGCGAGACGGCGACGACTTCGTCATTCACGGTCACAAGTGGTTCATTACCGGTGCGGGCGAGGCCGACCACTTTATCCTGCTCGCGCGCACGTCGGACGACGCGCGGCGCGGGCACACTGCATTTCTGTTTCACAAGGATGATCCGGGTTGGGAGATCACGCGGCGCATCCCGATCATGGGACCGGAAGAGCACGGCGGACATTGCGAACTGCACTTCGACGGCCTGCGCATTCCCGCCGAAAACATCTTGCTCGAGGAGGGGCGCGGACTGAAAGTGACCCAGACCCGATTGGGACCGGCGCGACTGACCCATTGCATGCGTTGGCTGGGCCTGGCGAAGCGCTGTGTTGAAGTCGCGACAGATTACGCGGACCGGCGGGAGGGCTTCGGCACCCGGCTGGCCGATCGCGAAAGCGTGCAGATCAAGCTGGGTGATCTGGCAATGCGGATCGAGGTCGGGCGTCTCCTGGTAATGAAAGCCGCCTGGGAGATCGATCAGGGCCGTTATGCGCAGAAGGAAATCTCGATGGCCAAGATCCACGTCGCAACCCTGCTGCACGATGCCGCGGACACCGGTATTCAGATCAACGGGGCCCGCGGTTACTCGAAGGACACGGTACTGGAGTGGGTCTATCGCTATGCGCGACAAGCACGACTGGTCGACGGCGCGGATGAGGTCCACAAGATGCTCCTCAACCGGCATTTGGCCGAACAGGGTTCGGAATTCTGGTCGTGGGATGTGGGCGCGTGACTGCGGCCACGGTCAAAGGCGTTATCGACTTCGACCTGGATCGGCTTGCCGACTATCTAGAAACGACACTCGGAACCGACGGCGGCTCGTATGCGCTAGAGCGCATTGGTGGCGGACAGTCCAATCCGACGTATTTCCTCAATTGGAGCACACACCGCTTTGTCTTGCGGAAAAAACCCAACGGCCCTGTGTTGAAAGGCGCCCATGCCGTCGAGCGAGAGTTTCGCGTTTTGTCGGCCCTGGCCGACAGTGATGTGCCCGTGCCGATCACGGTGCGTCTGGAAGAGGATATAGATATCCTTGGGACGCCGTTTTACCTGATGAAGCGCGTCGAAGGCCGGGTGTTCGGCGACCCGGCCTTGCCAGACGTATCGCCCGATGAGCGCCATGCGATATGGCTGGCCGCGGCCGAAACGCTGGCGCGCCTGCACCGGATCGATCCCGCAGAGGTCGGCTTGTCCGACTTCGGCCGGCCCGGAGACTACTTCCAGCGTCAGATTGAACTCTGGGGCAAACAGTACGCCGCCTCACCCTCACGCCCAATCGCACCCATCGAGGCGTTGCACGACTGGCTCACGCAGCACATGCCGTCGGATGACGGCGCCTCTGCCCTCTGCCATGGCGATTTCCGGATCGGAAACTTGATTTTTCATGCCACCGAACCCCGCGTGGTCGCGGTCCTGGATTGGGAGCTTTCGACGCTCGGGCACCCGATGGCCGATCTCGGCTTCGTCTGCATGGCCTGGCATACCTCGCCAAACGAATATGGCGGGTTGCTTGGGCTTGACCACGCCACCTTGGGCTTGCCAACAGAGACGGTGTTTCTGGACCATTACCAAACGCACCTCGGACACCCGGTGCACCTGACACCCTTTCACCGGGCTTTTGCGCTTTTCCGCTTCGCCGTGATCTTCGTCGGCATCGCAGATCGCGCAAGTGCCGGAACTGCCGCCGACCCAAATGCGGCAGCGCTTGCTCCGCTTGCCGAGCGCTTCGCGTTCAGGGCGCTTGAGCTCTGCCAAACATAAGGCTTAGCGGCGTCCCAATTTGATTGATAACTAAGTTGCAAATTTTGGGACGACCTAACGGACAGCCGAACTATCTTCGTGTGTGTTCAGGCGGTCCTTTTCTGGAAACATGCCGCTTCGCCATCGTGTTGACTCGATCAATGCCGCGAGAATGGGCAAAGTCCGCTAATCGAAATCCGAATATTGGCGGAAGTGGCGGTGGACGCAGTCCCCGGCGAACCAGTCTTGGCGCAAGATTCCCTGTCTACATGGAATTTACAGGGTGATCGCACAATATTTGATCTTTCATGGGCCATGTCTACGTAATTCTCTACATGAAGTCAGAGACTTAGGGCGGTTTGGCTGTCACTTGAAACTTGGGAAGGCGAAACAACGAAAATGGGTTTGACTGCAGAGCATCCAGTGTTTGCGGCGGGTGGCTTCGAAGAATTGGCATCAAGCCAATCCGCATCTATCCGGGATCGCCCTGGGAGAACGAATACAACGAGCGGTTCAATGGGACCCTGCGTCGGGAGGTTCAGAATGCCGAATGGTCAACGACGAGCGAGCAGGCTCAGATCGTCATCAATCACTGGCTCAGGCAGTACAACCACACCCGCCCGCATCAGGCACTCAACATGCGTTCGCCGGTTCCAGAAACCATATTAGAAAGAGCACGGATCAGTGGCCCAGGCACAGGGGGCTGGACAATCACTTACTATGCGCATTTGGCTGCTTCTTCTGAAAGCAGCCATCCCGATCAGAATGATAATTGTCCGCTTCGTCCCGCCTCTTACCACTTCGTAGGTCGTGCAGCGAAGGACCGGAATTCTGAGACCCGCCATTCAGACACGCGTGGGGAATGCCTGGAGAAATCCTCTCTGCACGCTGAGCGACCTCACACAATGTGGACGAAGCCGCCATCAAGTGGATGAAATCCAATGACCGCTGTTTCTTACGCTTTGCAGACGGCGCTCTATTCAATCCGCAGTTCGCCGACCTGCGATTCGATTGCCCGAAGAGTTGCCGGGTCGTTGCGGAAGTGCGCGCGTGCGTCCTTGAGTGCTTCGCCAGCATTCTCCCGCTGTCCAAGCGTGGCGTAGGAACGGATCAGCATGATCCAGCCGTCCGGATCGCCGGGGTCTTTTTCCAACCGTGCGGCAAGCCCGGCGACCATTCCGGCAATCATGTCATCGCGCTCGGCCTGGGTCATTTCCGAGGCGGCGGCGATGTCCTCCTCGGTCGCTCCGCGCGGTGCGGATGCCACGAGGTCGAGCCCGAGCTTGCGTTCGGTTTCGGCAAACTTCTGCATCAGGAATGGTGCGGCGGAAAACTGGCTTCGTGCATCGGCCAGCGCTTTGGCGGCACCTTCGGTATCTCCCGCTGCTGCGCGGGCCTCGGCTAGGGCGATCCAACTCTCATAGTCCTTGGGATCGTTTTGGACGGCTGATTCAAGCTGTGTGAGATCCGCTGTCGCCGTTTCACCGCCCGGCAGCAGGCTGCTGCCCGCCAAAGCGATCATCTCTGGCGTTGCATCGGGCAGGAACTCGGTGACGTCACGGTCAAGAAACCGCGCCATATTCGCGATGTCGCGACGCACCAGAGGCATCCAGGGCGCGTCCGGTGCCGACTCTCTTGCAAGCGCTGCCCAATCATTCACGGCTCCTTCGAAGTCCTGCGCCTGCGCTTTGGACAGCGCCAGATAGTAGCGGGCACGGGGATCGTTGGTTTCCTGCAAGAGCTGTTCGAAGATCAGGCGCGCCGCGCTTGGCACCTTGTTGCCGTTGGCCAGTGTCATCGCCTCGCCATATGCCGAAAGCACCGCCGGGCGGTCGCCTGACAGGTTGGCGGCGTTCCGATAGGCATCTGCCGCCGAGGCGTGATCCCCGATGGCGGAATAGGAGCGCGCAAGCATCCACCAATCTTCGAAACTGTCCGGATCTTCGCCAACCGCCTTGATCAGGACTTGAATGCGGCTGTTCAAGTCTCCTGCTTCCGCCATGCGGGTCAACCGCTGCTCCTGGCGTTCGGCGAGCGGCAGATCGCCATATCCTGCTTCGCCCAGCCAGCCATAGGTGGCGAGCGACAGCGCTGCGACGACCAGCACCAGTGGCGCTGCTGTCGCGAATGAGCGCTGCGACACCGAGAGGCCCCGGTCCAGCTTGCGGGCGGCTTTCAGCGCGCGGCGCTGGATTTCAACGCGCGCAGCTTCGCATTCGTCGGCACTGATCAGCCCCGCTTCGCGGTCACGCTCGACCTCGTCGATCTGGTCTCGATAAATCGACATGGTTGTGTCCGAGTCGCTTATCTCGACCGTGCGTTCACGCAGAAAAGGCAAGGCAATCCAAAGCGCCGAGAGCGCCGCCACGGCAACGGCAAAGATCCAGAACATCATGATTTGCCCTCCTCAATGCCGAGGAGTGCGCGCGCTTCAGCCTGATCGGCACCGCTCAGGACATCTGAAGCCTGTGTGGACTGGCGTCCGCGGAGGTAGACCGCGAGCGCGATCCCCGAAAGCGCCATCAAGATAAAAGGAGCGCCCCAAAGCAACAGGGTCTCGGCCGTCATCCGCGGTTTCAGAAGGACGAAATCGCCAAACCGCTGGTGGACGTAGTCGAGGATCTCTTCATCAGTTTCACCCAGTTCCATGCGTTCGCGAACGACGATGCGAAGGTCCTTGGCAATCCCGGCATTGCTGTCGAAAATCGACTGGTTGCGACAAACGAGGCAACGCAGTTCGCGCCCGATTTCGCGCGCACGGGCCTCCTTGGTTGGGTCTTCGAACATCTCGGCCGCGTCGAGCGCAAAGCCACTTGCGGGCAGAAGGAGGAAGGTGAGCAGGATCAAAATTCGCATCGCATCACTCCGCCGGTTGCACGTGCGGCACTGGCCGCGCTGATGGTGCGCCGACCCGAAGCCGCCTATCGGCGAGCGAGATCAGCGCCGCACCAGCGATCATCAGGGCGCCGAGCCACATCCATGGAACGCCCGGGTTATAATAGTAACGCGTGACAAAACCGCCCGCGCCATCGGGATCGCCAAGGACGGCATAAAGGTCGCCGTGCCAGAGCGTGCGGATACCCGCTTCGGTGGTCGACTGTTTTTCGACTGGATACCAGCGGCGTTCCGGGAAAACCAAGGCAACCGGCTTTCCGTCTTCCGTGATCTGCACCGCGGCAATCGAGGTCTGATAGTTCGGCCCGGCGGTGTTCTCCACGTCCAACAGCTTGAATTCATACCGGCCAACTTCGATGCTCTCGCCGAATTTCACAATGTCGATGGTTTCGACTTTCCAGATCGACACGGCAACGACCCCGGCAGCAGCAATGGCCAGGCCACCGTGTCCAAGATAGAGACCCCAGGCTGAAGCTGGCAGGCCGATTAGCCGTCGGAGCATCATCGGAACAGAAACTTTGGGGAATCCGGCGCGGCGCAGCATGTCGGCTAGGGTTGCTACCCCAAGCCAGATGGCGACGAACAGTCCGAACAGACCCGTTGGTTCGAAGAGCCCACCGATGTACGCAACTGCAAACGTCGATACTGCAGCAATGCCGAGCGATATCACCACCCGGCGCAGGACGTCGTTTCGCCGCGCTCGCTTCCAACTTAGGAACGGGCCGGCACCCGCAATGAGCATCGTTATCGCAAATACCGGCAGAAAGGTGGCGTTGAAGAAAGGCGGCCCCACCGAGATCTTGTTGCCTGTCGCGAATTCCAGTGCCAACGGATAGAGCGTGCCGATCAGCACGACGCCGGTGGCGACGGTCAGAAGCGCGTTGTTCAGGAGAAGCCCGGTTTCGCGCGACCAAAGCGCGAATACGCCGCCGTCCTCCAACTCGTTCGCACGCCAGACAAAAAGCGTCAGCGCACCGCCGATATAGATGCAGAGCAGCAGCAGGATAAAAATGCCGCGCTCGGGATCGTTGGCGAAAGCGTGGACGCTGGTAAGGATGCCCGAGCGCACGATGAAGGTGCCCATTATGGAAAGCGCGAAGGTCAGAATGGCCAGTAGGATGGTCCACTTCAGAAGCGCATTGCGCTTTTCGACCACGATCGCCGAATGAAGCAGCGCAGTGCCGATGAGCCAGGGCATGAAGCTTGCGTTCTCGACGGGATCCCAGAACCAGAAGCCGCCCCAGCCCAGTTCGTAATAGGCCCA
>JASJDQ010000107.1 GCA_030065075.1 Paracoccaceae bacterium | reverse complement strand
GCCTCGATGGGCCACAGGCTGGATCTTGTCAGCACGCCCGGAAAAGGGTCCTGTTTCGCGGTCGAGGTAGAGCTTCATCAGGGCGGGCCAGGTCATACTCAACTGATCGAACCGGCGGTCGATGTTCTGGACGTCTTGAAGGGCAAGATGCTGCTGCTTGTCGAAAACGACGAAGCCTTCGCACACGCAATGACGTTGAAGCTCGAAGGCTGGGGCGCCCATGTGCTGCACACTCTCACCGGGGAAGACGCAGCGGACGTTCTGGCCGAGATCGATATCGTGCCGGATGCGCTGATCTTGGACTACCAGCTCGGAAGCGGGATCGACGGGATCAGCCTTTGCCAGTCATTAAGGGAACGCTACGGTCCAATCCCGGCGTTCCTCGTCTCGGCCAACCGAAGTGAGCACCTGCTGAACGAATGCATAAAACGCGACCTGATCCTACTCCGCAAGCCCGTCGAAGCGCCCGCGCTGCGCGAGGCGTTGAATCTCGTTCTAACCTAACCTGCGCATGCCCGTCAGGCGACGTTCGGACGCCAAAGGTTGGCACGCCGCTCTGATGTCGCAAAAAGCCCGTACTCGATCACCAGCATCAGGGCGACGAAACTGAACGCATAGGCCAGCACGTAACCCGTCTCGAACAGTTGGAAATACAGGTGGATCTGAAAGCCGACCCCGTTTGGCCGACCCAGGAACTCGACCACCAGCACGATCTTCCAGATGATCGCAATGCCGTTCCGCATCGACGCGAACAGATAGGGCATAAGCTGCGGAAGCGTGACGTGCCGGAATTTGGCCCAGCGGCTGAGCCGAAAGGCCTGGCCAAGATCGGTCAGCGACCGGTCCAGCGCTGCGGTGCCCTCGCGCATCGTAACAGCCATCATTGCAGTCTTGTTTATGGCAACCGCCGTAATCGCGGCGACCTCGTTCAGACCGATCCAAAGATAGCAAAGCACGATCACGACAAGGGCAGGAATATTCAGAAAGATCACCACCCACGGCCCAATCCACTGATTGGCACGTTTTGACCGCCCCAGCAAAAGGCCCAAAGCCACACCCAGCCCCATCGCGATCAGGAACGCTGCTGCAACCCGCCCCAGCGTTGCGATCATATGCCCAAAAAGCGGCCCGTCCGTCGCCTCGCTCCACGCGATGGCCGCAACCGTCCACGGCGTCGGCAAAATCGATGGGTCAGCCGTCGCCAACGCTGCGCCGATCCAGACCAGGAACAGCGCGCCAAGCGAGACTGCAAAGGGCATCGTGCCGGACTTCATGGGCCAAAGGTTAAAGGCTATGAAGGACCCGTGCGCGTAAGACCTTAGTCGCATGTAGGCCCGGATTGTCGGGGACTAAACTACGGCGATGCTGAAGCTTCTCCGGTTGGCTCTCCTTGGCCTTGTCGCCACCGCACAGGCCCCTCTCGCCGAGCCAACGTCGCGCGATGACCTCTCCGCGCATGTCTTCGCGCCCATGACGCTTGGGGAAGCGGTCAACGATAACGGTGTCTATCAGCTTCTGAATGCAGGCGGCGGGCATGTGGGCTACGCCTTCGAAACCGAGCCGATGGCGCCCCTTCCCGGGTTCTCCGGAGCGCCGATCAACCTTCTGGTGCAGGTCGATCTCGAAGGCAGGTTCCTCGATGTTCGCTTGCTTTCGCACAATGAACCAATCTTCGTCAGCGGGCTGGGACAGGCGCCATTCCATGAGTTCGTCACGCAATACAAAGGGCACTCGATCGCCGACAGCCTCGTCGTCGGCACACCCTATGGTGGCGCCGCCGATGGGTCGGGGCTTGTCTATCTCGACGGGGTCACCAAGGCGACGGCGTCCGTCCGCATCGCGCACGAAACGATCCTCGCCGCCACGCTTCAGGTCGCGCGCGAAAAGATGGCGGGTGTCGCCGCGGGGCCTCCTGCCTATCCCGACCCCGACCACGACGAAGATCTAAATTGGGACGACTTGGTGGGGCAGGGCATCGCTCAGAACCGCGTCTGGACGAATGCGGACGTTGACGCCGCCTTCGCTGGCACCCTCTGGGCCCACGACGACCCCATGGCCAAGGCTGACCCCGAAGCCCCTTATCTCGACCTTTGGGTGATCGATCTTGGACCCAAATCCATCGCCCGCGCGGTTCTTGCGCCCGAAAGCTTCGACGAGTTGCAGGGGTTTCTCGAGATTTCCGACAACGACGAGCCGCTCCTCGTGATCGACGCCGCCCGCCACGGGCTGGTGTCCGAAGACTTCGTCCGAAACACCTCGCCCGACTGGATCAGCGCCGAACAGAATGGGCTCCCGGTCGCGCTTCGCGACGCCGATCTCTTCTTCGATCTCCATCCCGACCTGCCCGCGGCATTGCATGATGCCGTCGATAACGGTCAGGCCCTGATCCTGCGGACCGACCGTCGCCTTGGCTTCGACCCGACGACCCCCTGGACGCTGACCGTAAGAGCCGTCCGCGAGCACGGGGTCTTCCAGCCCGAAATCGGCTCGGTGGATCTTTCCTCCGATTTGACGGGCGAAGAACGGTTCTTCGTCCGGAAGACTGCGGTCGTGCCCCTGTCGCCGTTGCAGGAAGCGCTCAGGGGTCGGGCCGAGGACCTAATCGTGCTTGCGGCACTCCTGATCGCGCTCATTGCCTTGCTCGCGCGCCGATTGGAGGCGCTCAGCGTTCATCCGGCGTTCCAGCCCTTCCGGCTGGCAGTTCTGGGCGTCGTGGTCGCGTTCGTCGGCTGGTGGGGGCAGGGTCAGCTTTCCATCGTCACGCCGCTGGCAGCGATCCAGACGACGCTGGCGGGCGGTTCTTTCGCCTTCCTCCTTTATGATCCGTTCTCGCTGCTCATCTGGGGCGCCGCGATCCTCGGCCTTGTCCTCTGGGGGCGTGGGCTCTTCTGTGGCTGGCTTTGTCCCTTCGGCGCGCTTCAGGAATTCGCGTCAAAGCTCGGCAGCGTGCTGGGTATCAAACCGCTCGACATGCCGCGCGCGTGGGACCGGCCCCTACGCGGCCTGAAATACCTGGTGCTCGCCGCCTTGGTCGGTGTCGCGATTTTCACGCCTACCCACATCGACAAGGCGGCAGAAGTCGAACCCTTCAAGACCGCGATCACCACTTTCTTCTTGCGCGAATGGTATTACGTCGCCTACGCCGTCTTCTGGCTCCTGCTCTCGATGGTCCTGTTCAAGGGCTTTTGCAGGTACGTCTGCCCGCTGGGCGCGCTCTTAGCCATCGGGGGAGTGTTCCGCCAAAAGGACTGGATCGCACGCCGTAGCGAATGCGGATCGCCTTGCCAGCTTTGCCGGGTGAAATGCGCTTATGGTGCCATCGAACCGACAGGAGAGGTGAACTACGCCGAGTGCTTCCAATGCCTCGATTGTGTGACGATCCACGAAAGCCCGTCGCTTTGCGTTCCTCAGATCATCGCCGAGAAGCGCGACCGCGCGATGGCGGCGGAATGATGAACCGGCGGCGTTTCATAACCGTGATCGCGGCAGCCTGCGCGGGGCCAACGCTGGCGCGGGCAACGCCGCTCCGCTGGCAGGGCCGCGCCATGGGGGCGGAAGTGTCGCTGGACCTGTACGGCGCCCGTCCCGAAGCGCTGGCTTCCGCACGCGCCACCATCGACCGGATGGAGCGGATCTTTTCGCTTTATGACCCGCACTCCGAACTATCAAGAATCAACGTAAGCGGTGGCGGCGCGCTGTCGCCAGAGATGGCCGAAGTCCTTGACCTCTCCGCGAAAATCAACGCAGCGACCGGCGGGCGCTTCGACCCGACCGTCCAGCCGGTATTCGCCGCCCTACTGGCAGGCGAAGACCCGCCCTGGCACACCGTCGGGTGGGACAAGGTCAGCCTCAGCGACAAGATACTCGAACTCGGGACCGGGCAAGCGCTGACCCTGAACGGCATCGCCCAGGGCTACGTCACCGACCGCGTCCGCACGGTGCTTGCCGCCCATGGCCTGACCCGCGCGCTCGTCGCCATCGGTGAACACGCCGCTCTCGGCGGGCCCTTTCGCCTGGGGCTAGCAGATCCCGAACATGGCCAGATCGGCACGCGCACGTTGACGGATGGGGCCATCGCGACATCCTCGCCCGGAGCGATGCGCCTCGGCCAAGGCTTCCATATCCTCTCACCCAAGAACACAGATGTGCCGCTCTGGTCCACCGTCTCGGTCGAGGCAAGCTCCGCCGCCGTTGCCGACGCGCTCTCAACCGCCCTCTGTCTCGCGCCGCTCAAAACCGTCCGCGACGTCGCTCGAACCTTCGCGGCAAGGGTGACATTGGTCGATGCGGCAGGCGATGTCGTGACGGTCGGATAGATGCTCCACCTCGCCCTGATCGCGCTTCTCCTTGCCGCGTCGCCGTCCTTGGCGGCGTCCTACAAGGAACACCAGGCGGAACGCCCCGACCTCTTCGACCCCGACACCGGCTATCGCATCGCGCGGCAACGCGCGCCCACACCGGACGACATCCCGCCGCCCGCCGTTCTGATCGGGCCGGAAGAAGCGCGCGCCCTGATCCGGGACGGCGCCCTGATCTTCGACGTGTTCAGCGCCGCGCAGTCCCGCTTCGACGAGTTGGACGGCACCTGGCTGGTTTCCGCGCCGCGCCTCAGTCTGCCGGGCGCGGTCTGGTTGCCGGAAACGGGACGGGGCTACCTGACCCCTGACATGCAGTCCTATCTGGCCGACAACCTTTCTCGCCTGACCGGTGACGACAAAAACCATCCCATCGTCGTCTTCTGCGTCGCCGATTGCTGGATGAGCTGGAACGCCGCGCAACGCATCGCCTCGCTCGGTTATGCCCGCGTCTACTGGTACCGGCTCGGTACCGATGGCTGGCTGGATATCGGCGAGACGCTGGTGCCGGTCGATCCGGTGCCCGTAAATACAGACTAAAGCGAGCTTGCCAGCGGCAATTCCTGCCGCTCGATCTCCGGGAACAGATGGGAAATTGAGCGGTGGTACTCTTGCGGCTGCGCCCCCATGCCCGCAAACTCCGGTGGCAAGGGCGCCTGCATAAGGTCGATCATGTCCAGCCCCTCGCGCGCCCCGCTGCGCAGCGTTCCGTCCAGCCACGTCAGATAAGCCCGCGTCTGGGCAATCGCCTTTCGGTCGCGATCGACCGGCCCGTGCCCGGGCACAAGCTGGGCCGCACCGATGCCCTCCAGAGCATCGAGCGAGGTCTGCCAACGCGCCAGATCGGCGCTCGGCGTCGTCGGCGCACGATCGTAAAAGACAAGATCGCCTGCAACGAGCGTGCCCGTCGCGTGATCGAGCAGCGCCAGATCCGCCACCGTATGCCCGCCCAGCGGAAACGTCGTGAACCGCCGCCCGTCGATCTCGACATCGCCGCCCTCGATCACCTGACCGGGCGGCACAACTTCCGTCCCACGCATCCAATCGCCCAGAAGCCGATACATGTTGTCGGCAAAGGCATCGCCTTCCTCGAAAGCCGCCGATTGGGTTTCGCCCAGACCGAAAATCGGTGTACCCGCAAAGACCTGATTGCCGAAGAAATGATCCGGATGATGGTGCGTGTTCACCACCGCCGAAACGCCCCGGATATCAAGTTGACGCGCCAGACCCGCCAAAGCCTCGCCATAGCGCCGCGAGGGACCAGTATCGATCACGATCAGGCCGGTCGCGCCCTTCAGAAGCGCGATATTGACGATGGCGCCGCCGTTTTCATCGGTGAAATACTCGGTCGCGCCCTAGATCATCCACACGCCCTCGGCGATCTTCACGGGCCGAAGGTCATAGACATGCCGCGCCTCTGCCGCCACGCGCGTGGCAAAAGCACTCGCGCCAAGCAGCCCAAGCGCCGTTCGCCGGGTCAGCATCAGTTGGTCTCGCCCGTCGTCAGAAGTCCTTCGATCGGGTTGCCATTGTTGTCACGGCCCTTCACGTGCAGCAGATTGGGCATCGTGCCCGGGTCGAAATAGAGCGAAAACGCCGGGTCCTCGTTGACCGGTTCCTGCAATTCGACCCGCGCCACCCGCGTTCCCGCGTCGGTTTCGAAATCGAGGTGCTGGATGATGAAAACCGGGATGTCGCCCGCAAGCCCCGTATCCATGGGGTGGTCCACGATAACGCGTGCCTTGCCGGAGGCCGCCCAAAGCTGCCCGTGGATCTCGCCCAGTTTCTCTTCCCAGTCATCGCTTGCGTATGCATGCGCCGGCGCGGTGCATCCGCCGCCTGCCGCATCGATATAGGTCGAACCGATCAGCCACTGCCCATCGTGCGTCTCGACGCTGGCGCGAATGGCCGTCGCCTGATCGATCTTGAAACGCAGCGCGAGCTTCGGCAGCGCCTCTTCCGGGTAGTAGGTCAGGATATGCGGGATCGGCCCGTAGTCAGCGCTCACGACGATGCGCTTGACGTTCTCGATGCCGGACGCATCGATTAGAAGCGGCACATTCAAGCTGTCCTCTGCCGACACCGGCGCGATCACCTGAACGCGCTCGTCAAACCGGATATTCTCCGGATCGCCAAGCAGTTCAACCTGGTGATACCCCCACATGCCAGAGGCCATCGGGTCCTCAAGCGGTGTCTGCGGCCCATCCAAAGCAAACGCCCTCGAAGCGGCAAAAGACACAACAAAAAATCCCAGAATGCCACGATTCAGCATGGGAGCACCTCCATTTGCATACTGTAGTCTACCGGATCCCTTTCAAAAAAGCATCTGCGACGTTGGTCCTACCGATCTCTTGTTGCGCAGGGATCAAACGGCCTTCTTAAGAAGCAGCACATCGCCCGTGTGATAAGGCGGGCAGGGATGCGACCGCACCGGCTCTTTTGCCGACAGTTCATACCCCAGCCGCTCATAAAGCCGCACCGCGCCCGTGTTCTGGCCATAGACCTGAATGCTCATCGTGTCGAAGCCACTTGCCACCGCCAGCCCCTCTGCCGCCTGCAAGAGCCGCGCACCGATACCAACGCCCCGATGGCTCGGGAAAACCGCCAAGGCGTTGATATACCAGGTGCCGACCGACAAGGCCTCAAGCGCCACGAAGGGCGCGATGGGCGCGGGCAGGTCGTCCGGGTCGTCCTCGGGCGCATCCGTGATCGCATAGCTCAGCACCATGCCAAGCGGCGCGCCGTCCTTCTCGGCGATCAGGGCATTGCAATAGGAAAACCCCCCGCTCGGGCGGCGGGCGCGTTCCGCGCCCACTTCCAGCGGCGTTTGCCCCTCGACGCATTGCCGGGTCCAAAGCCACGTTGGGATGCCCTCTCCGGCGATGTCGATCAGCCTGGCCAGGGTCGTCGCATCGGCTGCGTCGGCCTGACGGACAAGCGGGTTCGCATGGGCGTTCATCGGTTGTCCTTTCAGTGAACTCAGGCCGCCGTCCGGGCGTGGTGATGCCCGGCAATGCAGCCCACATGCCGGTGATCAGTGCCACAGCAGCCACCGATTACACGAATGTTCGGAAGACGCGCCAGAAGCTCAGCGTTGAGCTGACCCAACTCGACAGGGTCGCCATCGTCCAGCTCCTCGGCTTCGTCCAGCTCGGCGTGGCTCATCCGGGACGCGTTCGAACGAATGCCGCCGATCCGCAAGAGCCACGCCGCGTTCGTCTCAAGCGCGTTGCGGAAGTGGTCCGGATGGGCGCAGTTGATCATGTAATAAACGGGGCCGTTGTTCGTCGCCGCGTCGACCTCGGCAATCGCCTCGCCCAGAGGTTGGCCAGACGGCAAACATCCATCCGTTTCCACCGTGAACGCAATGACGACCGGCACGTCGATCTCCTGCGCGGCACGGACGATGCCGATGGCTTCGCTCGCATGCGTCAGGGTCATGGCGCTGATAATATCGACCCCGGCCTTGCCAAGCGCATGAACCTGCGGGGCGTGGATCAGCAAGGCGTCTTGTGCCTCGATCTGCTCGCCCGGCGCATAGGCATCGCCCGCCGGACCCACCAGACCGTTGATCAGGATCGGGCAGTCCGCCGTTTCGTGGGCGTCCCGCAAGTCCGTTACAAAAGCGACGGCGCGGGCGTTCGTCTCCATGATCTCCTGCAGCGTTTGCCCCATCGGCCCGGCCCATGCCGCGCCCGCCCGCCACGTCGGCGCGTCCATCACGAACCCACGGCCCGAGGCCTTGGCGATCCCGATGAATCGCTCGAAGTATGCCGCCAGATCGGCGCGGCCTTCTTCACTCTCCAGCAGCACGGCTGCCGAAAAACAGGGCAGGTCATACCCCTTGTCGAAGATCATGAACGTCTCCAGCCCTCCGTCCGAAAGAAAGAAGCGTGGGGTCTCTGTAAGCTTTTGAATTCGCATCGAAGCTGTCCTTGTCAGTTGATACGAAGTGCCTAACCCGAGAGTCGCCGGGGCAGATAGTTGTCCCGTGGTCCGGTTGTGCGAAGTTATTTTTTGCCTTAATTTCATAGGGTAACGCCGCCGCGCCTTCTGCGCGAATGCGGCGAACAGGCGTCAACTGGACTCGCAGTACAGTCGGAGGGCCGGGTATGGAGCAAAAAGTGGACACGCGCAGCCGAATCCTCGACATCGCCGAGGCGGCAGTGCTCGAAAAAGGCTTCGAAGCGACCTCTATTGAAGAGATCGTCGCGGGTGCCGATATCTCGCGCGGCGGCTTCTTCTACCATTTCAAGGACAAGAACGCCTTGGCCCGCGCCATGCTGGAACGCTACATCGAGGTCGAAAACGCGCTCTACGACGATCTCTTTGCCCGGGCTCGAGAGCTGAACGACGACCCTCTCCATTGCATGCTGATCGGCCTGAAACTTCTGGCCGAGATGCTGGAAGAAATGCCCACCGGCCACCCCGGCTGCGTCATCGCCTCGACCGCCTATCAGGACCGGCTCTTCGACGAAGGCGTTCGCGAGCTGAACCGCCAGGCGATCCTCGGCTGGCGCAAGCGCTTTCGCGGCATGTTCGAAGAGATCGCCAAGGTCTACGAACCCCGTGAGCCCGTCAACATGGACGCCCTTGCCGACATGGTCTCGGGCGTCGTCGAAGGCGGGCTGGTGCTGCAACGCGCGCTCCGCGAACACAACAACGCGTCCGAACAGATCATGCTATTCCGCACCTTCCTGAAGCTGCTCTTCTCGCCCACGACCTGAAGGCGCGTCGATTTTGGAACGGTTTCTGCCGTTGATGCCATGACAACGGGCAGCAACTCCGCTCAAATACACCCAAGAACCAACTTGGGGAGCTTTCATGGATTTCGGGCTGACGGACGAGCAGGAAATGATCGTCGACACGGTGCGCAGCTTCGTTGAAAACGAGATCTACCCGCACGAAGCCGAAGTCGAGCGCACCGGCCAGGTGCCCCCGGAGCTTGGCGAAGAGATCAAACAGAAATGCATCGACCTCGGCTTCTACGCCTGCAACTTCCCCGAAGACGTTGGCGGCGCGGGCCTGAACCACCTCGACTTCACGCTGGTCGAACGCGAGCTTGGCCGTGGCTCGATGGCGCTGACGCATTTCTTCGGTCGCCCCCAGAACATCCTCATGGCCTGCGAAGGTGACCAATGCGACCGCTACCTCCTGCCGGCCGTCCGGGGCGAAAAGATGGACGCGCTCGCCATGACCGAACCCGATGCCGGATCGGACGTGCGTGGCATGAAATGCACCGCCACCCGCGACGGCGGCGACTGGGTGGTGAACGGCTCCAAGCATTTCATCTCGGGCGCCGAGCACGCCGATTTCTTCATCGTCTTCGTCGCCACCGGCGTCGATGATACGCCCAACGGGCCGAAAAAGCGCATCACGACTTTCCTCGTCGACCGCGGTACGCCCGGGTTCGAAGTGCGCGATGGCTATACCTCCGTCAGTCACAAGGGCTACAAGAACTGCATCCTCTACTTCGACAACTGCCGTCTGCCCGACGCGCAGGTGCTGGGCGAAGTGGACGGCGGCTTCGCTGTCATGAACGAATGGCTCTATGCCACCCGGCTGACCGTCGCGGCCTTCAGCGTGGGCCGCGCGCGCCGCTGTTTCGACTATGCGCTGACCTATGCCGCCGAGCGCAAACAATTCGGCCAGCCCATCGGCAAGTTCCAAGGCGTCGGCTTCCAGATCGCCGACATGATCACGGAAATCGACGCCGCTGACTGGCTGACGCTCGCCGCCGCCTGGCGGCTGGATCAGGGCCTGACATCCAACCGCGAGATTGCCAGCGCAAAGCTCTATGCTTCGGAAATGCTCGCGCGCGTTACCGACACGACGCTCCAGATCTATGGCGGCATGGGGCTGATGGACGATTTCCCCATCGAACGCTTCTGGCGCGACGCACGTGTCGAACGCATCTGGGACGGCACCTCGGAAATCCAGCGCCACATCATCAGCCGCGATCTCCTGCGCCCCTTGGGGGCCTGATGGGACGGCTCGACCGCTTGCTTCGGCCCAAGTCCGTCGCCGTGATCGGCGGCGGAACCTGGTGTAAAGCCGTGATCGAGCAATGTCGGAAGGCGGGCTTCAAGGGCGATCTCTGGTCCGTCCACCAAAGCGCGGAAACCTTCGCGGGGCTAACCCCATTCGCCACGGTCAACGACCTGCCCGAACCGCCGGACGCCGCCTACATCGGCGTGAACCGAAAATCGACAGTCGAGGTCGCGAGTGCATTGGCCGCGATGGGGGCAGGGGGCGCCATCTGCTTCGCCTCCGGCTTCAGCGAGGCAACCGTCGAACTGACCGACGGCGCTGACCTGCAAGACGCGCTCCTCAAGGCAGCCAGTGATATGCCAATCCTCGGACCAAACTGCTACGGGCTTCTGAATTACCTCGACCACGTCGCCCTCTGGCCGGACCAGCACGGCGGGGTGCCCGTGGCCTCCGGCGTGGCGATTGTCATGCAATCATCCAACATCGCCATAAACCTGACAATGCAGGCCCGCGGCCTGCCCATCGCCTATATGGTCACGGTCGGCAATCAGGCGCAGACCGGCATGTCGATGATCGGCGCGGAGCTTTTGGATGACCCGCGTGTCACCGCGCTGGGCCTTTACATCGAAGGCATCGACAACCTTGCTGACTTCCAGGCACTTGCCGCCAAAGCCCACGCCAAAGGCAAACACCTCGTCGCGCTCAAGGTCGGTCGCTCCGAACAGGCGCGCGCGGCGACCGTCACGCACACGGCCTCGCTCGCCGGCACCGATGCAGGCGCGGGCGCGCTCTTCAAGCGGCTCGGCATCGGACAGGCCCGGACGCTCGCGGGATTCCTGGAAGCGCTGAAACTCCTCCACATCACCGGCCCTCTCGCATCGCCCGGTATCGCAGCGGCCTCGTGCTCGGGCGGCGAAGCCAGCCTGATCGCCGACAGCGTCCTCGACACGCCGCTTTCGTTTCCACCGCTTACCGACACACAGCAAAACGCGCTGCGGGTCGCGCTCGGCCCCAAGGTGGCGCTTGCGAACCCGCTCGACTATCACACCTACATCTGGGGGGACGAAGCGGCGATGACAGCGACATTCGCAGGGCTGATGGCGGGCGACGCCGCGCTTGGCTGTGTCGTCCTAGATTTCCCTCGCGCCGACCGTTGCGATCCTACCGCCTGGCGGCCCGTCATCCCATCTGTTGCACAAGCTGCGAAAGCCTCGGGCAAACCGATGGTGATCGTCGCGTCCATCCCCGAAACCATGCCCGAAGCGATGGCAACTGAACTGGCGGCTCAGGGGATCGCCCCCCTTTGCGGCCTGACGGAGGCCATCGAAGCGATCTCCATCGCCGCCGAGATCGGCAGCAGCACGCCAGAGAGCGACCCGGTCCTCGCCCCGGCCAAAACCGACCCAGGTCAGATCCTGTCGGAAGCCGAGGCAAAAAAGGCACTGGCCGCGCACCGGGTGTCCGTCCCAAAGGCTGCCTGCGCAACCGCGTCCGAGGACGCCGCGCGCGTGGCAGAACAGATCGGCTTTCCCGTCGCGCTCAAAGGCGAGGGCGTCGCACACAAGACCGAAGCGGGCGCCGTCGCATTGGGGCTCACCAGCGCGCAAGCGGTCACCGACGCCGCCCGCGCCATGCCAACCCAAAGCTTCCTGATCGAAGCCATGGTGCAGGACTGCGTGGCCGAGCTTTTGATCGGCGTCCTCCGCGACGATGCCCACGGCTACGTCCTGACGCTCGCCGCCGGGGGACAACTGACCGAGCTTCTGCACGACCGCGCCGCGCTTCTGATCCCGGTAGATCGCGACGCCGTTCAAACCGCCCTCACGAAACTGCGCATCTGGCCCGTACTGGCAGGCCACCGGAACAGGGCAGGGGCCAATATCGACGCCATCCTCGACACCGTCATGGCCGTGCAGGCGTTTGTAACCGCGCACAACCCCATCGAAGTTGAAATCAACCCGCTGATGTGCGGTGTTGAGGGCGCCGTCGCAGCCGACGCGCTGATCCAGACAGGGAAACCCAAATGACCGACACGCCCATCAAGACCAGCCGCGACGGGCACGTCCTGGAAGTGACGCTCGACCGGCCCAAGGCCAACGCCATTGACCTCGCCACCAGTCGCATCATGGGCGAGGTCTTCACCGATTTCCGCGACGATCCCGACCTGCGCGTCGCTCTCATCACCGGCGCGGGCGACAAGTTCTTTTGCCCCGGTTGGGACCTCAAGGCCGCCGCCGACGGCGATGCCGTCGATGGCGACTACGGCAAGGGCGGCTTCGGCGGTCTTCAGGA
>JASJDQ010000106.1 GCA_030065075.1 Paracoccaceae bacterium | reverse complement strand
TGAAGATGATGGCGGATACGTGGCGTTTTCCGAAGAAGACATGAACGACGAAACGCCCGAGGGTGTCGTGACGGAACCGGTCCGAGTGCCTGAACCGGTGTTAGTTCCTGAGTTCGAGCCCGAGCCCGAAGTAGTATCGGAGCCTGAGCCGGAAGCAGACCCCGAACCTGAGCCAGAACCCGAACCCGAGCCGGAACCGTCTGCGCCTTCAACTCCAAGCGCGCCGGCCGAGGTCGACACGTCCGTTCTGGATACCGCCGATTTCATCGTCGCCACCAATGGCAACGACAACGGACGCGGCACGATGGACGACCCATTGGCGTCGATTGAACGGGCCATTGCTTTGGCCGATCCTGGCGACACGATCCTGGTCCGCGGCGGTGTCTATGAGGGTGCTTTGTCGATCTCGCAAGGCGGGGAAGAGGGCGCCCCCATCACGATCATGGGGTATCCGGGCGAACGTCCTGTGATCGACGGTTCAGGCACTCCGGCCAATACCGATCTTGTGTCGATCACCGCTTCGAATATCCATTTCGAAGGCTTCGAGGTGACAGACGCGACGCGTAGTGGCATTTCAGTTTGGTCGTCGGAAAACATCACCATTGCCGACAACATTATTCACGACTCGGTCCGGAACGGCATCTGGATCGGCTCTGACCGGCTTGGTGTCAGTTCTGGCCACGTTGTCGAGAACAATGACATCTTTAACAATGTCCTCGAAAATCAGGCGAGAGTTTGGGACGAGGGATGGGCGCGCGGTATTGCCATCGACGTATCGACCGACACCATTGTTCGCGACAACGCTGTATTCAAGAACTATGGCGAAGGGATCGGCGGCCTGTCGTCCTCGGATGTCACCTATACTGACAACATCGTCTACGACAACTTCAGCGTTCAGATGTACTTCGACAACACGCAGAATATCACTGCCGAAGACAACATTCTGTTTCACACCGGAGCCGAAGAATTCTTCCGCGACGGCGAGCCGGGCGTGGGCATTCTGATCGCCAACGAGCAGACCGCCTTTGAACTGGCGACCGTCGGAATGATGGTGCAGGACAATACTTTCGCCGGTGTCGAACCTGTCTACTATGACGGCAGCTACGGTTGGGGTGGCGGCATCTCGAATTCGGTTCTTGGGCCAAACACGGTGCTTTCTGCCAATGAAGTGGACCCGGATTGGCTGGAAGACGAAAACATGTTGGTCTGACCACCTGTTCTGTTCCGGCCCGTTCGGCGGGCCGGAACCTCATGCCAGCAGGCGCGCAACGGCAAGAGTTGCAGAGCGTGGCCAAATGGCCGTCTGAGTTTCATTGCCCGCAACAAGCTTCTGAAACGCGATGGCCTCGTGCGCGTATCCTGTTCCAATCGGTGGCAGATCAAAGACCCTCTCGTCGGTCGATTTTCGCAGAATGAAGCGCCGCGGGCGATGGAAGTCCTCTGGTAATTCGATCATCCCGCATGTGCCGATGACTTTCAGCGCGATTGGAAGATCGAGCCGGAACCCAAAGGTCAGTTGTGACAACGACCCGGCTTCGTGCCGCAGGGTCATGGCCACCATTTCATCGACGCCGTATGGTCCATAGATGGTTTCCGAAGTCGCCGAACTCACCGGCCCGGCCATAAGCAGTGCAGCGGAAACCGGATAGATGCCCAGATCATTGCGCGCGCCGCCGCCCTGCGACGGGTCGAAGAGGTTCGGATATCTGACCGGATCCCGATAAGACACGAAACTTGCGCTTAGCAGTTGCGGCGAGCCGATCGCGCCTGATCGGACAAGATAGACGGCTTTCTGCATCGCTGGAAAGTAGGCAGTCCAAAGCGCCTCCGCCAGGCAAAGTCCTGCTTTTTCGGCTGCGTCGAAACACGTTTCGCTGTCGTGTGCGGAAAGCGTCATTGGTTTTTCGCAAAGAACGTGTTTTCCGGCGGACAAAGCGCACAGGATGTCGTCCTTGTGGCAGGCGTTGGGGGTGGCGACATAGACAATGCCGACTTTGGGATCCGAAAGTAGCTCGTCATAGCTTCCATACGCATTTGGAATCTCCCAACGAGTGGCGAAGTCCTGCGCCTTTTCATAGGTGCGTGACGCCACCGCGTGCCGTTGTGCGCCTGGGACTTTTCCAAGCGCTTCGGCCATGGATCTCGCGATATTACCTGTGCCGAGAATGCCCCAGTTGAATGCAATCATGTGTTCGGCATCGCACTCATCTGCCTTTGAGCAGCGACCAGATCTTCGACAAGGGACGGCTCGGCGCGCTTCAACTGTCGCTCTGATCGTCCGCCGAGAATTGCCTGTACATCGTGCAGGATCATGTCGCCAATCAATTGGCGCCCGCCGGGTACGGCGGCGGCGCGATGCGGTGACAGGATGACATTTCGGCTCGCGCGCAACGGATCTTCTGGTGCCAAAGGTTCGTCGGGAAATACGTCGGTCGCCAGTTGGATGCAGCTAGATTCCGCGGCCTGGACCAAAGCTGGGAAATCGGCGCACCAGGCCCGGCTGATCAGAACCACCAAAGCCCCGGCCTGTAAACGTTTGATCAGATCCGCGCTCAGAAGGCCGCGGGTGCTCTCGGACGGTACGGTGGCCACGACGACCACCCGGCAGTTTTCAGCGAGGGTCTGCAGGTCCGTCAGTGTCACGTCCGGGCTGGCGTCCTGAAGGAATGGATCATAGGCAAGCACGTTCGGTGAAAAAGGCGCAAGCAGGCGATGCGTTTCGCGCGAGATCTGACCGTAACCGATGAACCCAATTGTCTGACGGTGAAGCGAGAAATCCGTGTCCTCGCGATCGTCAAGCCAGCGTTCGCTTCCGTCCCGAAACGCCTCGTGTTCCTGCACAAGCCCCCGCGCTCCTGCCAGCATCATGGCCAAGGTCATTTCGGCGACCGAATTTCGAAATCCGGGCGAACAGGAAAGAACTTCGATCCCACGCTGAAAACAGGTGGCATAGTCCAGACCTTCCCGAAACGCGCCCGCCACTTCGATCGTGGCTTTCAGGTTCGTCGCACTCCCTACCTCTTCAGCAGTCAACTCGGGTCGCGACGCGACGTAGAACGCGGCCTCGGGCAGTAGTCGGTTGATCGTCTCGCGTGCCATTGGCTGATCCTGGCCGCCCTCAATCACACAAATATCACTCAACGCGGCGAACGTTTCGTCACTGAAAAGCTCTTTCCGCGTTCTGAAGTGGTTGTCGAGGATCAGCAGTGGTTTCATGAGCGTCATGCGGCGGCTTGATGGCCACCGCGTTCGGGGGCGAAGAGATGCGCGCGCTTATGGTCGAAATCGAGATGGATCGGTTGACCGGGCTCGAACACGCGGTCTTCAGCCAGAGAGCAGATTACGCGCGTTCCGTCCTTCAGGGCGACATCGACAACTGTTTCGATGCCCAAGCGCTCGGCCAGCGTGACGTGACCAGAAAGCAGACCGTTGCTATCTACGGGCCGCAGGTCCTGAGGCCGAACGCCAAGTATCGCGCGGCCCGAGGTGGGGATGTCCTCCCGCCAGGCGGGAGCTGCGAACTCGGCTACAAGATCCGAGCGTACCTTTGCTGTATCGCCCTCTTTCCCGATCACCTCGACGTCTAGAAAGTTCATCGATGGAGCCCCGATGAAGCCAGCCACAAAGAGGTTCTCGGGCCGGTGATAAAGGTCCATTGGCGCGCCCATCTGTTGGACGTAGCCGTCTTTCAAGACGACGATCTTGTCGGCAAGCGTCATCGCCTCGACCTGGTCATGGGTCACGTAAACCATTGTTGCACCCAGAGATTTATGAAGCTTGCCGATTTCGATCCGCATATCCAGACGAAGCGCCGCGTCAAGGTTTGATAAGGGCTCGTCGAACAGGAAGACCTCCGGTTTGCGCACGATCGCGCGCCCGATGGCGACGCGCTGACGCTGTCCGCCGGACAGTTGACTGGGCCTGCGGTCGAGCAGATGCTCCATCTTAAGGATGCGCGCGGCTTCAGCGACCTTTTCGTCTTTCTCGGCCTTTGAGGCGCCCGCGATGGTCAGACCGAATGCCATGTTCTCGCGCACCGTCATGTGCGGGAAAATCGCGTAGGATTGGAATACCATGGCGATGCCACGTTTGGAGGCAGGCACCTCGTTCACGATCTTGCCGCCGATTTCCAGCGTCCCGTCGGTGATATCTTCCAACCCTGCAATCATGCGTAGAACAGTGGATTTCCCGCAGCCCGACGGGCCCACAAAAACGACGAATTCACCATCCTTGATGTCGATGTCCACCCCCTTGATGACCTCGACGGACCCATAGCTTTTCTTGATGCCCTTCAGAATGACGTCAGCCATGCGCAGTCCTCCTTGTGTCCTGTGTTTCGAGCATCAGTATGCCATCCGCATTCCGGACCACGGGCACCGGATCGGAGATGATCCCGGGGAAAGCGCCCGTTTCCGGGTCGAGCATCAGGAATCCCAACAAGAACCTTTGATGACCGTCATCCACGATTCTTGCGGCATAACGTTTCTCAGGCGTGCTTCCGTCCAGAATAGGGCCCGGGGCCAAGCGCCAGGGACCACGCGGGCTGTCGCCGATCAGGTAGTGAGTGCCGGTCACCGGAGGTTCCCCGACGGTGCGCTTGGCGGTTTCCGACCAGAAGCGGTCGCCCGTACAGAACAGGCAATACCACTGGCCGCCCCATTCAAGGACTTGCGGCACTTCCAGTTCCCCGAAACCACCAGTGAAAACCGGGTCTTGAAGGGTCCAAGTGAAGATGTCAGGGGACGTCGCCAGGCCGATGGCGCCTGCCTCCAGTTTTTCGGGAACCGAGGCATCGCGGGCTGTGAAGAACATCAACCAGCCGTCGCCGTCAGGGTCGCGGATGACCCAGGGGTCGCGAAAGGCACGGTCGTGCCAGCGGCCCGGGCGGAACTCTTCGTACCTCTCGTCACGGTCGAGGATCAGCCCGTCGCCGACGCGGCGCCAATTGTGCAGATCGTCTGATACCGCGTGACCGAGTTTCTGGTGCTTCCCGTCGCCTGCGTGGCTGGTGCCGGTGTAGAACAGGTGCCACTGGTCGTCATCGCCGCGCACGACCGAACCCGTCCAAGTCGTGTAGTCATCCCAAGCTGGTCCATTGCTTGGACCGAAGCATGTGCCCAGGTGATCCCAATTCACCAGATCGTGGCTGGTGGCGTGGCCATAACTGACATGCCAATGCCTGAGCTCCGGATCGCCAATGGACTTGTCGGCCTGCAAGAAGAAGCAATGCCACAGGTCGCCATCGCGGATATACCAGCTGTCCCATACCCACCTTTCGCATAGTGACAGCACCATCAGCCCTTTACTCCAGTCGAGGCCACGGACGCGATGAAGACGCGTTGCAGCGAAAGATAAAACGCCAGCACCGGAACGGTGATGATCGTCAGATAGGCCATGACTTCGCCCCAGGGGACATTGAGTTGATCGGTAAAATAGCCGAGGCCGACCATGACTGGCCGGATCTCTTCGGCCTGAACGACCATCAGCGGCCATAGGTACTGGTTGTACATGAAGAGGAACTTCAAGATGGCCGCCGTCGCGATGACGGGCCCAGACAGCGGCAGAACCACCTTGCGATAGATCATCCACCAACTTGCGCCTTCGACGCGGCTTGCTTCGATCAGTTCGCGCGGCAAGTCCTTGAAGTATTGCACGAACAGGAAGATTGAAAGACCGTCGGCGATGAAGGGTATGATCTGCACACGGTACGTGTTGAGCCAGCCGAATTCGATTCCACCACCACCGATCCACGGCAGTTGCGACGCCATTAGCAGGAGCGGGATGAAAATCGTCTCGTAAGGAATGATCAGTGTGGCCAAGAGGATCGTAAAGATCACGTCGCGCCCTTTCCAATCGAGAAATACGAAGGAAAACGCAGCAAGCGAGCAGACAAACAGAGTCAGCAGGACCGTCACACCGGTGACCAGCACCGAGTTGAGCACAAAGACACCAATCGGTGCGCGTTGAAAAGCATCGCTGTAATTGTCGAACGAGATGTCACCGACTGGCAGGAAGGCACGCAGGCTGTTCGTGTCGCTCAAAAGCTGCTGATCGGGCTTCAAAGACGAAACGCCCATGAAGAGAAGGGGAAAGACGAAGATCACCGCCACAAGGATCAGAACGGCATAGCGTGTGACCAGCCGCAGCCCACGATTGTCAGGGGAAACCAGCGCCATCAGTTCCGCTCCCGTGTCAGCCAGCGTTGCAGCAACGATATGCAAAGCACGATGACAAACAGGATGACCGAAATCGTCGAGCCGCCCGAGATGTCCTGTTTGCCATACCCACGTTCGACCGCCTGAAAGACCAGCACCTGTGTGCTGTCCAAGGGCCCGCCTTGTGTCATCACGTCGATCTGCGCGAACAGGGCGAAGGCCTGCATCGTGATGACGATCAGGATCAGGATGGCCGTGTTCCTTAATCCCGGCCACGTCACATAGCGAAAGACTTGCCACTTGGACGAGCCTTCAATCTCGGCCGCTTCGTACAAAGTGGGCGAGATGGTTTGCAGGCCCGAGAGCCAGATCACCATGTGAAAGCCGACGCCCTGCCAGACCGACATGGCGATGATCGCGCCAAGCGCGGTCGAGGTTTCCCCCAGCCAATCTCTGGGCTGGAAGGCACCGAAGGTCAGGCCGGACAGGACGTTGTTCAACAACCCGTCGCCGGGCGAATAGATGAATTGCCAAAGGATTGACACGACCACGATCGAAACCACCACCGGCATGAAATAGACAGCTCGGAACAGGCTGATCCCGCGAAGTTTCTGGTTGATCAAGAGCGCCAGGACCAGCGCCAAGCCAGCCTGAACGGGCGCGACCACAAGAACGAAGGTGATCGTGTTCACCAGCGCCTTCATGAAGACAACATCGGATGCCAGCACGACCGTACGATTTTCACCGGATTGCCAACTGAACCACTCACGTTTGCCTTGCAGTTTAGGATAGTCGGGATTGTTCCGGGTGAACTTCCTCAGCCGTGGGTATTCGATCTGGCCATCATCGTCGACTAGGACATCGCCGGCCTCGTTGCGCTCGGGTTCCAGAGTGAAGATCGAAAGACCCAGAAGATCGCGATAGTTCTCGAAGCCCACGTACTCCGTCGGGTTCGGCGAGGCCAGGCGCTGATTGGTCAGCGAAAACGCGAACGCCAGAAAGAACGGCAGAATGATGAAGGTGGCGATCAATCCCGCCCCGGGAAGAGCCATCAGCCAACCCGCGCGGTCGGACCGCGTCAGTTTCGAGGCCATCGCAAAGCTCCCTTGTTCGGAGGGACTGCCCGAAACGTGCTCGGGCAGTCGAAGAAGGCGGCCTTAGTGCCCGTAGCCACTGTTGCTTTCGATGTCCTCGTTGATCTCATCAACTGCGGCGTCGAGCGTGTCAGCCACGTCCGCTCCGTTGGCGATGTCGGAAAGTGCCTTTTCGAAGACCTTCGCCTGAACGATATAACCGGGCGTTACCGGTCGCACCAAAGCCTGTGCTTCCGAGAGGTCGTAGAATACCTCGAGCGGACCGCCAGGTGCGTAATTCGCAGTGTCGGCGGCTGCCGTGGCGGTCACCGGGATCAGCCCCGTGCCGTCAGAAAATGCGGTGAACCACTTGTCCTGCAGGGCAAATTCGATGAAGGCTCGTGCGCCTTCTGGATGCTCTGACGTCGCGGAGACGCCGAATTGCCACGACGCGGCACCAATGGTCGATCCGTTCCCGAAGTCAGGTGCGGGCAGGAACAGCGCGTCGTCGCCAAAAGCCTCGACCACCGGCAGCGCGGCCCAGTTTCCGTTCCAAGACATCGCGTATTGGCCTTCAAGCAATCCGGTCTCACGATCAGCCGCATCCTGGCTGGTACCTGGCACATAGTTGTTCGCGAACAGGCCTTGCCACCACTCTCCGAACGCCAGCGCCGCATCGCCGTTCAGGACACCTTCGGCCGTCTGATAGGTTGTTCGATCGACGATATCGCCGCCGAAGCTCTGAAGGAGCGGCGAGAACGCGTAAGGATACCACTCCCCCTTCCAGGCCATGCCCAGATCGAGCGGATACTCGAAATCGCCGGATGCGGAAATAGTTTCCAGGGCGCTGTTGAACTCCTCAAGGCTCCAGGGAGCGTCCAGCGTGGGAACTCGGATGTCGTACTTTTCCAAAGTCGAACGACGCGTGGTCAGTGCGACGGCAGCATCCCAAAGACCGACTGAATAGACCTCGCCGTTCCAACGCCCGATTGGGCCCGGGAGGTAGCCCTCAAGTTTCGCTTCGTCGATCCCGAGGGGTTGCATGTAGTTTGCCCAGGCCCAGTTCGGCATGACCGGGCCATCCACATCCAGGATGTCCGGCAACTCACCCGCCAGGGCGGCAGCTCCGACGGCGTCGTTATAGGCCAGTTGGGGGAAGGTCTCGATCAAAACCTTCCAGTCCGACTGGCTGGCGTTGAATTCTTCGACCAATTGGTTGACCAAAGCTTCTTCGGCATTCGCGCTGCCGGCACCGTGGTACCAGAGACTCAATTCTGTTTGCGCGGTTGCTGCGCCAGCGACGCTGACCGCAAACAAAGAAGCAAGTGTTACTCCCAATCTCATATCTCGTTCCTCCCTTTAAGATGAATGACATTCCCGTGCGCCGCCTGCCGCGGTGCGATCAGCGATGCACGTGTTTTGATCTGGCCGCTGATCTTGATGGGCGCATTTGGCAAGCTGGATGGTGACGGCGCGTCCTGCGCCAAAAGGGTGAGCAGCATTTGTGCGGCGCGCGCGCCCATGGCGCTGTACGGCAATTCGGCGGTCGTGAGCGCCGGAAAGAGGGTCTCGGATATGAGGCGGTGATCGTCATAGCCCAAAACCGAGACGTCCTCTGGCACGGCAATACCGCGCCGCCGCAGAATGCCGTAAACCGCCATCGCCAACCGATCGTTTCCGCAGCAGATGGCGGTCGGCGGAGCATCGGTGTCGAAAAATTTGTCCACCGCAGCCCATATCAACTGATGCTCGCCAGGAGTACCGTATAGATCCGTCGCCTGAACAAGCGCGCCGTCAAAGCCAATTCCTGCCTCTTCCAAGGCCCGGCGATATCCGCGCATCCGAAGCTTCGTTGCCTCCAACGTCGGTGCCAGCGTCAAATAGGCGATCCGGTGGTGTCCTTGCGCAATGGCTGCCTGTGTCAGCGCATACTGTCCGCCCTCGTCATCAGGGACGACTGCCGGTGTGCCGACGGCGTCGAAGCAATTGATCAGCACTTTCGGCACACCTTGACCAGGCAAGGTCAGTTCCAAAGGCTTGTGGTAATCGGCCACGTACAAGATGCCCTCAACACGATGCTCCTGGAACGTGCGCACCAGATTAGGCACCCTATCAAGACGTCCGCCCGTGTCCGAGATCAGCAGTGTCTTCTGCGACTTCTCAATCACCGCCTGCGCGCCCTGAACGATAAAGAGCTCCGGCAAACCGGTGGGCGCGGCCGCTTCATCAGCGTTGCTTATGGCCCCGGTGATCATGCCAATCAGACCGGACTTGTTCGATTTGATCGAGCGTGCGGCGTGTGACGGCACATAACCAAGCGTATCCATCGCTTGGATCACGGCGGTCCTGGTCTTGGAAGAAACCGGCGCGTCCCGGTTCAGGACGCGGCTCACCGTCTTCGGCGACACCCCAGCAAGTCTTGCAACGTCGTAGATCGTCGCCACTCGATGGCCTCCATTGGACGCGCTCGAATTCTGAAGCAGGTCATGACACCGATGTCATGACACCAATGTCATTGTCAAATTTTACGTTTCAAGGATGCTGCCTTCGGGCGGTTCGGACGAGCAGCGAGTAGGGCATCGCCCGTGGTAAATTGTTTTGGTCGTTTTCCTATTTGGGTGCCCGGTAGTTGCCCTCGGCCTTCAATATCTCGACATTGGCAGCCTCGCGCGCCATAGCGCGTTGAACAGACGGGCGTTCCTGAATGCGTGATATGTGATCCTGAATGTGGGGGAAGGGCGCGGGATCAAAGCCGACACCTGTGATGCGCCACCACACCCAAAAGAGGTATCCATCGACCACCGACCAATCGTCGCCGTACCACCATGGCTGGTTCGCCAGACGGTCGTTTATCATCGCCATAACGGGTTGCATGTCTTCTTTGCCCTTGCTGCGTACGATGTCGAACGACAGATCCACGTCAGATATGAACTTCATCGGCATCGCGATGCGCGTCACAAACGGATGTACAGTTCCCGAAAAAAATGCGAGGTCGCCGATCTGCTGACAGGCTTCGAAGTCGTCGGCGGCTTTGGGCAACAGATTGGCGTCGGGAAAGGTTCGGTTGATCCAGCTTAGGATGGCCACGTTCTCGCTCATGGGCACACCGTCGACGACCAGTACCGGGACTTTGCCCTTTGGGTTGACCTTCAGGTACTCGGGCGATTTCTGCTGATTAATGGCTGTGCGGACCAGTTCGGTGTCGAACGGCACGCCGACCTCTTCAAGCGCGATGGTGGGCACACGGGCACAACTGCCCGGCGAAACGAAAAGCTTGAGCTCTGGCATATGGGTCCTCCACAAAGCATACGATCTTTTACGCGCGCAAAATTCTTCCTTGCTTGATTACAGTGCATGCGCCAGCATAGTCGCCAAGTAAATAACCAAATGGGAGGAACGGAAATGAATATGAGAGGGCTTGCAAGTTTGGCGCTTGCGATGAGCGTCGCGGGCTTTGCCAACGCGCAAACCATTCTGACGGCGGAAACTGCGTCGCCGAATACGGCGCCGGGCATATCCATCATTTCGCTGTCAGAAGCCGCGGCCAAAGCGGGTATCGCGGATGTGCAGGTGACATCGGGTCAGACCCTGACAAACTCGGTCCAGAACGTTGCCGAGGGCAAGTCCGACATCGCGGCTGCACCTTTCATTTTGCCGTTCCTCCTGTCGCGGGGCGTCGGGCCATACGCCGGTCTTGGCAAGGAAAAAGGCGCCGAACTCGTACAGAACCTCGCCGTGCTCTACACCTATCGCATATCGGTGCAGGGGCTTTACGCCTATGACAACTCGAACATCAGCGGCTGGGACGGGCTGGAAGGCAAGACGATCTTCAACGGACCGCCGCGCGGTGCGGCTCTGACCAATGCGCGCCTTCTGATCAAGTTGAACACTGGCATGGAAGAGGGTACCGGTTACAGCGGAGTGCAGGTCAACTGGGGCCAGGCCGTCAAAACCATTCAAGACGGATCCGCAGATGCCTTCGTGCTGCCGATGGCATTCCCGGATCCGCGAGTAACCGCGGCGCTTGCTTCGGGTGACATGACGATCTGGTCGGTGCCCAAGGCTGTCTATGAAAGTGAAGCCTTTGAAAACGTAGGAAAGCTTCCCGGCACGGTACCGGTCACGATACCGATTGCGGACATGGGCTACTCCAGCGGCGTCTCAATCGTTTCCGAAGACGACATGTTCCGCGGACCCGGCACAGTGGGTGGTGATATCGTCAATGTCTCGATGGATTTCGACACAGCCAAGGGCTTGACGAAGGCCTTCATCGACAACCTCGACAGCATCTACCGGGCGAAGGCGCCGTTCATGTCGAACGCATGGCACGGCGAGGTCGACGTCGCACTGACCGACATGTGCGGCAACAACCCGATCAAGTACCACCCGGGTGCCGTCGCCGCCTGGGAGGAAGCGGGCTATACGATTCCGGATTGTGCCAAATAGTCCCATGACGTTCGCCCGGGCGGATCGACGGCCCGGGCATTTCCTGCGTTGAGGGGTGGGCGATGACGGATAAGCCAGACACGGTGGCCAAACCCCAGGACCTGGGACTTCGGCTGCTCTATGGTTTGACGGTGCTGATGGTGTTGATCGGGCTGATTAACTCCACGCCAGGCCTGCCGGGGTACGATGCCTGGGCGGCGGACCTTCTGGGTCAGGAAGGCGCCAAGTTCCGCAAGTTTCCGTTCGAGTGGTTCTATCCAGCGTTCTTTGCCCTCATGATGCTGATTGTCGCACTGAAGCATTCCATGTGGCGCGACTGGAAGGATCGTTCGACCACACGGCGCCGCTTCGGGCTCTTTCTGGATATTGCCCTCGTCTTTATGGCGTTGACCATTGCCCTGACATATCTGGTCGAGATCGAAGCGATCTGCCTCGTTGACAGGATCACCGGCGAACGCGCGCGTCTGATCGAAGAGAGCCTTCAGTCCGCCGCCGAGTTCGCGGCCAGCCTTGGCCTTTCCGCGCCGACAACGGTTGAAGACCCGCAGTGCGTCGCGACAACCGGCGGGTGGCTGGTGCTGATCGTCGGGCTCGCGATCGTCGTGTTCCTGTCCTACAACGTGAAGGTCTGGGGCTTGCCTCTGGTGCTGGTCGCCATTCTGATCTCGGCTTACACAATCATCACGGTCCTTGTCTGGTACTTCTACGGTGCCGATGACATCAACAAGTACCTTGTTACGAAGTTAGCAGGCGAACCGCGCATGCTGGCCGATGGTCGTCCGCGCGTGCATGACATTCTGGTCAACAACTCGTCCGGATTGCTTGGCCGGTTCATGGACATTATCCTGAACACCATCTTCCCATACCTCGTGCTTGGCTCGCTCTTTGGCAGTTCCGCAGGGGGCAAGTCGCTGATTAAGCTCGCCTTCCGCTGGACCCGCAACCTGAGGGGCGGCCCGGCGCATGC
>JASJDQ010000105.1 GCA_030065075.1 Paracoccaceae bacterium | reverse complement strand
CTTCGGCGAGAACAACAACGGCGTCGAGTTCTTCGTCGAAAGCGAACCCGAACAGGCGATCGTCTATGTTCGCGCACGGGGCAACATGTCGCTTTTCGAAAAAGACGCGCTGGTCGCTCAGGTCGAACAGGTGGCACTTCAGACGGCTGGCATCGACAGCGCCTTCGCCTTCGCAGGTGCCGGGGGGCTTAATGCGAACACAGGTGGCGCCGCTGGCCCGTCGGACGCCATCGGTCAGGTTCAGATCGAACTGATCCCCTGGGAAGACCGCGTGGCTTATGCCGACGCTAATGACCTCCCCATAGCGCAATTGGATGGGGACTATGTGCTTGCAGACCTGCAAGCGCAGTTGAACCAGATCCCCGGCATCAAGTCCGAGATCCTAAACCTGGCGCAGGGTCCCGCCAGCGCTAAACCGGTGCATCTTCGCATCAAGACGGACGATTGGGACACCCTGATCGAGGCCACTTCGATCGCGCGGGCGCAGTTTGACGTCACCCCAGGCCTGATCGACATCGAAGACAACCTGCCTCTGCCAGGTATCGACTGGCAAATCGACGTCGATGTCGAAAAAGCGGGCCGCTATGGGGCCGATGTGGCGACCGTCGGCGGCATGGTCCAACTTGTGACGCGCGGCATCCTTCTGGACACCATGCGGGTCGACAGTTCAGACGAGGAAATCGATATCCGCGTGCGTCTGCCGGAAGAAGACCGCGTGCTTACGACCCTGGATACGCTCAAGGTCCGCACGCGCGACGGCCTTGTCCCCTTGTCGAACTTCATCACTCGCAAACCGGTGGCGCAGTTGGCGCAAATCAACCGGATCGACCAGACGCGTTTCTTCGACGTGAAGGCCGGTGTCGAAGACGGCTTGGCCAAGCTCGTGGATTCCCAAGGCGAGATCGTGGAACTGGTCCAGGCCGCAGAGACCGAAAGCGGACCCTTGGCCGACCGTATCGCCGACGAGGAATTGTCTGTCGTACCTGTCAATCCGAACGAGCGGATTGAGGTCATCACCCAATGGATCGAGGAAACCCAGCCCTTCCCGGCAGGTGTCGATTGGGAATGGACCGGCGATACCGAGGATCAGGCTGAAAGCCAGGCCTTCCTGCAAACCGGCTTCACCGCCGCGCTTGGCCTGATGTTCATCATCCTATTGGCGCAGTTCAACAGCTTCTATAACGCCACGCTGGTACTGCTGGCCGTGGTTCTGTCGACCACGGGCGTGCTGATCGGCATGCTGGTCATGAACCAGCCGTTTTCGATCATCATGACCGGTACGGGAATAGTCGCGCTTGCGGGGATCGTGGTGAACAACAACATTGTTCTGATCGACACGTACCAGGAGTATTCCAAATACATGCCGCGGATCGAAGCGATCATCCGCACGGCGGAAGCGCGTATTCGCCCCGTTTTGCTGACCACGATCACCACGATGGCGGGCCTTGCGCCGATGATGTTCGGTCTTAGCCTGGATTTCTTTGCTGGTGGTTACTCCATCGACAGCCCAACGGCGCTTTGGTGGAAGCAATTGGCGACGGCGGTGGTGTTCGGTCTGGGGATTGCAACGGTGCTGACGCTGGTCTTCACACCCTCGATGCTCGCGCTTCGCGTTTGGTCCTGGGTCATCCTGGCGAATGCGCTGAATGTGCTGTCTGCGCTTACCCGCGGGTCGCGAAGCCGCGATGCGCGCGACTGGGCGCTGCGCCGTGCGACACGGAAGGTCAAGGCACAGGATTTCGTCTGGGATGTCGAAGAGGATGTCACGGCGCCTCAGAAGCTGACGCCAGAGCTGCGCGCGGCCGAATAGCGACGGCGCTGGGCCGTCGACAGCCGTCCGGCCAGCGCCCCCGTCTCAGATCGCACCTGCAACGTAGAACAACCGCTCTTGTACCGGGTCCAGGACCATTAGCCCCTCACTCTCGCGGTCAAATGCCAAAAGCGCACCACGGCGCATCAGGGCGACATGCATGTAGCTGTCGTTCAAACTGCCTTCGAGACAGGGATAAGACCGCGCAGCGGCCCTCAGCGCTTCCTTTCCGAATGCGCCATCGCCCTGCAAAAGCATCGCATCCGCCACGTCATGCGGACTGAACCGCGGCATGCGAATGGCGGCGACAGGTCCCTTGCGAAACGCCGCCACGGCTGCGTCCATGTTCCGTTGCACAACAAAGACAGGGAACGGCTCGATGTTGGTCAAACGGAAGCTGGCCGCCGTACACTGCCGTGTCGACTTGAAATAAAGCGTCTCGCCAAGCCGGAACCACCCGTCCAAACGGGCGCGCAGATCCGCTTCGCTGTCGCGCGCGCAGCCCGACAGGACAAAACCGAGAAAAACAGCCAAAGAAATCCGCAGCATCACCCGACCTTCCAAAACGCCCGCCCGGCACTCACGGTAATTTAAAAGCAATAACAGGCCCTTAATCGCGCCTTGGAATGCGTCAGACGAAATTCGCCTTCAAGACAAAGAGCCGCATCTGCCGCGGGTCGAGGATCATGACCAGACTGTCTTCCCCCCGAAACACAAGCGTTGCTCCGGGTTGAGCGAAAGCGCGTTCAAACCGGGGGCCGATCTTCCTGCCGCATGGCCCAATCCTGCCAAAGGCTGAATTCAACTGGCGGAAGAGCGTCGTTTCCCCACCCAGGCTGATCACCTCCGGCAACTCCCCTGGGCTGTAGCCAGCGATCGTGACCGCGGTCAGACCACGCGCATCAAACGAGCGATTGGCCCATGTGAACGCGCCGTAAACCGTCAGCGCATCGCGTGACTCACGCTGCTGCACCGGAAAAACGCCAGCGCTGCAGCGGATCCCAAGCGAAAAGTATTCGGCCTCGCCATCGACATGGAACCAGGCCGATGCGTCTGCATGCATCATCCGCTTTGCAAACACCCAGAAACTGCTTGTTCCGACCAAAACGGCAATCAGGGCAGAAAAAACAAACGCAGCGGCCTTCATGGCGCGCGAGCATCACCCAGTTCCCCTAAAAAGGCGTAAAGAGCAAACCAATCAGGCTGCGTCTTCCTCGGCGGCCTGCATGTTCCACAATGCCGCATAGCGCCCGTCGCGGTCGAGCAGCTCGCCGTGCCGTCCCTCCTCGACGATCAGGCCATTTTCCAGCACCACAATCCGGTCGGCATGGGCCACCGTTGACAGCCGATGCGCGATGGTGATGACGGTGCGCCCCTCGCCCATGGCGCGCAGTTCGTTCTGGATCTCGGCCTCAGTCTCGGTATCAAGCGCACTCGTCGCCTCGTCCAGAAGCAGAATGGGCGGGTTCTTCAGAAGCGTCCGCGCGATGCCCACACGTTGCTTCTCGCCGCCCGAAAGCTTCAGCCCGCGCTCGCCCACCTGCGTCTCGTATCCCTCGGGCAAGCTCTCGATGAAATCGTGTATCTTCGCGGCCTTCGCCGCTTCGACGATCTCGGCCCGCGTGGCGTCCGGGCGACCATAGGCGATGTTGTAGTAAACCGTGTCGTTGAACAGCACCGTATCCTGCGGCACCACCCCGATCGAAGCATGCAGGCTCTTCTGCGTCACGTCCCGCACGTCCTGCCCATCGATCATCAGCGCCCCCTCACCCACGTCATAGAACCGGAACAAGAGCCGCCCGATGGTGGATTTGCCCGACCCCGAGGGCCCGACGATGGCCACCGTCTGGCCGCCCGGCACCTCCAGCGAGACACCTTTCAAAATGGGCCGCGCCGCATCGTAGCCGAAAACAACATGGTCAAAAACCACGCTGCCTTGCCCGATCTCCACGTCCCGGGCGTCCGGCTTGTCCTTCACTTCTGCGGGTTGCTCCAACAGATCGAACATCTCGCCCATGTCCACAAGCGACTGACGGATCTCGCGGTAGACCGTGCCCAGGAAATTGAGCGGCATGGTGATCTGGATCATGTAAGCGTTGACCAGCACGAAATCCCCGACAGTCAAAGAACCGTTCGAGACGCCGATCGCCGCCATCACCATGACGGCCACCAGCCCGCCCGTGATCAAAAGAGCCTGGCCGAAGTTCAGAAACGCCAACGAATAAGAGGTTTTGAGCGCCGCGGCCACGTACCGCTCCATTGCGCCATCGTAGCGGGATGCTTCGCGGTCTTCCGCGCCGAAATACTTCACGGTTTCGAAGTTCAAGAGGCTGTCGATGGCTTTCTGGTTCGCATCGGTGTCCTGCTCGTTCATGACCTTGCGAATTTTCACGCGCCATTCGGTGACCGTGAAGGTGAACCATACGTAAAGCACGATGGTGATGGCTACGACGACGAGGTACCAGATATCGAAGACGACCGCCAAGACCACGGCGATCATCAGAAGCTCCAAAACCAGCGGACCGATTGAGAATAGGAGGAAACGCAGCAGAAACTCGACACCCTTGACGCCACGCTCGATGATCCGGCTAAGCCCCCCGGTCTTCCGCGTGATGTGATAGCGCATCGACAACGCGTGGATGTGTTGGAACGTCTCAAGCGCCAGCATGCGCAGCGCCCGTTGCCCAACGGCGGCAAAGAACACGTCCCGCAACT
The DNA here is from genome assembly GCA_030065075.1 of Paracoccaceae bacterium. Taxonomy (GTDB): domain Bacteria; phylum Pseudomonadota; class Alphaproteobacteria; order Rhodobacterales; family Rhodobacteraceae; genus JAJDOD01. The sequence continues at coordinate 8,055 of JASJDQ010000105.1, read as the reverse complement.
GCTGCATGCCCACCGACATCAGCCGCGCCAGGCCATAGGCCACCGTGATGCCCACCGCGCCCAGTCCGAGGGCCCAGGCGGGATCAACCGTTTCGCCGGCCAGCATGTCGACTGCGGCCTTGTAGAAAAAGGGCGTGCCGACCGCGACGACCTTGGACAGCAGCAGCGCCGCCATGGCGAACACGACGCGCCACCGCACCCAGGCCGGATCCTTCGGCCAGAGATAGGGTGCGACCTTACGGATGGTGCGCCAGCCGCTGCGGCGTTCATTTTCAGGGGAATAGGTATCAGACATCCCGCCTTAGTTAGGGCGTGATCGGGGGAATGACCATAGGCCCCGTTTCAGCGCATCTCACCAAGGGGACCGCATGCGATTTCCGCCAGATCTAACCACATCGATCTGTCCGACAGGTGCGCGCCCTTCAGACATAACCGACACTCCACAGTCAGTCCGAGGCAGGAGCGTATGCCGCGTAAACCTCTGCTGCAGTCATGGTCTCTGTCTTGTCGGCCAGCGTGTAAAACGGCGGTTTCTCATCGATGAAGACCTGCAAAGCGAGTCTGAGGTCGGACTGATCGTCAAGAAAGCCTGCCGACATCTGGAATTCATTACTATCGATGATGTGATAGAACAGATTGCTCCCGCATCTTTTGCAGAAGGCGCGTTCGGCCCAGTCAGAGGACCGAAACCTGGTGATATTCTCCTCGCCTTCAAACGTGGCACTTTCGCACGATACCTCGAAATACGGCCCAGATGACCAGCGACGGCACATGTCGCAATGGCATGCGGCGACCTTTGGTTCACTTGCGGTGCCGGTGAATTGAACCGCACCGCAGAGACACCTTCCAGTCAGAGTAACGTCTTGTGTCAAGGAACTGCCCCCTCTCGTTGATCCAGGGTTTGCCGCCACGCAGGCTAGCAAATGTGATCCGCCATCGGATTGATTCTGATCATCCAGATACCAGTGGCACTGCGAGTGGGTCACAAAAGGCCTGGAACCCAACGGGAAATCGGAGCGCCGAAAAAGAGGGTGGGCGGCTCGGGGACCGCCCGGATTCGCTTGTCAGGCTCACTTCTTCCACCAGCTCCACTTTTTGGTGATTGGCATTAACGTTAATTAACGTTAACGTTGAAACGGGGTCGCCACGCGTTGGAGCGACACGATGCCCTTGCTGCCTTGGGATATCATTTTTGTCGGATGGGATTCCGACAATGACGATATTGCCTTCGTCCCCACGGTCGATCTGGTTGCTGGCGACATCATCTATTTCACCGACGACGAATGGAACGGCAGCAGCTTTTTTGGCTCGGAACAGCTTTTCGAATGGACCGTTCCGGCCGGCGGAGTCGAGGCGGGCACTGTTGTCACGATCGATATGGATAACGGCCCGGCAAGCGCCTCATTCGACGTGGGCGGTTCGGTCGACTACATTCGGGGCGGCGGACTGCTGGCTCGGGGCAACGAGATGTTCTGGGCGTTTCAGGGCACCCGGGTCGGCGACACCGTCACGCCGACCGACTTCATCGCCGTCATCGCCAACGAAGCCGACGGAAACGACAGCCAAACCCCCAACCTCTCGGGCACGGGCCTGACCACGTCCAATGGCGCGATCATCATCGACGGCGATGAAGACTATATGGAATTCACAGCGGACGGCAGCTTGTCCAACCCGGTGGAGCGGGACGATTTGATTGCAGCCATCTCGGACTTGTCCAACTGGACGACGGCGGACGGGGGCGGCAACAACAATCCGAACGGGACCGGGTTCGACGTGGTCATCCCCGAGGTCGTCTGTTTCGTCTCCGGCACCCTGATCGAAACGGCGTTTGGTTCCCGCCCAATCGAAACACTGAAGATCGGGGACAGGGTACGCACCACCGACAACGGGTTGCAGAGGATCAGATGGATCGGCCACAGGACGATCTCGGAAGAAGAATTTTTGATGCGTCCGGGCATAGCGCCGATACGGATCCGGAAAGACGCGTTCGGTCCCGGTGTGCCTTCGGCGGACCTTCTGGTGTCGCCGCAGCACCGAATCCACATACAATCGCCGGAAACGCAGCTTTTGTTCGGTCACGCCGAGCTTCTGGCTCCGGCTGTTGGCTTGGTGAACGGGTGCACGATTCGGCGCACCACCCCCACGTCCGCCGTGACGTATTATCATCTGATGTTCGACCGGCATGAAGTGATCTGGTCGAACGGCATGCAGTCCGAGAGCTTCTTTGCGGGCGATCAAGCGATGTCCTCCCTTGGCCACCGGACGCGCGAAGAAGTTTTCGGGCTGTTCCCCGAGTTGCGCTCCGGCACCAATGGCTTCGATCTGACCGCCCGCCCGACGCTGACCCGGCGAGAAGCGCGGGTCCTCTAGAAAGTTCTTTTGCCAGGTGTGACCGGGCGCGCAGGCTTGCGGGCATCTTGGAAAAGAAAATGGGCGGTCCGAAGACCGCCCAGTTTCGCTTGTCAGGCTCACTCTTTGTGTACCGCCCGGTTTCTGCCTGCGGCCTGACCCGCGTTCAGGACGCGCTCGCGCGCCCCACGTCGAAAGGCAGCGCCTTCCAACACTGCCGGGGATGGGGACGAACCCCAGGGGAATTCCCCGGCACCTGTAAGGTAGGGAGGGCCAACCACCCCTACCCTGTTCCGCGGACTGGCCCGCCAAGGCCAGCCCGCAATTCCCTCAGCTACACCCCGACGTCGCGCCGCAGGTGTTGCACTTCATGCAGGTCCCGTTCCGGACCAGCGTGTAGTTGCCGCAATCGCCGCAAGGATCACCTTCGTACCCCTGCATCTTGGCTTTCGTGCGTGCGTCCATTTCGACGGTGCCCGCGACATACGTCGTCTCGGTGACCGTCGTGGCCGTCACTTCGGGCACCAGCGTCTGGAGTGCTGCGGACGGGTCCGCGCCATTTGCGAAGGCCGTCGCGCCCGCGCCGCCATGGACCACCACCAGTTCCTGCGGCACGCGGCCGCGGGTGAACCCGGCAGAGGCGACCTTCTTCAGCACCTCGACCGCGTCCGAGCCATTCGCACCCGGCACTTCCTTGAAGTTCGGCACGCCTTCTTCCTCTCCACGACCCAACTCGTCGAAGGTGGGTCCGTCCGGCTTCACATGCGCCAGATCGGTGCGGTCCAGATAGGCCACCGCCAACTCGCGGAAGATATAGTCGAGGATCGAGGTCGCGTTCTTGATCGTCTCGTTCCCCTGCACCATCCCCGCCGGTTCGAACCGCGTGAAGGTGAAGGCATCGACGAATTCCTCCAGCGGCACGCCGTATTGCAGACCGACCGAGACCGCGATGGCGAAATTGTTCATCATCGCTCGGAAGCCAGCGCCTTCCTTGTGCATGTCGATGAAAATCTCGCCCAAGGAGCCGTCCTGATACTCGCCTGTGCGCAGGTACACCTTGTGGCCACCGACGATGGCTTTCTGGGTGTAACCGCGACGGCGGTCCGGCATCTTTTCCCGGTGCCGCGTGGCGACTTCCTTGTAGACGACCTTTTCGACGATCTTTTCGGCCAGTACGGCGGCCTTTTCCTGCGGGCTTCCGCTTTCCAGGATTTCCGCCGCTTCGTCGTCGTCCTCCACCAGCGCGGCCGACAGGGGCTGCGACAGTTTCGAGCCGTCGCGGTAAAGCGCGTTGGCCTTAACGCCGAGGCGGTGCGACAGCTCGTAAGCCGCCTTGCAGTCCTCGATAGTCGCGTCGTTCGGCATGTTGATCGTCTTCGAGATCGCACCCGAGATGAAAGATTGCGCCGCCGCCATCATGGTGATGTGGCTTTCGACACTGAGGAACCGCTTGCCCTTCTTCCCGCAGGGATTGGCGCAGTCGAACACCGGATGGTGCTCTTCCTTGAGGTGCGGCGCACCTTCCAGCGTCATCGTTCCGCAGACGTGGTCGTTCGCGGCCTCGATATCGGCCTTCGAGAAGCCGAGGTGCCGCAGCAGATCGAAGCTTGGGTCGGTCAGCTTTTCCGCCGGAATACCAAGGGTCTGCGTGCAGAACTCCTCGCCCAGGGTCCACTGGTTGAAGACAAACCGGATGTCGAAGGCACTTGGCAACGCGGCTTCGATCTTGTCGATCTCGCCTTCTCCGAACCCATGACCCAGAAGGGTCGTGTGGTTGATGCCCGGTGCATTGCCCAATGTGCCATGGCCGACGGCGTAGGAAACGATCTCTTCGATCTGGGAGGAAGAATACCCGAGGGTCTCCAGCGCCGCCGGGACGGAGCGGTTGATGATCTTGAAGTATCCGCCCCCTGCGAGCTTCTTAAACTTCACAAGTGCGAAGTCCGGCTCGATTCCCGTTGTATCGCAGTCCATCACCAGCCCGATCGTGCCCGTGGGCGCGATGACCGTGGCCTGCGCATTCCTGTAGCCATGCTTTTCGCCAAGCTTCAGCGCTTCATCCCAAGCCTTTGCTGCCAGCTTGGTCAGCTTCTGGTCCGGGCAGTTCACCAGGTCCAGTGGCACCGGCGGGACATTCATCGCCTCGTAGCCGTCCGCTTCCCCGTGCGCGGCACGGCGGTGGTTCCGGATGACCCGAAGCATGTGGTCAGCGTTCCGTGCATAGCTTGGGAAAGATCCAAGTTCCTTAGCGATCTCGGCACTGGTCGCGTACGATACACCGGTCATGATCGCGGTGAGCGCGCCGGTCAGCGCCCGGCCCTCATCACTGTCGTATGAGTAGCCCATGTTCATCAGCAGACCGCCGATATTGGCATAACCCAGACCCAGCGTCCGGAAATCGTAGCTAAGCTGAGCGATTTCCTTCGACGGGAACTGCGCCATCATCACGCTGATTTCCAGCGTCAGCGTCCAGAGCCGCGTGGCGTGCATGTAGTCTTCCGCCTGGAACGTGCCGTCCTTGAAGAAGGTCAGCAGGTTCATCGAGGCGAGGTTACATGCCGTGTCGTCGAGGAACATGTACTCCGAACAGGGGTTCGATCCACGAATAGGGCCATCTTCCGGGCAGGTATGCCAGGCGTTGACCGTGTCGTGATACTGGATGCCCGGATCGGCGCAGGCCCAGGCGGCGTGTCCCACCTGCTCCCATAACTCGCGGGCCTTCACCGTCTTGGCGACCGTGCCATCGACGCGGTTGATCAATTCCCAATCGGCGTCGTCCTTGACGGCCTGCAGGAAAGCGTCCGTGACACGGATCGAGTTGTTCGAGTTCTGGCCCGAGACGCTGCTGTAGGCTTCCGAGTCCCAATCGGTGTCGTAGGTCGGGAACTCGATCGCGGCATAGCCCTGCCGCGCATAATCCAACACGCGCTTGACGTAAGTCTCGGGGATCGCGCTCTTTTTTGCCGTCCGGATGGCAGATTTCAAAGCATCATTCTTGGCCGGGTCGAAGGCGTCGTCCTCAGCCCCATCCCACGCCTTGATCGCAGCGAAGATGCCATTCAGCTTCTCTTCGTGCATCTTGGAGCCTGCGACGATGGACGCCACCTTCTGCTCTTCGATGACCTTCCAGTTGATGAAGTCCTCGATGTCCGGGTGATCCGCATCGACGATCACCATCTTGGCCGCGCGCCGCGTGGTGCCGCCTGATTTGATCGCGCCCGCCGCCCGGTCGCCGATTTTTAAAAAGCCCATCAGGCCCGACGATTTACCGCCGCCTGACAGGCTTTCCCCCTCACCACGGAGATGGGAGAAATTGGTCCCCGTGCCCGAGCCGTATTTGAAAAGCCGTGCCTCACGGACCCACAGGTCCATGATGCCGCCGTCATTCACCAGATCGTCCGAACAGGACTGGATAAAGCAGGCGTGCGGCTGCGGATGTTCGTAAGCCGAGTCCGATTTGGTCAGCTTGCCGGTCTTGTAGTCGACATAGTGATGGCCTTGAGACGGACCGTCGATGCCATAGGCCCAATGCAAACCCGTGTTGAACCACTGCGGGCTGTTCGGCGCCGCCCGTTGGGTCGCCAGCATATAGCGCATCTCGTCGAAGTACGCGCGGGCGTCCTCTTCGGTGCTGAAATAGCCGCCCTTCCAGCCCCAATAGGTCCAAGCCCCCGCCAGACGGTCGAACACCTGGCACGCCTTCACTTCGCCGCCGAAGCGCTCGTCTTCCGGCAGCTCAGCCAGAGCCTCTTCGTCCGGCACAGAACGCCAGAGGAACGACGGCACACCACGCTCGCGCACTTTCTTCAAGCGCGCTGGCACACCGGCCTTGCGGAAATACTTTTGAGCAATGACGTCCGATGCCACTTGGCTCCACGACGCCGGAACTTCGACATCATCCAACTTGAACACGATCGTCCCGTCCGGATTCCGGATCTCGGACGACGTGGTTGTAAACTCGATTTGCTCGTATGCGTCTTTACCTGCCTCGGTAAAGTTGCGTTCGATTTTCATGCCCCGCATCTCACTGTTGTTGTGCGTTTGTCTTAGTGACAATTCGCGTCGTTGCGTTTTGCCGCTTCGGTCCGACGTCAGGCAAAAGAACACCACCCCGCGGGCCGCAAACCGCGAACGCCAATCATCCCCTTCACCGAGGATGGTGTAGATGAGTTCTTCGTCCCTCCGCCGATCACCACTATATCTTGTGGCTGTCCCGGTCGGCTCGCACAACTTGACGTAGGTAGGCTGGATTCGTCAACGCTGTTTTTCACAGTTTCGTCACTTTTTTCGTGAACGCCGTCAAAGAGCGCATCCGCGCAAGTCTCAAGTACGGGATAATTCATTGACGACACAACATGTTAGGTGTCGCTGCTCAGAAACCACTTCATCTCGCACATTGTGGCATAAAGTGGACGCCTCCTTTGGAACGCCCCGCCGGCGCGCGCTAGCGTCCGCTTAAACGGAGCCCAGAGGACGGCAACATCTTGTATTTTGCCCCGAACAGATCCGAATATTCACTTGGAGAAGAATGGTCGGGGCGGCGAGATTCGAACTCACGACCCCCTGTACCCAAAACAGGTGCGCTACCAGACTGCGCCACGCCCCGACTCGGATGATCGTTTACCCTAAATTTCGGCGCGCGCAAATTCTTCCTGAGAGGATGCCGTCACAAAAAGGCATCATGGTTACTCGCAGGCCCAGGCGGCATTGTCGCCGATTGACGGATGGCGCAACGCGCTCCCGACCGTGATACCAAGCCTGCTCGACAATCCGCCGTTGATCTCCAGCACGTATTGAATGTCATCGCCACCGGGAATGGCGGTCTCGTCCAGCGGGATCGCATTCTCGTGGATGTGCTGCACCGTACCCGTCGCATCCAGAAAGAGCATGTCCAGCGGGATCAGCGTATTTCGCATCCAGAAGGACACGAACTGCGGCTCGTCATAGACAAAGAGCATGCCCGCGCTTGTGGCCATACTTTCGCGATGCATCAAACCTTCCGACCTCTCGCGAGGATCGTCGGCCACTTCGACGGTGAACCTCGCACTGCCCCAATCGCCGCGCAGATTGACACGCGACACGTCGCACGCCGCGTGTGCGAAGCCTGCGGATGCCAGTGTCAAAATGAAGGAATCGACGATCAGTTTTCGTCGTCGTCTCGAAGCGCTGCTTCCCAAGATGTCACCTGCGTCGCCATGCGGCCGCGCTTACCATCAACAACCCGAAGCGAAACCGCCTCGCCCGGCTGAAGATCCGCCAGCCCCGAACGCCTCAGCACTTCGATATGCAGGAACACGTCCTCGCCGCGTCCAAACACGTTCGCGAACCCGAAACCCTTGGCCTTGTCGAACCACTTCACCCTGGCAGGCTCCAGCGGCAGGGAAAGATCCACCGGTTCGGCTATTTCACCGCCGGCCTGAACCAGTCCCGGCTCTTCATCCGTCGCGGGAGGCTCGATGCTGAGAACTTCGACAGCCTGAATGCCGCGCGCAGTTTCCTGCACGACGACAATGATCCCGGCCGCGTCAGCCACGGAAGATTGACCAAAGTTCCGCAGAACATTGGCGTGGAGCAGTATGTCCGGTCCACCTTGGTCTGAAACGACAAAGCCGAAGCCCTTCGACGGATCGAACCATTTCACAGTACCGGTGACGCGCGCCCCGTCATTTTCGGCGTCGGTCATCTCTTGCATCATCCCTCGGGCTC
>JASJDQ010000104.1 GCA_030065075.1 Paracoccaceae bacterium | reverse complement strand
GTCGGCGCGGAAGCTCTCGCGCGTTGGTACGATGCCGAGCTTGGCGTCGTGAGCCCGGACGTTTTCATCCCCATCGCGGAAGAGACCGGACTGATTCACGACCTTGGGGAGCAGTTGTTGCGAAGAGCCTGTTTGGACGCCCTTGAATGGCCGCAAGGAGAAGATGACGAACCACTGACACTCGCTGTAAATTTGTCGCCCGTTCAGGTCATGCGCGGCAACGTTTCCCAAATAGTAAAACGCATCCTGTCGGAAACCGGTTTTCCGCCGAGCCGTCTGGAGATTGAGATCACGGAAGGCGTGCTTATTGACGATGTCCAGGCGACACGTTTTCTTCTGGATGACCTGTCCGACGAAGGCATAGCGATTGCGCTCGATGACTTTGGAACAGGATATTCGTCACTCAGTTACGTCCGGGCGCTTCCACTCAGTCGGCTGAAGATTGATCGTTCTTTCACCTTTGAGATCGAAAAGTCTGAGACGCAATCCATCGTGTCCGCCATTGTCGGATTGAGTGAACGCCTGGGCCTTGAAGTTGTAGCGGAAGGGGTCGAGTCGCAAAGTGCCATGGAGATTCTGAGGAATCTCGGATGTGACGTGCTTCAAGGCTACTACTTATCCCGCCCCCTCGCCGCCGAAGGATTTCGAGACCTCACCCGGGAAAACACGAAGCACAAATCAGCGTGAGCCGTCGCCAACGTAGGAGTCGCACGATCTGGACATTGGCCACTGGCAAGTACTTGAACCATTGGTTTAAGGATGAGCGCTGTAGTCCTAGAGTAGCGCGGGTTCAAAGCCTGCCTTCGTCGTGTGTCCAGCGGTACAGGCGCCTGCCAAGGTCAGCTCTGCTGACGAAGCAGTCACTGAATTTGGGCGCCTTCCTGACCAGGTACATATCTGGGTCGGTCCCGCAGGTCTCAGTAAGTTCGTCACTGTGGGGCAGGCTGTAAACCCATCCCGCTGCCTCTTGTCGTAGGAAGTGCAGAACAGAACCGACGGTGTCTTCTTGGATGGGTCGGAAGGATCGACGTGTAACGTTAGAGCCCTTTTTACCTGACGCTTGTAGCAGTCGTGCTTACCACGCTCCCATACCTAGCCCTTGAAGGAGCGTTGAAGGCCCGTTCGACCTACCGGCGGGCCTTCGCCATTTTTCGGCAAAGCTATTTTCTTTTACTTGGTGAGATGCGGATGCTTGCTGCATAGCGTCCACAGTTGCTCCGGCCAATTTTGATCGCGATGACATCGCCCGACGCTAGCGTCCGCTTTCCAGCCTGCAATAGGGCCTCGCGGTGAATGAAGCAGGTTTCCGCATCGCCAAAGATGCTGGCTATCCCGCAGCCCATCTTGTTGCTGTACCAGATGACCCGCGCTGGCACGTAGTCGTCTGACCGGAAGTCCAGGTTGGAGTAGAAGCCGCGATTGCCTTCCATACTGGACGACGCATCCGATGAATTGAGCTTGGCCGGCGCGAAATTCTTGCATCGTCCGAATTGTCGTCTGACGCCTTGACGCTCATCTTTTTCTGTCTTCTCGAAGCACTCGCCCATAGTCATGTAGCCCTCGGGCGCAACAACGCATCAGTTTTCTCATCGCAACTCGCAATGATATTGGCGAAAGCTTCGAAAGGCTTATGAAAAGCACCGCGAAACGCCTCCCTTGAGAGCCCAGTCCGGTTGACGGCACTCGCTCGGTTTGCAGCGGCATCGATCTTAGCACTTGTGTTCAAGTTCATGTCTCCCTCCACTCTTCGGAGTTCGGAAATGGCAAAAGTGTCTTGAATACGGCGAAAACAGGCCGTTCATTCTCAGTTTAAACAGGAGAAAAATTGGACAGGAGGACACGCTCAGAGAGCAATCGAGCCATTAGTCTGCCGGACAGCCTTGGGACGACTCATACAGACAGCTTGAACTGCCTGCCGCCAATCACGAGTACGGCTTAGACTTCCGGTTGTCGGGATTCAGGGGCTCTGGAGGAAGCGGTTCAGTGCCTTTCCGCAGCTGTTCATTGGCGTTGGGTTATCCATATCGCAGCCGCCATTGCCATTGCCACTCGAGTTGCTGTTACCGGTCGTTTATCTGTGCTGAGGACCGTGTCGCAAGCTCTGCCCAGTGCAGAACATTGTTGGGCCGCTGCGACCGTTGGAATGCGATGGATTCGAAGACTTCGCGGCAGCCACTAACAGGTCCGCATAGCGCTCGAAGCGGTCATCCGACCTGAGGGCATCCAAGGTCGGCTTGGCGGACCAAGCGGACACCAACTGATCACAGAGGTTTGTGCGAAAGCCGGTCTCGAAACCGGTGCCACTCCATATTGTTTTTGCTAGTGTGGGGGGGTGCGAGACCCGAACTAGCGAAAGTGGGGAGAGATTGCATGAAGAGACGTGAGTTCTTCGTTGGGACGGGCATGACATCGGCCCTAGCCGCTTTGGGATGGGCTGTCGGCCCCGTTGCTGCAGAGGGCCTTGTTGCCGCCAGACGTTACCGAGTGGGAGCCGCAACCGTGCACGTTCTCTCTGACGGGTTCATTCCGATTGGACCAGACATGCTGATTGGCGTAACCCCGGAAGAGTTCGCGGCGTTGTTGGAAAAGGCGCATATCGCGCCTGACGTACATCCCAGCGCCGTAAACGCATTCTTGGTCGAAGTCGCAGATCGCCGGATTCTGATCGATGCTGGAACGGGCGAGATTTTCGGACCCACACTGGGCAAGTTGCCGACCGTGATGAGCGCTCTGGGCATTGATCCGGCATCGATTGACACAGTGGTCTTCACCCATCTGCATGGCGACCACATCGGTGGCACGGTTTCGCCTGACGGAAACCCGTATGTGAATGCCTCACTGAGGGTCGCAAGCGCTGACATCGACTTCTGGACCAGCGACGAGATGCAAGCACAGGCCCCCGATGCGTTCAAAGCCGCGTTTGACCTGGCGCGCGCGGCGCTTGGCGGGTTTGCTGAGCGTGTCGAGCCCTTTGGCTCTGGAGAGACTACCATAGCACCAGGGCTGACGACGGTGCCGCTTCCCGGGCATACCGTCGGCCATACCGGCCTCATGCTTGAGAGTGAGGGCGATGTTCTGTTGATTTCGGCTGACATTCTACACGTGCCTGCGGTCCAACTCGCAATGCCCGCTGTGACGATTGGCTTTGATACCGATCAGGACATGGCGCGGGAGACCCGCATGAAGACGATGGATATGGTCGCGGCGGATCGCGTGATGATGGGCGGCTCGCATATCGCTCTCCCGGGTCTGGGATACCTGGAGATTGAAGGTGACGGTTACCGCTGGACGCCGGCGAGACATCAGTACGGATAGAAGTGCCGCAAGCGTCTCGATGATGGTGGACCAGTAAACGCCACCTCCTTGAAGCCAAGCGGGCAGATTGTGCTTAGCAACGTAATGGTCGAGTAACCGCTCTGCGGGACGATGCGGACCTTGAAGGATTGAGCGCAGAAGCCCACACCCAGGATTGCCAAAAAAGGTGTTTATTGATGGAGCCGACGGAACGGTCAGCAGTTGAAGCACATTAGCATCTTCTTAATCGAACACCTTTAGCAACCGTACTCACAGCGCTCCAAAGTAGCCACCACCAGGTGAGCGTTGAAGGCCCGCTTCCTGTCACGGCGGGCCTTCGCTATTTTCAGCATGGAGCTTCCTTTTGCTTGGCGCATGCGCAATCTACAGTTCCAAATCTGCAGCACGTATGTAACTCATGAACCCCTCGCTCTCTTCTTCTGGCCACAACCCTTTAGCACCAACAAGAGCTATTCAATGATAGTGCTGTGTGGCCAATGGCTGTCGCTCAAAGTCCTCGTGAACGCGGGCTCGTTTACATTCTTCCCGCACGACTCTCAGGGCATCTACTATGGAGTCTGCTGAGCCATGCATTCCGTTTGCATCAAAGACGGCTCTGACGTCCTCGAGGACAAATATCATCGCTTCTGGATCGTACTTTCCCATCGAAATCATCTCCACTAGTTCAAAACAGCCCCAGTTTGAGTCATTTCGGCAAGCTCAGTGTGAGCAACCGCTGCAAGCCCCCACCCTCGAATAGTGTCGCACTAACAGATTGCTGCTGGCGAAGCGGCGACGACACTTCAATGCAGTATGACACAAGTCACCCAAAGGGCGGGAGACCTTAGCCAACGTAGGGTCGCTTAGGCCATTCAATTCGCGGGTGGCTATGGATTGGTTGGATCTCAAACCGCTGCAGTTCTTGAAACGCGGTTGTCGCGTCTGGGAACGAAAGATGCGAGAGGATTGCGCGGACCCGCCGCGAAATATGCATCAAGGCTTTCATGAACACTCCTACAAGTTAACCAAAAACACCCACGCTTACCGTGCGTAGAGTGCTTAGGGTCCGAAACTATGGTTAACAAAGGGTCAACGAGGACAAGCGCGGTGCAGGAACTGATTGTGTCTTCTTTGATCGGTGGGAAGTAAGTGCGCGGCACATTCTGGTGCGTGGATGCTTAGAGAAGCAGCGAAGATGCTGAGCTTGCCAGAGGAAGCCGTCGAAAACGCGTTGAAACACTAGCCTGGAATGAAGGCAACGCCTTATGCCGCACGAAGTAGCCTGCTGCTTTCGTCATTTTAGGCGGGTCAGCCAGACCTTGGGTCCTCAAAAAGTCTTGTGGAAAAGCAGACCTCAAGAATTACAACAGCGGCCTTCGCGTCATTGGTAATAGCGATAGCTAGCGGATTTGCCCTTGGATGTATCCGGAACCAGTGTCTAGACTCCAATCTCTCGCGAAACACCTCTTCGAGCACGAATGCATGCGAAACCAGCCAAAGCGAAGGCCAAAAGAAGTCCTGACGCCGGCAGCGGTATAACCTCAGGCTGTGTATATGACGCCTTACCCTGAATGCTGATTGTTAGCGCCGGACCGAAGTACTCATCCGGAGAAAAAATCTTTGTGAATATACCAGTGGTTGAGGATGTGCCGGTTCCCGTCCCAGTCGACGTGGTTGACGCAGAACCAATGCCTGTAATTCCTGAGTCCGCTGAAACGTAGGCTTCAGCACCCGGAGTGTACACGTTTGAGAATACTTCCGTTTCTATGGTGTATTGAATGGAAACCAGTAGCTTATTGGCATCCGTGCAAGAGCTGGAGTTCAAGCAACTGGGCGCATAACGGTACTCAACAGGAACCATGCCTCCCAAGCTTGTTGTGGTTTGAGGTCGATGCCCGCTAGCGAAACCATTGGCAGTCCAAGAAAAGAAAGAAGTGTAAGGAGTGCTCGACTCGATTTGGACTATTTCGTTTTCATCGTTACCGCTGTCGAAGAAGTCTCTGTCGCCTGCGTTAATGGGAAACAAACTGAGGTCCGACGTGCCGTCTAGTCCATTCACCAGGTCGATTGCGGATACAAGCGACAGAGAAACTTGCGCCGAGGCGGAATAATCTGCGGCTATCGTAGAGGCATAGGTCCAGGATGGGGACATCACTGCCAAAGTAACCATCAAAGCCTTTGGAAAACGCATGCTATCACCTTTTCAACTTGAAATTTGATGTTAACAACTGAACTAGATTCGGCCAACCAAAACAGATCGTTTAAAAGAGTGCCAGTTCACGTGGAAGTATGCGTGCGCCGTTCTCAACATCACTCTTACCGCCATCTGTAGCAGGGTTTTCTTCTTGGCCGCACCTAACTAACGAGGCTTACGGCGCCAAATCTGCGCCGCATATGTAACTAATAAACCCCTCCCTCTCTCCCCACAGCCCAAAGTTGTTGCGGGAAGACAGAGAAGCATGGGCGCGCTAACAATGGGCCGACCGAGAGGAGGTGGTAAAGCTGCCTCCTGGTGCTTGGATGCTACGGGAGGCCGCAAAGGTACTGAGCTTGCCAGAGGAAGCGGTGGACAACGCGCTCAAAAGCTAGCCTCGCGCCGAAGCCGTCATTAGCTGGCCCACGCTTGAAGGTCCGCTCAGCGGACGAAGCTGTCGTTCGGTTCAGCAGTAGCACGGGCCGCTTCCAGCCCATAACTGCCATTCGTTACGGTCGCCGTGCTGCAGAACGGCTCCTGCAAAGCGGACATCTGCGTTGGTTTCTAGTTCCAGAACAACGAACCGTCAGTCACCTCAAGGCGCTTTCTCCTCCGCGAGACTGAAAGGTCCGTCTGCACTCGCGCTAATCTTCAAAGTAAGTTGACGAAATCCGTCACGGCAAAGCAAACAAGAAGACAGATCAATGCCGCGGCGAACTTCCTGAGTGAGTGTTAGCTCCTGATTTTGGGCGTGCTTCCGGACAAATCGGAAAAGCGGACTTTAGCCCGGGTATGCACAGCGATGGCGAGAATCAGATCTGCCAGGGCGTCCAAAACCTCCGGTTCGTCGCACATCGCTAGGGCGTTGATGACCTTGCGGCCACGGTTCGACGCCATGAACTCAATACCGGATCGGTCTACATGCCCTGTCTGGCCATCCGCAATCGACATCCTTTCCCGCAATTGGTCGAGGACACCGGCTGGGTCCTCTCTCAGAATTGACATGATCGCACAGTATCGAAAGACCGAAAGGCGATTGCTGCCCGTTTCATATCTTTCGACTTGCATAGATAGCAGACCAAGTTCTTTGGCGACGTCTTCTGTCGAAAGACCCCTGGCCGTCCTGTGCAACTGCAAGAGTTCACCGAGCTCGCGGTCGAATTCCTTTGCGTCCTCGCTCACGCCTCGACCTCTAACTCCCGAGTAATTACGTAGCCTTCTGGCGCCGTCTCGTGGATCCCCGATATTCGTTCGCACCAGGTCTTCAAAACCATTGTCGTCGTGAGAGACGCAACTTCCGGATGGCGGGCCAATCTGTCTCGGAGGTCTTCGATTATACCCTGATCCGCTGCTTCCACCAGAACCCTCATGTCTGTCGATCCCGACGTCGACCAACACGACACAAGCTCGCTCCAGTGTGAAATCGATGCGAAGACCTTGCCGCAGACGTTCCGTTTCAATCGGACATCGAACATCGCGCGCACGCCAGACGGCCTGTTCTCGTGGCTTTGCTCAATCTCGATTGTAAACCGGCGGATAATCTTCTCGCGCACCAACTTGTCGACGTGATGCCTGACCGTCGGCCGGGAAAGCCCAACCAGGTGTCCGATCTCGGTGAGCGACCGCCGTGCGTTCTCGCGCAGCAGCTGCAGGATCATCTTGTCTGTCGGGGTTAGCTTCATGCGTGTGCACCTCTCATTTAGTACAACTTTAGATCGAATTTCGACGAAACGTAAAGAAATTTACGATTCGAAAGCTGAACATCCCTGAAAAATGGCGAATGCTCGACGAAACGGCAAAATGGGGGATGGAATGAGCAGACTGCTTTCCAAAAAGGAAGTTCGAGCGCAGTACAGCAAACCTGGCTGGCCGCGAATGGTGTTCGCCGAATTCGAGGCCACGCTCGAAAGCAGAAGCCGGCCTTTTCCCTGCGTTTTCGGTGTCAGCGGGTTCAAAGCGGATCAGCTGCGCTTTGCGTTTCTGGACCAGCTGACTGCGTCCAACGTCGCCACAATTCTGCAAGAGTACCTGGCCTCCGCGCGGAGTTTCGGTCGGATGACATCTCTCGTTGTCTTTGGCAGACCGGGTCCGGTTCAGAGTATTGAGGCATACCGGCAGCAATTTTGGACGCTGCTCGACGACTTGGAGGCTCTTGACGAGGCACCGCGACCCGAGGGCGTGTCTGAGGAGCTCGACACCGCGTCGTGGGAATTCTGTTTTGCCGGCGAACCGATCTTCGTCGTGTGCAATTCGCCCGCGCACGTCCTACGCCAAAGCCGCCGATCGACCTCCTTTATGGTGACCTTTCAGCCGAGATGGGTGTTCGAAGGAATCACCGACAGCGGCGATCCGGCCATGCTTCGCGCGTTGAAGAGGGTGCGACAGCACCTTTCAAATTTCGATGCGATCTCTCCAGCTCCTTACCTCGGGAGCTACGGAGAGCCCGAAAACCGCGAGTATCAGCAATACTTCATCGACGATAACAACGCACCTCCCGCGTGCCCATTTCATGCTCTTGGCGAAGTGCGTAGCGAAATCACATCCAAGAAAGGAAAAGTAGCATGAACCAGCATTCCAATTTCGACCAGACCGAGACGGATTTCCGTATCTTTTCCATGGAGACAGACACGTCAGACCTTGCACCTCTCATCGAGAAATTGCTCCCTGACCAGGGTGCCATCGAGGTGCAACGGGACGTTCCTGGAAAGGAACATGCCTGGCACACACACGACACCGATGAAACGCTTGTCATTATCGATGGCAGTGTCCGGTTCTATTGGGACCGGGGAGAAAAGGTGTGCGGGAAAGGAACCGTGATCTCTCTTCCGGCCGGCATGCCGCACGGCTCACTCGCTCTTGACGATGGCGCGACCTATCTGATCGCGTTTCACGCAGCGAAGCTGACGCACCATGTCTGAACTGAATAAGTCCATTGGCCTGTGGCAGGGAACCGGCATGATGCTCAGCATCGTTCTGGGCGCGGGTCTTTTGGCCTTGCCCGGGCTGGCCGCTGAGACGGCCGGTTCGGGTGCACTCTATGTCTGGCTCGCGTGCGCCGCGGTGTCGGTACCGCTTCTTGCAGTGTTCGCCATTGTCGGCCGTCTCCATCCAGACGCGGGCGGTATCGCGGCGATCATGAAAAAAGCTTTCGGCAACCAGGGATACGCGCCCGCAACGTTTCTCTTTCTCGGCGCCGTTTCCGTCGGACTGCCCTCCATCGCGCTTGTCGGTGGCGAGTATGCGGCAGCAGCTATCGGCGCATCGCAGCACGTGGTGGCAATCGTCCTTATCGTCGCCGCGACGGCCGTGAACCTTTTGTCCTCGCGCCTCGCGAACCGCATCAGCGCAGCCCTTGCCTCAGCGGTTATCCTGGTGCTCGTCCTGCTGGCCATTTTCGGCTGGCAAGCGACAAGTCCATCCTTCGATCAAATCGTGAACGCTGACGTGCCTAAGATCGCGGTCTTCGGTTTGACCTTCATGATGGTGTTCTTCGCATTCACAGGTTGGGAGGTAGCGGCAAACCTTGCAGGTGAGTTCCGCAATCCGAAGAGGGATTTGCCTCTCGCAATGGCCATGTCATTTGTCGTGGCGCTCATTCTTTATCTCGTTCTCGCATGGATCGTCGCGGCTGCCGGGCCGTTGGCAGCGACAGGAGCGCCGTTCACCGCAATCCTCACGCACGCCTACGGACAACTCGCGGGTTGGGCGGTTTCGGTCGTGGCAATTGTGCTGATCTTCGCCAATCTCTCGGCGGCGATCTGGGCGGTTTCGCGGATGTTCTATTCCGCGGCGAAGGAGGGGGTCATCTCAAACCGGATCGCACAAACATCAAGTGGGATTCCCGTCCTTGCGATACTGTTGACAGCGGCAATCCTCATCTCCGTCAGCCTTCTTGCCTATTCGGACATTTTGAATCTCGAAGACCTCCTGGCTGCTGCGGGAATGAACTTCCTCCTCCTCTACGCAGGTGCTGCGGCGGCGTTGGCAACGCTTTCATCGCGCGGCACCCATCTGCTGCTCAGTGCTGGTTCGCTACTGGTCGTGCTGGCACTCGTTCTTGGCCGTGGCGTCGAGCATGTGGTGTACCCGACAGCGCTTGTCGTGCTTGGCTTGGTGATGTCGGCAAGAAGGTCCAGGCCCAAATTTGCGCCTGTTGTACGTCGCAATGTGGTTTCGGGCGACCTTTAATGAAGAAGTGGAAGACGAAAATCGATTTAAACGACGATCAACGCGTTCTGCGGGCTCATCTTGTCGAGCGCGTGAAGTCTCTCACTGCAAGCGAGGCTAAGGTCGTACTCAGGTTCATTGATGAACTGGTCGTTTGCTATGATCCCGATGTGATCCACGATTTCCTGCAGTGGAGAGAGGACCCTCGCCTCGCAAGTTTGTTGCAGCTCGGCGCCAGATTGAGCGAAGACATGCGTGACCAACTGCTTTTCCACGCCGAGGATCTTTTCGCGTCAGAGCAAACCAGGCAGTAGGAAACGCGTTGCCGGGAGTCTAAACGCCACTGACAGAATACACTAAGTAAATGTCTGCGTACCTTGGGTTCCGTTCAACTGCGTAACACTGCACCCTTAATCATTTGAATGGTCGTTTTTGCAGCTATCGCGACGCGAATGCGGACATTGAGCTCGAAAACTCTGAAGTCCGGTTCGTCCCGCAGAGCGGCCGCTGATACCGTGCGCAGCGAAGGGCCGCTCCGCGCCCAAACTTTCGGATGCTGCAGTGCACACCGATCACCGATCATGACGGATATTCGGAACTCTCTGCACATCCAAAAGCCTAGTATCCGAACTTCCAAAGCAAACTCTGGAACGCTCGATTGCTTCAAGGGAGAAAAGAGCCAATCAGGTAGTTGCTGACCGGTCGCCGCAAGGCCCCATGAAACTCTTAAAATTAACGCATTCAAGTGCGAAAAGATCGTAACGAAGTGTTGTAAAGATTAATACAGTTGCGCTAATGGCCGAAAAAGACAGTGCAAAATCGACTTCGCTGACCGATGAAGCGTTGCCGATTGGAACGACGCTTTTGGGCGACCAGTTCACAATCAAAGGACTATTGGGCGCTGGCGGTTTCGGAATAAGTTATCGCGCCGAAGACAACACTCTTGGGCGCACCATTGTCATCAAGGAATGCTTCCCCTTCGACATATGCAGTCGAAAAGGCAAGAACGCCGTTGCGCGAGGCGACGCGATGGCAAAGCTGATGCGCTTGACTGTCGAAAAGTTCATGGGTGAAGCTCGCAATCTTGCGAAATTGCGCCATCCCAACATTGTCGGAGTGCATCGGGCTTTCGAGGAAAACGAGACTGCATATATGGCGCTCGATCTTATCGAGGGCCGCGAGCTTTATGATGTAATCAAGTCGAATCCGACACCTTCGCCCGCTTTCGTCAAGAACATCCTTATGCAATTGCTTGATGCCGTTGCTGAGGTCCATGATATGGACCTTTTGCATCGAGACATTTCGCCGGACAATATTCTTATCGAAGAGCCTGAAACTCCGGTTCTCATCGACTTTGGTGCAGCCCGAGCCGACGCCCATCGCCACACGCGCGCGTTGTCGGCTTTCCAGGTGGTCAAGGACGGATACTCCCCACATGAATTCTATGTGGATGACGGCAAACAGATGCCTAGCAGCGATCTCTATTCGCTCGGTGCCACTTTTTATCATTTGCTGAGCGGTATGATCCCCGCAAACAGCCAGACACGCTTGGTGGAGATCGCAAGTCACCGACCAGATCCATGCGAGCCGCTTGCCGGACGAATTGAAGGATATGACGAGACATTTTTGCGGGCCATCGACTCAGCGATGAATGTTCACCCGGAAGACAGATTGCAGTCTGCCGCGAAGTGGAGAAGCCTGATCGCCGAGGTCAAGGTAGAGTCAGTCGCACGCTCCAGTTTCGAAACCAGCTCTGACGAGAGCCCACTGGACCTTGAGTTAACGCTGTCTCGATTGGTCGAAGAATCAAATGAAGAAGTGAAAAACGTCAGTCGTTTGGCCGTCGAGCCGGAGCTGGCAGTCGCCCCACCCAAGGACGTTGTCAAACCGGAGTGGATCGATGACTTCAACCAAGAAACCGTCGAAAGCCAAGAGTCTACTGAGGCGGAGCCCGAAGTGCCTGACCTCGCGGACCCAATTCTCGACGCCCGGGGGTGCTGCTACGCGCCCGAGGGAGAACCTCTTTCAACAAACTGGGTTGACCGCTCTTTGAAAAAACAGGAGCGAGTCCGCCAGGAGCGTGCAAGTCGACTGGAAATGCTCGACCCGGAAACTCTAGGCCAGACGCTGCTTCCAGACTCAGAGGAGACACTGAAGTATGGGAAAGAAGCCGTTCATTCGCCTGAAAATGCGATCCGTCCCAGGATTCAAACGTTCGGAGTTCTTGGCGCTCTTCTCTTGTGTTTCGGATTTCTCGCGTTCTTGAACGCGGTGGACAAGCTGGTGCTGCAACAAGAACAAGCGGCGGTGAAATCGGAATTTGGGAAATTCGAAATGAGAGGTAGCATAATCCGCTAAGCACTAGCGCCAGAGCAAGGTCGCGGCGAGGGAACACCCCGGAGAGCACTATTCATTTTGTCCGCATTGCTGACGTTGGGCCGCCTTCGCTACGGTGCGCACGCAGAGACTGTCGCCGCTGCGTGTCTTGATCGAGATTGATGGTTATCGTGGGGGAGCGTGTCGAACTACCGTGGGACCATGTGTTCCGACACACCGCCGTACCAACTAACAACGAACTCCCGCTACCAGAAAACTAGCATCTGACCCGGTTCTCTGCAACAATACTGCTTGTGCTTGCGCGTGATCCTTGACTGCGGATGCCTGTCTCGGAGTTCGCTGACAGCCCGGAGAACTTGGGCGCAAGTGCAACTAATAACTGCCTTTAGCCCAAAGTGATTATCGCTGAGCGATAGACTTGAGACCCAAAAGAACCGCAGCCCCGATCATGAAACCACCGCCTGCGCGTTCAATCCAGACTCTGGCAGCTCCCTTAAAGCGAGCCGCGACCCAGCTTGCGCTGATGCCGTAGGCGGAAAGAAAAAGCCCGTCCATCACAATGTATGTCGCAGACAAAATGAGAAACTGCATCCAGAAGGCGCCGTCCGTAGAAATGAACTGCGGAAACAAAGCCGCAAAAAACACGACGGCTTTCGGGTTCGCAGCGGATGTGAGAAAGCCCTGCATCCATAGGTTTCGCAATGATACCGTTGGTCGCGCGGTTGTCGGGTTAGGGTCATCAGGTCTTGCATGCCTTATCATGCGAACGCCAAGCCAAATCAGGTAACAGACGCCCGCCCATTTGATGATAGTGAGGGCAGCGCCAGACGCTGCGATTATGGCTGCCAATCCAAGCCCGGCAGCAAGCATCTGAAGAGCGTTCGCCGAAAGATCGCCTGCCGCAGTAGACAAGGCGCGCCGAAAGCCATGCGCTCCGCTGTTCGACAACATCAGAAGTTGGCTCGGCCCGGGAGTACTCATAAGGGCAAGCACGGTGGCGACGTAGATTGTCCAAATTTCGATTGTCATACGGTCACCTCCGGTATCACTTGGACACTACCAAAGCCGGTTCGAATGGCCAGACATCATGCTTGATCCCAATGCCGGCATTGTCCGCACAGCAGTTGTTCATGCTTGTCGCAACGAACGACGGCTTCGAGCGCCAATGAGTGAACCGGCTGCTGTTCGCAATTGAGAATGTGCACGTTCTCGGAAGTCGCTGATATGTATCCGGCCTTTGGATCGGCATGAGGGCCGTGGCCTTATTGGGGTT
>JASJDQ010000005.1 GCA_030065075.1 Paracoccaceae bacterium | reverse complement strand
CCGAATGCGATCGACCCGCGCACCGACAGTTTCAGAGAATTCGAGGCGTTCGCGAACGAACTGGCGAGCGCCGACAAAGCCAAGCCGCTGGCGATGTTTTGCACCGGTGGCATTCGCTGCGAGAAGGCGACCAACTATCTGATCGGCGAAGGCGTCGAGGACGTGTTTCATCTGAAAGGCGGGATTCTCAAGTATCTGGAAGAGATCCCGGAAGAAGACAGCACCTGGCGGGGCGAATGCTTCGTGTTCGACCAGCGTGTGTCCGTGGGCCATGGGCTGGAAGAAGGCTCTTACGACCTCTGCCATGCCTGCCGCCGCCCTTTGTCCGAGGCGGACAAGGCCAGCCCGCACTTCGAATTGGGCGTCTCTTGCCCGCAATGCATCGAGGAAACCAGCGAGGACGACAGAGCCCGGTTTCGCGAGCGCCAGAAACAGATCACACTGGCCAGGGCGCGGGGAGAGGCCCATATCGGAGGTTAGCTACCGAATGGCCGCGTGTCGGTCCCAAAAGGCGACCGCCTGGTCATAGGCCTCCGGGTCCAGTGCCACGCCCGACCCCCCGGCTTCTCGGCCCAATGCGTTCCGCATCTGCGTGATCGGTGGCATCGGCGGCTCGACCGGTTCCAGCACACCAATGATCGACACGATGCCCCAGTCGCAGTCGGGCACGTCCTGTTCTTCAGTAAAATCTGCGGCCTCTTTCAGAAGCTGGTCGTAGCTGTAAAGGATCACGTCCAGCCATGCGGCCCGCGTCGCCTCAAGCCCCTCGAACCAGCGTTCCAGAACCGCGCGTTCGCCTTCCCGACGCGCCACATAGCCCGATCGCAGATAGGGCTGCGTCGCCTCCGTGATCTCGGCAAAGGCGGCCTTCGTCGGCGAGGTATTTTCAAGGAACAGGTGCTTGCAAAAGGGGGCATAGCCCTCCGCCAAAGGGCGCGTGGCCGCGTTGCAGAGCTTCACCAATTCGTCAGGTGTCATGCCTTCGATCTTGGTGCTGGCGCCCTCCTGCCAGTTCCGCAATGCGAAGTCGGTTATCGCGATGCGCATGTGTGTCCTCCTGCCATGGATCTTCTATCCAGACGGTTGCCCTTTGCTGCAAGCTGATTCATCTTGGGAGCACCTCGATTTACGCAGCATTCCATTGACCCAGTCCAAGCATAGTTGCGAAAACTGCGGCGCCGCGCTCTTCCGGCAGTTCGATAAGACGCGCATGATAACCTGCGAGCACTGCGGGTCGACCTCGGTATTGGAAGATGATGTCTTTCGTCTGGCCGGATCGGGCGGTGTGATTCAGGACGCGCCGTCCATGGTCGAACTCGGTGTTCAGATCGAAGTCACGGGCCAGTTCTATCTGCCGGTGGGCCAAGCGCAGTTCGACTATGGCCGCGGCTGGTGGGACGAATTCTGGTGTCTGAACGAGCAGGGCGATGGCTACTGGCTCAGCGTCGATGAGGGCGATTATGCGCTTGAGCGGACACTTCCCCGCTCTGCCTGGCCCAAAGGGTTCCGGCCTGCCCTGGGGGCCGCTACAGAAATAAACGGCATCCCCTTTCGCGTGACCGAAGCGGAAACCGCGACCTGCAGCGCGGTCAAAGGTGAGTTTCCCGAAGCGCTGGCGGTGGGCGAGACGCATCTCTACTTCGACCTCACCGGACTGGACGGTGAAATCGCGACATGCGAGCGCTGGGATGGCGGCGAAGCCTGGAGCATCGGGTCCTGGATCGACGCCTGGGACGTGCGACGGTCATGAGCACCGCGCGCGCTTCTTCCTTCAACTGCACCGAATGCGGCGCCGGGCTCGATGCACTAGGCGGTGGTCGGGTGCGTGTGCATATCTGTTCCTACTGTGGCGCGGAACTGGACGCGCAGGACGACTACAAGGTATTGGCCAAGTACCGCGACCTCGAACGGCCCGCCTCACCGTTCTCGATCGGAATGACAGGGGAGCTTTGGGGCGTCGGATTCACAGTGATCGGCACGATGGCCTGGGTCGAATTCCACAACGGGAAGCGGTGGGAATGGGTCAACCACCAGCTCTACTCCCCGACTCACGGGTATGCCTGGCTGACGGTGGAAGACGGCTTCGTCACCTATGCCCGAAAGCAGCGCATGGCGTCGTCGCCCACCAGCCTAAGCGAATCCTTCATCGAAAATGCCGAACGCCGACCCAGCGTGAGCTTTGGCGGCCAGTCCTTCCGTTACTACAGCTCTGGTCGCATCAAGCCGACGTTCATAGAAGGCGAGTTCAACTATCGGCCATCGCTGGACGAAAGTGCGCGCTATGTCTCTCTACTTGGCCACCACCAGATGTTGGACATCATCGAAAGTGGTCAGGAACGCGAATATGAACTTGTCAGCCTGCCCGACCAAGCCGCGACCCTCGCAAGCTTCGACGTGCCCGCCGGAAGATGGCCCAAGCCGCGCGGCGTCCATCCGCTTCAGGTCTATCATCAATCCCCTTTCGCGACGTTCGCACGCACCGTTTTCTTTGTGGCTTCCGCCGTCACCCTGCTGATCGGACTCATGCTCTCAGGTTCGGGCCAGACCATCTCGCAATCAGAGACGGTCGGGATTTCGCGCGACGTCACCCTGCCATTCGAAATCACGAATGCAGGTCGGTTGACCGAGATCGAGATCTGGGCCAATGCCTACAACAGCTGGGCGTGGTTCGAAGCCGAGCTTCTGGACGGCGAAGGTGAACCAGTCGCCGAGTTCGAGCGCGGAGTTGAATACTACAAGGGATCGGACTGGTCCGAAGGATCACAACGCGTGCGAACACGGCTTCACTTGCCGCCGGGCACCTACGAACTCAGCATCAATAACACGCAAGCTGTCGTCGATTGGGCCGGTGGCACCGAAGCCACCAGATACCAGATCACCGTTTCACACGGTGTCAACACCACTTTCTGGCTTTGGATTACGGCGGTGGTCTTCGGTGTTCTCGGTCTTGCCCAGATGGTCGGCCCGGTCGTTCACAACACGCGCCGCATGGCGGGCAGCGATTGGAGCGACGACTGATGGTGGCGCGCGTTGTCCTCGTCGTTCTGGTTGCCGCTATGGTCGGCGCCGCCAGCTATGCCGCCATGCGCGGCGTCTGGGGCGAAAGCAGTTCCGTTATCTCAACCCGTGCCGGATCACCCGGTGGCGGCTATGGCGTCGGTGGGCGCGGTGTCAAATAGGAGGATAAGATGATCTTCAGCGAAGTGATCCTGGCCGAGGTTGTGGCCACGGTGTTCTACACCATCCTTGGACTGGTCCTTTTGGGAATCAGTTGGAAGGCAATAGAATGGCTCACGCCTTTCTCGCTCCGAAAAGAGATCGAAGACGATCAAAACAACGCTATCGCCATCCTGATCGGCAGCCTGTTCATCTCGATCTCGCTTCTGATTGGCGCCGTCATCCTCTCGGGATGAGCACACCGCGCGCACGCGACGGCCAGGCCCTCTGGCTTCTGGCGGCGACCTTCACGGTCGCGGTCGCCGGCCTTGTCTATGAACTCATCGCGGGCACTGTTTCCAGCTACCTTCTGGGCGACAGCGTCACCCAGTTCTCGCTGGTCATCGGCATCTTTATGACGTCGATGGGTCTGGGCGCCTGGGCCTCGCGCTTCGTGACGCGCGCCGAGCGCGGTTTCACGCTCAGCCAGATCCTGCTTGGCATCGTCGGCGGCTTCTCCGCGCCGCTCCTGTTCCTGGCCTACGGCTACCTCGACGGGCTGCACGCCATACTATTTTCGCTGGTCATCGCCATCGGCACACTCTCGGGGCTCGAAATCCCGCTGATCACGCGCATCCTGCAAGAGCGGAAGGCGATGAGCCACACGCTCTCGAATGTGCTCACAGCCGATTATGCCGGCGCGCTTGTGGCCGCGATCGCCTTCCCGCTGCTGGTCGTCCCGCAACTGGGATTGATGGCGGCCAGCCTGACCTTCGGCCTCTTGAACCTCGTGGTCGCGGGCATTTCCGTCTGGGTCTTTCGCGACCGCATCGGCTGGGCGCTGCGCGGCACATGGGTGCTGGGCCTTGCCGCCTGCCTCGGAGGTCTTGTTTGGTCGGATCGCCTTGTCTCATTGACCGATGCGGCGTTCTTCGATGACGAGGTCATCCTGGCCGAGGAAACGCCTTACCAACGCATCGTAGTCACCCGCTGGAAGGACCGCTACCGCCTGTTCCTGAACGGATCGATCCAGTTCGACACGCTGGACGAGCACCGCTATCACGAAGCACTTGTTCACCCTGCCTTGTCGCGCGTGCCCAGGCGCGCAAATATCCTGATCTTCGGCGGTGGCGACGGCATGGCGGCACGCGAAGTGCTGAAATGGCCCGATGTGCAGCAGATCACGCTCGTCGATCTGGACCCAAGGGTGACCCGGCTCTTCGCCTCCAACGCCACGTTGACGGGCCTCAACGCCAATGCGCTGAACGACCCGCGCGTGACGATCGTCAACGAGGATGCCTGGACGTGGGTGCGCGACAACCCAGACACCTTCGACGCCATCATCGCCGATCTGCCCGACCCGCGCGATTTCGCTGTGTCCAAGCTCTATTCCGCCGAGTTTTACGCAGCCCTCAGCCAGCGCCTGTCGCCGCGCGGTGCCCTTGTCACGCAAGCCGGTTCGCCCGTTTTCGCGCGCGAGGCGTTCTGGTCGATCCACCGCACGTTGACCGAAACCTCGAACCCGTCGCGACCCGGGACAGCGCTGATCACGACGCCCTATCACGCCTATGTCCCCAGCTTCGGCGACTGGGGCTTCGTTCTCGCCAGCCACGCGCCCCTTGCCAATCCGCGAGCGCTGCCCGAGGGTCTCCGGTTCTACAGCCCCAGGATGTGGCCCGCCATGGTCACCTTCGCGCCCGATAGCGGCCCGTTGGACACAGAGCGGAACACCATCCAGTCGCATCCGCTGGTGCGCTACTACGAAAATGGCTGGGCGCGTTGGATGAATTAACCTACGTCGAGTCGTCCAATCGGACGTAACTCGACTCCATCCCGTCTGTCATGCCGCTCGCCAGCATATTCTCGCGGATGTCCTTGCTGTCGTACTGGATGATCATCTCCATTCGCGTCCCGTTGCCCTCTGGCTTGAACTCGGTGACGACGCGTGACGGCGGCATCGGTGGATTACCCTCGAAGGCCTCCTTGTGCACGATCCGATGCGGCGGATCGAGTTCAAGATATTCCCCGTTCAACGAAAACGACTGCCCCTCGGCGTTCGACCAGGTGAAGCGGATGCGTCCGCCCGGAACCGGGTCGCTGATGCATTCCGGCATGGTCCAGCCATCGGGTCCCAGCAACCAGGTCTTCAGGATGTCCGCGTTGACATGTGCTTCAAATGCACGTCCTGGCGGCGCCCGAAAGCTTCGGGTGATCTTCAGATCGGTGTCGCCCACTTTGGTCACACTCAGTGTCATCCGTCCTCTCCCTCTTCCAGTACCTGATCCAGTCGTGCATAATTCGCCGCCAAGGCTGCCTTGAGCTTTCCCGACCACACGGCCACCTCGTCCAATCGCACAGGGTTCAGCCGAACCGGCCTGCGCGTGCCGATGCGACGCCGCAAAACCCATCCTGCATCTTCGAGGATGCGCAGATGACGCGAGATCGCCGGCTGCGAAATGCCAAACGGATTTGCCAGTTCGGTCGCATCGGTCTCGCCCTTTTCCGCCAACCGCGTCACGATCGACAAACGCGTTTCATCGGAAAGGGCGGCAAATGCCGTTTCAATATTCATAACGAATCCTTTATATAAGGAATTCGTTATTTATGCCAGAAGTTTTCCGATCCGCTGCACGGCGAAGGTATAGCCATCCACACCGCACCCCGCGATGATCGCGTCGGCCCGCCCGGACACATAAGAATGATGCCTGAAGGCCTCGCGGGCATGAATGTTCGACACATGCACTTCCATCACCGGGCCTTCGAACATGTTCAGCGCGTCCAGAATGGCAATCGACGAATGCGAGTAGGCGCCAGGATTAATGACAATCGCATCCATCCCGTCGCGCGCTTCCTGTATCCACGTCACCAGCTCGCCCTCGTGGTTCGACTGGCGCATCACAATACCGGCGTCGAACGCGCCTGCCGCCTCGGCACACATGGTCGCGACGTCGTTTAAAGTCTCGCCCCCATAAATCTCGGGCTGGCGCTGACCCAACATGTTCAGGTTGGGCCCGTTCAGGATCAGGATCGTCTTGCTCATGAGAGTTGCCTAGCGGACAGGGCAGGGCTCTGCCAGAGCGTCCCGCCGATTTTCCCTCGCCTGTGCTATTTCAGCGAAACCGGATACCGCGCCGCGCCCCAGCCGTCCACATTGGTTCGCGCCTCGATGTAAACCGTCGAAAGTCCGTTTGGCACCTCGACCCCGCTCAGCGACCGCGTAAAGGGCTGCTCGGTCACATGCGGATGATGCAGCACGCGCATGCCCAACTCGGTGCCATCCTCGCTGACAACGCGCCAGCCGTCGGCATAATCGTCCCACCCAGTGTCGCCGTGGGACAGCGTCACGGAAAAAGACCAGGCAGCACCGCTTTGCCGCGCCTCCACGTTCTCGACGACAGCATCGTCGGCAAGCACAGGTGTGGCGAGGAAAAGGGTGAAAAAAGTCCAGCGCATATTGAATGTTATCACCAAAAATCAGGAGATCGCTACACTGTTTGGTGACCGACCTGTCCTTCGCCCGTTGTCAAATATCCCGGGGAGCGCGAGGGGCAGCGCCCCTCGCCCGGCGCGGCGCGAAGCGGGCACAAAACCTCTCGTGACGCGCAGCGTGTCCGCCTACCAAATATTGTGCCAAAGACGTGACAAGGTCGGCGAAAACGACTATATTTTCCTCAGAAAAGATGAGGAAAAACGGCATGGCAGAGGCCGCTCCGGCGCCAGACGAATATGGCGCCGATTCTATCAAGGTTCTCAAAGGGTTAGAGGCTGTTCGGAAGCGCCCCGGCATGTACATCGGTGACACCGATGATGGCTCGGGCCTGCACCACATGGTCTACGAGGTCGTCGACAATGGCATCGACGAGGCTTTGGCCGGTCATGCCGACCGCGTCACCGTCACGGTGCACGGCGATTCCAGCGTCTCCGTCACCGACAATGGACGCGGCATTCCGGTGGACATCCATGAAGAAGAGGGCGTCTCGGCAGCCGAGGTCATCATGACCCAGCTCCATGCGGGCGGGAAGTTCGACCAGAACTCCTACAAGGTCTCCGGCGGCCTCCATGGCGTCGGCGTTTCGGTCGTGAACGCCCTGTCGGATTGGCTGGAACTCCGCATCTGGCGCGATGGCAAGGAACATGTCGCCCGCTTCGAAGGCGGCGAAACGACGGAGCATCTCAAGGTCGTCGGCGACGCTGCCGGCAAGAAGGGCACGGAAGTCCGCTTCCTTGCTTCGACCAACACCTTTTCCAACCTCGAGTACAGCTTCAAGACACTTGAAAACCGCCTGCGCGAACTGGCGTTCCTCAATTCGGGCGTCCGCATTATCCTGCGCGACGAGCGACCCGCTGAAGCGTTGGAGAGCGAGTTTTTCTATGATGGTGGCGTTCGCGAATTCGTCCGCTATCTCGACCGGTCCAAGACCCCGCTGATCGACGAGCCCATCTTCATCGATGGCGAAAAGGACGGGATCACCGTCGAAGTCGCCATGTGGTGGAACGACGGCTACCACGAAAACGTATTGCCGTTTACGAACAACATTCCGCAGCGCGATGGCGGGACCCACCTTGCCGGGTTCCGGGGCGCGCTCACGCGAACACTCAACCACTACGCGGGCCAGTCCGGCGCGGCCAAGAAAGAAAAGGTTAACTTCACCGGCGACGATGCCCGCGAGGGTTTGACCTGCGTCCTTTCGGTAAAAGTGCCCGACCCCAAGTTCAGCTCGCAGACCAAGGACAAGCTCGTGTCCTCCGAAGTCCGCCCGGCGGTCGAAGGGCTGATGAACGAAAAGCTGGCCGAGTGGTTCGAGGAAAACCCGGGGCCCGCCAAGATGATCGTCACCAAGATCATCGAGGCTGCCCTTGCACGCGAAGCCGCCCGCAAGGCGCGCGAGATGACGCGCAAGAAGTCTGCACTCGACGTGGCCTCGCTGCCCGGAAAGCTGGCGGATTGCCAGGAGAAGGAACCCGAGAAGCGCGAGTTGTTCCTGGTCGAGGGCGACAGCGCTGGGGGTTCGGCGAAGCAGGGCCGGGCACGCGCCAATCAAGCCGTATTGCCACTTCGCGGCAAGATCCTGAACGTCGAACGCGCACGCTTCGACCGGATGTTGTCGAGCCAGGAAATCGGCACGCTCATCACGGCGCTCGGTACCGGGATTGGTCGCGACGAATTCGACATCGCAAAGCTGCGCTATCACAAGATCATCATCATGACGGATGCCGATGTGGACGGCGCGCATATCCGCACGCTGCTGCTGACGTTTTTCTTCCGCCAGATGCCCGAGATCATCGAGGGCGGGTATCTCTACATCGCGCAGCCGCCGCTCTACAAAGTGTCGCGTGGCAAGTCGGAGGTGTACCTCAAGGACCAGGCGGCGCTTGACGATTACCTGATCGAACAGGGCGTCGACGGTGCGATGTTGCGTCTGGCCTCGGGCGAGGAAATCGTTGGTCAGGATCTGTTGCGTGTTGTCGAAGACGCGCGCCGCGTCCGCTTGGTTCTGCAAGCCTTTCCAACGCATTACCCGCCTCACATTCTCGAACAGGCCGCGATTGCGGGTGCGTTCCGGGAAGGACAGGTGGACGCGGACTTGCAGGGCACGGCAGATACCGTGGCCCAGCGGCTCGACCTGGTGGCCCTTGAATATGAACGCGGCTGGACGGGCCGGATCACACAAGACAAGGGTATTCGCCTGACGCGTTTCCTGCGCGGTGTCGAAGAGGTCCGGACCCTCGATGGCCCCATCCTTCGAAGCGGCGAGGCTCGGCGTCTGGGCGGCTTCACAGGCGAGTTGCAGGAAGTTTACGGCGCGCATGCCAACCTGATCCGGAAGGACCGCGTGGCGCCCATCAACGGCCCGCTCGATCTGTTGAAGACCATTCTGGATGAAGGCGAAAAGGGCCTCAGCCTACAACGCTACAAGGGTTTGGGTGAGATGAACCCGGACCAGCTTTGGGAAACGACACTGGACCCCGAAGCGCGCACACTGTTGCAGGTGAAAGTCGAAGACTTGGCAGAGGCGGATGATCTCTTCACCAAACTCATGGGCGACGTCGTCGAACCGCGCCGAGAATTCATTCAGCAGAACGCGCTCAGTGTGGAAAACCTCGACTTCTGACGATAAGAGGCTCCCGTCGCGCTCGGACTTTTTCCCCTATGTTTCAAGGGAATTCTGAAAACTTGATCGGTCGCTAACCTATGTTAACGACCGTGGTGTGTGGCGGCCGCTCGTTTGGCTCTGACGATCCATGCACCGACGCGATACCGACGTAATTCCGATACCTGATTCCGCCGTCGTGGACCGCATTTCAAGAGGTTTACGGGCGGGCGTGTCGCCCGCAACGCCCTGCGAGTGAACGATTGATCAACGATTTACGCCTGCTTGACCCGCTCGATGTAGGCGCGCAGTTCTTCGGCTTCCGTCCGTGACGTGCGAAGGCCATCCATCGCCGCTTCTAACTCGGCCTCGGTCTGGCTGAGCTTGTTGGTCAGTTCGGCCTCGCGCTGCTGGAAATAGCTGGTGGCCTCGTCGCGCGCTTCTTCAGCGTGGTGCAATTCCTGCGCCATCTTGTCCAGATCGTCCATGTCCGAGCGCGTCACCCGCGTAATGCGACTGATCAGCCAGTGGGTGAACCATCCCGCCAGAAAGGCCATGAACAAGATGGCAGCCGTCGCTGCGATAAACTCGGCGCCGTTCATTCACTGGCCTCCCCGGTTTCTTCCTGGCCGTCATCGGCCTCGGCCGTCTGTTCTTCAGTCTCTTCCAGACCGGCCCGTCCCGCCAACTGGAACTCGATCCGGCGGTTGGCTTCGCGCCCCGCCTCGGTTCCATTGTCCGCAATCGGGCGGGCTTCGCCATAGCCCTTGGCGCTAAGATTGGAAACAAGAACACGCCGCGCCATGATCGCGTTCAGAACCGCGTCGGCTCGGGCCTGGCTTAGTTGTTCGTTCATAATCTCGCGTCCCTGACTGTCCGTGTGTCCGCCGATCTCGATCGGGATCCCCTGACAATCTCGTACAATATCGGCCACCGCATCGATGGTGTCCTGCGCATCGTCTTCGATATCGGACGATCCCGGCGCGAAGGTAATCTTACGTACGCTAGCGGCCTGGTTCAGCAACGCGATGCATTCCTCGGGTGTAGGAAGCGAGGCAAGTGCATCCAGCGCCTCGGAATAGGCAATGTCCAACTCGTAAGTGGCAGCACTCCCCAGACGCGCCGAAAAGAGCCGCGTGATCTCTGCCTGCGCGTTCTGATCGCCCGTGCTGCCGCGCACGGTGATCTTGTCCGGTGTTACCGTCGTCACCCCGTTGTGCAGATGCCCCAAGGCCTCCAGCGCGGCCATGATCCGAGACGGCCATCGCGGAGGGACATTCGCATTTAGTCGCGTGGCGGGATAAACCTTGTCTGCACCGAACTCGGCTGCGGCGAAACTTTCGACGGCGGCCTGCGTCGTTTCATCCGCCAAACGGCCCCTTAGTTGCACCTGACCCTCAGGCGATCTCGTCGCGATGAATTCAGCTGGTGTCGCGGCCCCTTCTGCCGGTTCGTCGGCCGGGCGTGGCAGGACCGCGTTCAACGAAAAAACCGGTGGAAGCGCCGCTTCCAAGTCGCCAACCGTCCGTTCGAAAAGCGACTCCACCATGTCTTCGGTGCCAACCAAGGTCACGTCCGCGTTTGACAGGGTCAAAGTTCCCGCACCCAGTGCACCCAGGGCCCTCAGCGCTGCAGTCGAAGCTTCGCCCCACCGCGTCGATGGTGTGCCAAGGCCAAGCACGCATTCTGCGCCGCTTGAAATCCCGGCCTCGGCGGCGGCGCGAAGGATCATCGCCTGTGAGGCTTCGCTATCTGCCGTACAGGCATCGAAACGCCCGCCACTATCGTCCAGCACAGCCCTCAGGGTGAAAGGCGCCACGACTGGGCGCGGGGCCGTTATGTTGAGGATGAGCCGCACCCCATTGGGGGCATCACGTTGTAAGCGACGTTCGAGGCGTCGCTTGTTCTCTTCGTCCTCCGCAGCCGCCTTGATCGTCAACGCCCCCGGTGCAATCGAGATCTTCGATCTGGGCAAAATGTCCAGGACGTCGATGCCATAGGACAAAGCCGATTCCCATCCTTGTGGCACCGGGAAATCCGCGACCTCCAACAGATCAGATACAGGCGCGTCATCGGCTATTGCCGTTACGCTCTGCACGATCGCCTCGGGGTCCGAGACAAGCGGCACGAGCCCGATCAAGGACACGCCGTCGTCGTTCTTCAGTATCTCAATCGAGAACTCCGGCGGCTGCAAAGCCGCGGCGGCCACGACACCCATGCTGTCGGTGATGCGCGACGCATCAACGACCGAGCCCGCGACCGACAATGCTGCAAAGCGCGTCGCTTCGTCAGGCGCTGTCCCGGTCAGTTCGACAGACAGCCCGTCCACTGCAACATCTGTCCAGTCATGACCAGACTGGCTAAAGGCAAGGTTGAGGTCGTCATACGCCGCCTGTTCGATCAGGTCCTTTGCCCAGAACGCGACTGCCACGCAGCCTGCCGCGGCGACGAATATCGCAAGGGTGTGCGGGACAAAACCGGACAAAAGCGTGGATCGGAGCGATGCCATGGGCGTCTAGTTAAGCTGCCTTTCCGGTTCGCGCAATCACAGGAAGAACGCGATCGCAAGAAACAGCACAGGGATCAGGCCAGCATCCCGGTTCGAACGGAAAATTTTCAGGCAAACCTCGGCATCATCCGTGTTCAGTTGTCGCAATTGCCACGCCAAGTGCCAGCCAAGCGCCCAGACGCCGCAGAGGGAAACGACCAATTGCAGTGGGTTGGCTGTTTCTACCAGTGCCAAAATCAGCCCGGCCGCTAATAGCGTGACTGTCGCGATCAGGAACCATTTCAACCATTTCGGCGTGTCCTCACCGAACAGGCGGGCGGTGGATTTCACGCCGATCAGCGCGTCGTCTTCCTTGTCCTGATGGGCATAGATGGTGTCATAGAACAACGTCCATGCAATGCCCGCCAAGTATAACAAGACAGCGGGCCACTCCAACCGTCCGGTCGCCGCCGTCCATGCCAGAAGTGCTCCCCAATTGAACGCCAGCCCGAGGAAGACCTGTGGCCACCAAGTGAACCGCTTGGCAAACGGATAAATGCCGACAAACGCAAGGGATGCGACTCCCAGCCAGATAGCGTTCCAGTGAAAGGTCAGCAAGATGCCGAAGGCCAGAAACGCTTGCGCCACCATCCAGATGACTGCGCCTCTTACCGTCACTTGCCCCGATGGGATGGGCCGCGACCGCGTGCGCTCGACTGCGCCATCGAAGTCTCGGTCGGTGATGTCGTTCCAAGTGCACCCGGCGCCCCTCATTAGCCAAGCCCCAACGGCGCAACCCACCGCGATCCACAGGTGATGCAGGGTGAATTGACCTTGTGAAAGGGCGGCAGCCCCCAGCCCCCACCAGCAAGGGATCAGCAACAACCATGTCCCAATGGGGCGATCCGCGCGCGACAGTCGCAGAAAGGGGCGGGTGGCTTCGGGTGCGATGGTGTCCACCCAATTGCCTTTCACAGCATCAGCCACTTGTCCCTTCGGGGCGGCCTCGGTCATATGTTCCTCATGATAGCTGCGAAAACTCGGCTCTTTGTAGATCACCCTCTGGAGAAGGGGCAATCGGTTCCCTTGTCGCGGGACCAGGCCCATTACCTTTTTGGCGTGATGCGACTGGCCGAAGGCGACAGCGTTCTTGTGTTCAACGGGTCTGATGGTGAATGGCGGGCCCAGGTTGTCGAGGCAGGCAAACGCGGCGGTGTGTTGGCCTGCGTCGAGCAAACGGCTCCCCAACGCAATCCGCCCGATCTTTGGTTGCTGTTCGCTCCGATCAAGAAAGCCCGAACCGACTTCATAGTCGAGAAGGCTGCCGAGATGGGGGCCGCGCGCATCCTGCCTGTTCAAACCGAGTTCACGAATGCCGAACGCATCCGCCGCGACCGGCTGCAAGCCCATGCTATCGAAGCTGCCGAGCAATGCGGCGGCACCTTCGTGCCCCTCGTCGAAGACCTTCAGCGGCTGGACAAGGTCCTGGACACATGGCCGGAAGACCGGGCGCTGATGTTTTGCGATGAGATGCTTGCCGGAGAGGCGCGCGCGCTGCCCAATATCAAGGGCCCCTGGGCGATCCTCATTGGTCCAGAAGGCGGGTTCTCGAAGACCGAGCGCGACCAGCTGCGCGACATGGCGCACCCCGTTTCGCTTGGCCCTCGCATCCTGCGCGCCGACACCGCTGCAGTCGCGGCGCTGACTCTGTGGCAATCGAAACACGGGGATTGGCAGTCATGACGGCCAAGCCCATCATTCGCCTTCACCTGTTCTTTGCAACCGAAAACGACCGCGCCGTGATCCTGCGGCAAGGACCGTCGCGGCAATTTCGCATGATCCTGTGGCACCGCGACACCGACACGTTCGAGGACGGTCAGTGGATCAAGAACAAGGTCTATGTCGAACGCTGCGCGCTGTCGCCCGATGGCCAGCACTTTCTCTATTTCATACTGGACGGCAAGTGGAACAGCGACGCGATGGGCAGCTACTCGGTCCTGTCGAAGCCGCCCTATTGGACCGCATTGTCGCTTTTTCGACAGGGCGACACGTGGACCGGGCACAGCTTGTTCATTGACAACACACATTACTTTGCCTGGGGCGGCCACGACATCATCGGGCGTGACAAGGGGCTTTCGCGCGTCACCTTCGGAGAGCCGTCGAAGGGCTGCAGCACCGGCATACGTCTGATGACCGGCGGGCGTGCGCCGCTGGATCGCAAGGTCACGAAGCGCGTCCTTGCCGATCCGCGTCCTACCAGCATGGGCGAGATCTACGACCGACTGAGCGAACCCCAGACGGACGCGCTTGACCGTTATGACTCGCAAGGCGGCAAGCTCTATCGTCGCAAGGGCATGGAACTGGAATTGATCCGCGACTTCACCGAAATGGAATTCGAACCTATCCGCGCGCCTTATGACTGGCGACCCGAAACACCAGATCGCGAGACCGCGCCCTGGCACCCGCTGAATGGTGACACATGAGCTTCGTTCGCCCTGAAGTCGCCGCCTTTTTCAAGAAATGGCGCGAAGCGATCTTTGGCGGGGTCGTGTTGATGGGCAACCTGCAACTCGTCGCGTCCTCCACCGGCGTGCTGCGCGGCATCGGCTGGGCTGGCGTGCTGATCGGTGCGGCTCTCTTCATCGAAGGCGTGCGTCGCGCGCGATTTCCGAAGGACACGGGCGGCGTCGGTGTCGTCGAGGTCGATGAACGCCAGATCACCTATTTCGGCCCCCACGGTGGCGGCGCGATTTCGATCAACGAGTTGCAGCGTGTTAAAGTACGGACCACCGACCTTGGCCCGATGTCATCGGATTTCTACTGGGAGTTCACCGACAAATCGGGGCAGCGCCTGACCATTCCCGGCGACGCGGAAAACGCCGGTACGCTCTTCGATGCGCTGACGGCTCTGCCGGGCGCCGATTATGAAGCGGTCATCACCGCGTCTGGATCGACTGAGCAGGCGGAGTTCCTTGTGTGGGAAGCGACACAGTAGACCCTACATTGACTTCCCCGCACTTTCGCGCAAACCCAAGGGTTCGACCTTCAGGAGGCTGAGAGCATGTCCATCCCACAGTCAGGCGGCGGCCCCATCGAGCGGCATGAACAATTGGCCGAATATCTGGAGTCGGGCTGCAAACCTAAGGAAGACTGGCGCATCGGGACCGAGCACGAGAAGTTCGGATATTGCAAGGACACTTTGAAGCCTTTGCCCTATGATGGCGATCGCTCGATCAAGGCGATGTTGACCGGCTTGCGGGATCGGTTCGGTTGGACGCCCATAGATGAGGGCGGGAACATCATCGGTTTGGTGAAGGACGGTGCGAATATCTCGCTGGAACCTGGTGGTCAGCTGGAACTCTCCGGTGCCCCGCTCGAGAACATTCATCAGACTTGTGATGAAGTAAACGAGCACCTGCGCGAGGTTCAGTCGGTTGCAGACGATATCGGCGCCCGTTTCATCGGATTGGGGTCAGCCCCCCATTGGACACATGACGACATGCCGCTGATGCCGAAGGGCCGGTACAAGCTGATGGATGCCTACATGCAGAAGGTGGGCACCCTTGGCACGTCCATGATGCGGCGCACCTGCACGGTGCAGGTGAACCTCGATTTCGCGTCCGAAGCCGATATGGTCCAGAAGTTGCGCGTGGCGCTTGCGTTGCAGCCGGTCGCGACCGCGCTCTTTTCCAACTCGCCTTTCACCGAAGGCAGACTGAACGGACACAAAAGTTGGCGCAGCCGCATCTGGCGCGATCTTGATCCTGATCGGACAGGTACATTGCCTTTCGTCTTCGAAGACGGGTTCGGCTTCGAG
The DNA here is from genome assembly GCA_030065075.1 of Paracoccaceae bacterium. Taxonomy (GTDB): domain Bacteria; phylum Pseudomonadota; class Alphaproteobacteria; order Rhodobacterales; family Rhodobacteraceae; genus JAJDOD01. The sequence goes on along the minus strand of JASJDQ010000005.1, from coordinate 19,923 downwards.
GCTTGGGTGCAGTATGCGCTCGATGTGCCAATGTACTTCGTTTATCGCGACGGGCAGTACATCGACGCCCTTGGCATGTCCTTCCGGGATTTCCTGAAAGGCGAGTTACCGGCTTTGCCGGGAGAGATGCCGACGCTGTCTGATTGGGCGGATCACCTGACCACGCTCTTCCCCGAAGCGCGGATCAAGAAATTCATAGAGATGCGTGGCGCGGATGGCGGTCCGTGGCGTCGGCTTTGCGCGCTCCCGGCGTTCTGGGTCGGTTTGATTTATGATCAGGGCGCCTTGGATGCGGCGTGGGATCTTGCCAAGGGGTTGGACACTGAGACGCGCGAAGGTCTGCGCGTTGCCGCATCGGTCGATGGGCTTGCCGCTGAAGTCAACGGCATAAGCATGACAGATATCGCGCGCGAGTGCGTTGCGATTGCCGAAGCCGGACTGAAGGCCCGCAAACGCGAAGGGGCGGGCGGGCTCTTGCCCGACGAAACCCACTTTCTGAATGCCCTGAAGGAAACTTTGGACTCAGGCGAGACGCCGGCGGACGAATTGATCCGCCACTTTAATTCTGATTGGGATCAGGACGTTACGCGGGTGTTTGCCGAATACAGCTATTGACGTTGCGGCAACGCAGCAACACTCAACATTTTGTAGTTATCCACAGGTTGCCCACAACATGCTTACAGGCGACTATGAATGTGCTGCAATCAGGGGTGTCTGCGCGCGACCGTGTGTGCGTGCTATTTCAAACAGTTTTTCTTGCGGGCAAACGCCTCTGGTTGTGGTGCCTTCCAAAACGATTACTGGCAAACTGCGCGACAGAACGCGTTCAGGAATTTGGGGCGTTGTCCCTTTTCGCATGGGTAGTTTGCCAGAGCGCCTTCCGTAAAGTCCCAACCCTGCCGTTCAGCGATATCGTAGGCTTGCAGACCCCGCTTGATGCGTTCGTCTTTGTCCGAGAAATCGGCGAACCAAAGGCGCTCCAACGGTCCGAAGTAACGAAAGCCTATCGGTGGGCGCATCGCCAAGGCGCGCACCAACGGCCAGTTGAACTGCGGCAATGCGGCATCGATTGACGGTCCAACGACGAAGTCCTGCTCAAAGAGGAAGGCAGCCTCGAACAGGTTGCGCCGATCCTCGTCGGGAAGCCTTTGACCCAATCGCCGCGCTTCGTGGCAAGCTGCCAAAGGCGCGCTCAGTTCGGGTGCCACGTATTCGGCCAGCCGTGGGTCGTCGGCGTGATACCGGGTCATCTGATAGGCGACATAGGTCTTGATCAGGACTTGCCGGTTGATCTCTTTCAGGGCGTTGGTGAAGTCCTCAACCATCGCAAGGCGTGCGGTCGCGCCGCCACGTCGCGGCGACAGCATCAACAGAACCCGGCTAACGAACAACCCGCGCCGCATATGTCCCGCGCCCCATAGCGCCCCATGCGCTGCCAGAAGTGGAAAAGCGAAGTTCCCCTTCGAGTGCCGGTAGAGCCGATGATAGGCGCGTGCCCGTTGCCGAAAGTCGCCCAACTCTCCGGCCATAGTTTCGCCTTCGCTTTGGAAACGCTCGTAATCAGCTTCAATCGTCATCATCACACTCCTCCAACTCCCCCCGGTACGCCACGATCAGTCCGATAACGGGTGCCGTGATCGCGACATCGAATTGAAAACGGCCGTTTTGCGCAGTCTCGAAGCTCTCCCCGGTCGGCAGAAATGCCTTTGGCAACGGGACGCCGAGAAACGACCATCGACGCGGGGTCAGGCAGAGCCGGTCGCCTTCGACTGCAAGAGCCAAGGCGACATTCAGCGGTCCAAACCGCTCTATAAGCAAACCTTCGTTTCGCCCTATTCCGCTGCTTTGCACTGATCGCAGTACATGCCCGGCAAAGTCGCGAGTCCACCGCTCTGTGTCCCCGTCCGCGTCGAAAGTGATGCGCAAGGGCACGCTCGCGGCGTCCGGTGGAAACCCGAAGAGACGAGCGATGAGCCTCGCAATCGTGTTTTTGCCGCGTGTGACATTTGCCGTCCCGGACCAGACGCGTCGGCTCTGCGTCCCATGCAACGCTTGAACCGGCGCGGGCAGGTTCGCATAGGCGTCGCCCAAAAGCGATGGATAAAGTGCTGGTGTTAGAGACGTCATTGGACCAGTCGCCTCCGAATGGCTGGGTCCGGCATCCGGCACATGTCGGCCTTGCCAAAGAGCCGATATCTGTTACGCGCCGCAACGTGGTAGAGCCAGTCTCTCCAGCAGCGTGGCAGAAGCTGCAAAACGCCCAAGACCTGCCATAAGCCACCAAGATGAACTCCCGCGCGCATAAGCGCATCCAACGATTGGTGCGCGCCAACGGCGTCAATCAGAAGCCAGCTTTCGGGATCGAGTTCGTCCAGACCTTGCCGCCGAAGCAAAGACGCGCCCAAGGCAGAATCGGCGGGAACGATGCGGAAGACGTCGTGGCGATCATTGTGGGCGATCCAGCGTGCGCCCATTGCGCAGAGTAGACAGTTTGCGTCCATGACCACGAACACCCTGCCGTCGCCGCTGATGTCGAATGGAATGATGCGGTTCATGACGCCCGCTCCCCGAATGCTTGGAACGTCAGATACAGAAACCCGAACATCAGTCCCCAAAGTGGGGCAAAGACGTATCCGAAGGAGGTTATGAATTCTGCGGTATCTGGTCCGTACAGCAGCAGAACGGCCGGGTAAGCCGCAAGGTTCGCAAGAAAGCCCGCAAACGCCAAACCCAGCGGACCCGCGTTGTATTTCATAATGGCAAAGAGAAACGCGGGCGTTCCGAAGACTATGTAAGTGGGGGCTCCTAACATCACTGCGAAGACGGGAATGACCGCCCAAATCCCCAGAATGCCGACGACGATCGGTGCCAGCACCAAAGCAAGTATGAAAGCATTCCAACGTATAGGGTGGGATTCACGCTTGTCGGTATATACAGTTATTTCTGTCATGACTGAAATTTCCTGGCAAATTTTTTTAAGAGCTTTTTCCGCCCGGGATGAAGCGGGCGATCTTTGCCCCCAGTTTCAAGGCACCCAGATGAACAGCTTTCGGCAGGCGCGCCACGTCGGCGTACCATCGATCGAACAGGCGCATCGTCTCCAGAGTTTCCTCGATACGGCCCAGGTTTTCCTTGGGCGTTCCGTCTTCGCGGGCTTCGACCAGCACACGTTCCAAAGCGGCCAGCGTAGGCGCGTATTCCCGTTCGCGTCGCCCTTCGATGACAACAAGAGCCAGATCGAACATGTCGCGGATTGATGTGAAGTGGTCCCGTCGGTCGCCCAATTGACGCTCGACGCTGACCAGTTTCCATGTTTGGAGTTCTTTCAACCCGGTCGAGACATTGGAGCGGGCAATACCCAGTGTTTCTGCGATCTCGTCGGCAGGCAGGGGCTTGTCGCTCAGGTGAAGAAGCGCATGGATTTGAGCAACCGAACGGTTGGTGCCCCACTTGGCGCCCATCTCTCCCCAGTGGAGGATGAAATCCTGCATCGCCGGTGTTAGTTTCATTTACATCACCAATTTCTGTCATGACTGAAATAACTGATATTACGGAAATTGTCAACATGTATTTCCAGCGATCCCAGGCTCGCCTATACAGCGGCCATGACCTTTCGCGCCCGTCACCTTTTGGGGATCGAGCATCTCGCGCCGGACGAGATCGCGTCGATTCTGGACCTAGCCGACACCTATTCGGTCCTGAACCGAAGCGAGACCAAGCACTCGGATGCGCTTCGGGGCCTTACCCAGGTCAACATGTTCTTTGAAGCTTCGACCCGCACTCAGGCCAGTTTCGAGATCGCGGGAAAGCGGCTTGGTGCGGACGTAATGAATATGCATATGGAGGCATCGTCGGTCAAAAAGGGCGAAACGCTGATCGACACCGCCATGACGCTGAACGCCATGCATCCCGATTTGCTGGTCGTTCGCCATCCTCATTCCGGTGCGGCGAGCCTGCTGTCGCAGAAGGTGCATTGTGCGGTCCTCAACGCAGGAGACGGACGGCACGAACACCCCACGCAGGCGCTTCTGGATGCGCTGACCATCCGGCACAGCAAGGGCCGTCTGCATCGCCTGACGGTGGCTATTTGCGGGGACGTTGCGCACAGCCGAGTAGCGCGTTCCAACATCCATCTGCTTGGCAAGATGGAGAACCGCGTCCGCCTTGTCGGGCCGCCGACGCTGATGCCATCGCACGCGGCGGACTGGGGTGTGGAGGTCTATGACACGATGGAAGAAGGCTTGAAGGACGCTGACGTCGTCATGATGCTTCGCCTTCAGAAAGAGCGCATGGATGGCGCGTTCATTCCGTCCGAGCGCGAGTATTTCCACCGCTACGGCCTGGATGCGGAAAAGCTGGCTTATGCCAAGCCGGATGCTATCGTCATGCACCCGGGACCAATGAACCGCGGTGTCGAGATCGACGGAAACATTGCCGATGACATCAACCGGTCGGTGATCCAGGACCAGGTGGAAATGGGCGTTGCAGTCCGGATGGCCGCAATGGACCTCCTGGCGCGAAACCTGAAGATCGTACGCGCGTCGGAGGAGGTTTTGGTCTGACATGACCGATCCCTTCGACATCCCGTCGTCCGAACGCGGCGGCGTCCGTGTTTTCACCACCGATCTTGACCCGGAAGGCAACGCAGCAATCACGCCGAAGAACGTCCACAAGCTGCTGGGAGAGGACTTGGATCTTGATGCCAATCGGATTGAAGTGTTTCCGTCCAAGGCACTCGACGGCATGGGTCTTTCCGCCTATCTGCATGAAGGGTACGGCGTTCCCATGAGCGATCTGAAGGGCACGTCAGCAGCTCTCGACGCCCTGACGGGACTTGTCATACTCGTGGCCTCGGGCGCCTTTAAGGGAAAAGCGACAACCCTCGAGCCAAATGCCGGCCTGAGATACGTCGGTGTCTTTTTCGAACCGCGCCCGGATCCCCCGGTCAAGATGACGTCGCCCGACGCCGCAGAAGGTCAGCTTTCGCCGACGGGCGAAGCGCCTCCGCCGATGTCCCGAAGAGGTAGTCATTGGGCGCTCGTTCTGCTCGCCGTTCTGTTCGCCGCCGCACTTGTGCTTTTCCTTGTTCTCTGACACCTCATCCCCATGACGCCGCTTCTGTTCAAGAACGCCCGACTGATCGACCCTGAGAAGGGGACCGACACGGTCGGCACCTTGGCAGTTACGGATGGAAAGATTGCCGGCGCCATGGGCATGGATGGTGCCACTGTCGTCGATTGCGCCGGCAAGTGTCTTGCACCGGGCATTATTGACATCGGTGTCAAAGTCTCGGAGCCCGGCGAACGCCACAAGGAAAGTTTTACCAGCGCTGGACGCGCTGCCGCCGCGGGCGGCGTCACGACCATGGTCACGCGCCCCGATACACTTCCCGCCATCGACACGCCCGAGGTGCTTGAATTCGTACGCCGCCGCGCAAACGAAGCGGCGCCCGTGAATGTAATGCCCATGGCCGCGCTAACGCGTGGCCGCGAGGGCCGTGAGATGGCCGAAATCGGATTTCTTCTGGATGCCGGCGCGGTCGCCTTTACTGACTGTGATCGCGTTGTGCAGGACGCAAAGGTGCTGTCGCGCTGCTTGACGTATGCCGCGTCGCTTGGCGCACTTGTCGTGGGGCACCCGCAAGAGCCGGTTCTGTCAGCGGGTGCAGCCGCAACCAGCGGCAAGTTCGCAGCACTCAAGGGACTGCCAACTGTCTCCCCCATGGCCGAACGCATGGGTCTTGATCGCGACATTGCTTTGGTCGAAATGACGGGCGCGCGATACCACGCCGATCAGGTCACGACGGCGCGTGCTCTTCGCCGTTTGGAGCGTGCGAAAGAGGCGGGTCTGGATTTGACAGCCGGTGTCTCGATTCATCACCTCACCTTGAATGAGCTCGATGTTGGCGATTTCCGGACCTTCTTTAAGGTCAAGCCACCCCTTCGTGCGGAAAGCGACCGGGTTGCCTCGGTCGAGGCTGTGGCAAGCGGTCTGATCGATGTGATTTCCTCGATGCACACGCCTCAGGACGAAGAATCGAAGCGCCTACCCTTCGAAGAAGCCGCGTCAGGCGCAATCGGGCTCGAGACGCTGCTGCCTGCTGCGATGCGACTGGTTCACGGCGGGTATATGGATCTGCCGACGCTCTGGAGGGCGCTTTCGCTGAATCCGGCCAAGCGCCTTGGTCTGGACGCCGGACGATTGCGGTCCGACGCACCCGCAGACCTCGTCCTGTTCGATCCCGATGCGCCGTTTGTGCTGAACCGGTTCCAGCTACTCTCGAAGTCCAAGAACACTCCGTTTGACGAGGCGCGGATGGAAGGCAAGGTGCTGGGTACCTGGATCAGCGGCAATCGCGTCTGGCCATCGCCGTGATGCAGGCTTGTGGCAGTGCTGGCTCCGTCGTAGCTTTGCTGCACAACTCAGAATGCGCCTATGACAATCTTTGAGACCTCGCCCCTTGTCCTTTTAGCCGTCGCCATTCTGGCGTTCATTCTTGGTTCGGTTCCGTTTGGACTGATCGTCGCGAAGGCCATGGGCTTGCCGGATCCTCGGTCCATCGGATCGAAGAACATCGGAGCTACGAACGTGCTCCGGACCGGGTCGAAAGGGGCAGCGCTGGCAACCCTTCTTCTGGATGCGGCCAAAGGACTGATCGCCGTTGTCGTGGCGCGCGCGCTGACTGGTGAAGATGGTGCACTGGCTGCGGCCTTTTTCGCGTTCCTCGGGCATTGTTATTCAGCGTTTCTTAGTTTCAAGGGAGGCAAAGGCGTTGCAACCTACCTTGGCGCACTTTTTGGTTTGGCATTTATGCTTGGCGCCATAGCGTGTGTGTTCTGGCTCGCGACCTTCGTGTTGACGCGCTATTCATCGCTCTCGGCCCTGATGGCCGCGGCCATGATGCCGCTTGTGGCTCTGCTGGGCGGTGGTTGGAATACTTTCCTGGTTATATTGGCCATGTCGGCACTTCTTGCCTGGCGGCATCGCGAGAATATCTCCCGCCTACGCGCAGGCACGGAAGCCAGAGTAGGGTCAAACAGCGGATGAGAGATCACGATGCCTTTCTGGCTGCTTTCGACAACCTGCCGAGGGGCGCCTACGGTGGTACCTACGATGGCAAACGATACCGCATCGTTAAATCCATCCTCGTCACGGGTCGCAGCCAGAAGCTGGAAGCCGAGGAGTTGGGCGGGAACGACTATGTCAGTTTCAATGTCTATCGCCTGACGGGCGGGGAAACGCTTCTGAAACCCTGCGAGATGTCTGTGGAAAAGGTGATGGACTTCGTCTTGGGGGTGACTGCGGATTGATGGCCGAGATGGGATATTGGGAGATGCGCGCGGCGCTTGAATGGCAGTTGGCCATGGGCGTTGACGAAGCGATCCTGCCCAAACCTGTCGACCGCACGGTTGCGGTGGCAAAGCCCGACCCCGTTGCGCCAAAATCCGAAATGGCCGCACCTTCAGTCGATGCCGTCGCAGTTTCGCGCAGCCTTGCCGAGCAGGCCAGTTCTCTGGATGCACTTAAGGTCGCAATGGAAGGTTATGATCTTTGCGAGTTGAAACTGGGCGCCCGCCAGCTTGTGTTTGCCGACGGTCAACCCAAGGCGCGGGTCATGATCATTGGTGAGGCACCCGGGCGCGACGAGGATTTGCAGGGCAAGCCCTTTGTCGGTCGTGCAGGGCAGCTATTGGATTTGATGTTCAGCCACATCGGTTTGTCACGCATCTCGCCCGATGGGGAACACGCGCTCTACATCACGAACGTCCTGCCATGGCGGCCGCCCCAGAACCGCGATCCGAAACCAGAGGAAATGGCAATGATGCTGCCGTTTCTGACCCGTCACATCGAGCTAATCGACCCCGATTTGATCGTCGCAATGGGCAACCACGCCTGCCACGCCCTGCTGGGCAAACGCGGGATCACGCGGCTGCGCGGCACTTGGGCCGAGGCTTTCGGCAAGCCTGTCTTGCCGATGTTCCACCCTGCTTACCTGTTGCGCACGCCCGAAGCGAAGCGCGAAGCCTGGGCTGATCTTCTGAACCTGAAATCAAGGCTGAGGCCACAATGAGCCGTATCGACGAGACCAAAGACTTCGTCCCGGTCCGGATTGCTGTGCTGACCGTCAGCGACACGCGGTCAGTCGAAGATGACAAATCCGGTGACACCCTTGTCAAACGTATTGAAGCTGCGGGCCACATTCTGGCAAGGCGTGACATCGTGCCTGATGAACGTGCGCAGATAGCGGGGATCCTTCGGGAGTGGAGCACGGATGACGGGATCGACGTCATCCTATCCACAGGCGGAACGGGCCTCACCGGCCGCGACGTGACCGTCGAAGCGCACCGCGACGTCTATGAGAAGGAAATCGAAGCCTTCGGCACTGTATTCACCCATGTTTCTATGGCCAAGATAGGGACATCGGCGGTCCAATCTCGCGCTTGTGGCGGCGTAGCAAACGGCACGTATCTCTTCGCTTTGCCGGGGTCGCCCGGCGCATGTAAGGACGCTTGGGACGAAATCCTTTCGCTGCAACTCGATTACCGGCATCGTCCCTGCAATTTCGTTGAAATAATGCCGCGTCTTGACGAACATCTGCGACGGAAATAGCGCGCCCACGCGTTTGTTACGCAGGTCTTTTGCCAAAGCCGGGCAAAAACATACATAATAGGCACGTTTTCCACGCGCGGAGGCCCTTGGTGCGCTTCATACGTCGATCTATCGTCGGTCTTTTTCTTCTTTCCATCACCTTCGGGTTGATGGCCTTTGCCGGATTCACGGTCTGGCAGTCACTGGAAGCGCGGTGGAGCAAGGAAACCCAAAACCGTCCGGCGCGGGAACGAGTCTTTGCGGCCAATGTGGTTGCCGTGCAGCCAGAAACCATCAGTCCCGTCCTGACGACTTTTGGCGAGGTACGCTCCAGTCGAACGTTGCAGCTTCGCGCGTCTGCCGCGGGCGAGGTCATCTGGCTTTCCGAGGTCTTCGAAGAAGGCGGCGCTGTTGAAGCGGGTGACCTGCTCCTCCGGATTGACCCGGCTGACGCGCAGGCCGCACTCGATACCGCCACAGCGGACAAGGCCGAGGCTGAAGCCGACCTGCGCGACGCCGAACGCACGCTGCTTCTGTCAAAGGATGAAGTCGTCGCTGCCGAAGACCAGGCGCGGTTGCGGGCCAGCGCCTTGACCAGGCAGCAGGATTTGCTTGACCGTGGCGTCGGCTCGACGGCTGCCGTCGAAACAGCCGAACTTGCGCTGTCTTCGGCCAACCAGTCACTTCTGTCCCGCCGTCAGGCCGCCGCCGCCGCCGAGGCTCGGATCGATCAGGCGCGCACGATGTTGCAGCGCCGCAATATCGCCCTGGCCGATGCCCAGCGCGACTTGGCGGACACCGAAGTGCAGGCCGGGTTCACCGGCGTTCTGAACAACGTCAACATCGTCGAAGGCGGCCTGGTCAGCCAGGGCGAAACGCTGGCTGAATTGATCGATCCGTCTGCGCTTGAGGTCACGTTCCGGCTGTCGACGCCGCAATACGCGCGCTTCGTGTACGAAGGTGGACGCCTGATCGGGGCCGATGTCACGGCGGCCATCGACATCCTTGGTGTCGACCTGGAGGCAAAGGGCAAGGTCAGCCGTGAAAGCGCGGCGGTGGGCGAAGGCCAAACCGGACGTCTGCTCTTCGCGCGCCTCGCCGACGCGCCCGGTTTCCGGCCCGGCGATTTCGTCACGGTCAAGATCAGCGAACCGCCATTGGAGCGTGTCGTGCGTTTGCCTTCGACCGCCGTTGACGCGGCAGGCACCGTTTTGACCGTGGGTGAGGAAGACCGGTTGGAAGTGGCCGAAGTCGAGCTTCTGCGCCGCGAAGGCGATGATGTGATCGTACGCGCGGGCGGGCTTGCGGGACGCGAGGTTGTCGCCGAACGTACGCCGCTTCTGGGCGCAGGTATTCGTATCAGGCCGATTCGCCCAGGCGGGGCCGAAGCGCCCGAGGGGCCCGATCTGGTTGAACTTGACCCCGAACGGCGGGCCAAACTGGTCGCCTTCGTCGAAGGCAATCAGCGGATGCCAGCCGAGGCAAAAGAGCGTGTTCTGGGTCAACTCCAGAAGGACAAGGTTCCGGCACGGATGATCGAACGAATTGAAAGCCGGATGAACTAGGGACGCACATGGCACGCGATCTTGGACGGGCGACCGGTGGCATACTCTCTTATTTCACGCGCCACAGAACGGCGGCGAACCTGTTGCTGCTTGTCCTCGTCCTCGCCGGGCTCTGGGCGGCACCGCAGATGCGGGCGCAGTTCTTTCCAGATGTCATCGTCGACGATATCAACGTTTCCGTGTCCTGGGACGGGGCCGGCGCGGGCGATGTCGATGCCGCGATCGTTCAGGTTCTGGAACCAGCGCTGCAGAGCGTCGATGGTGTCACGGAAACAGAGGGCACCTCACGGGAAGGAAACGCGTACATCACGCTCGAGTTCGAACCCGGCTGGGACATGGCGCAAGCCAATGAAGATGTCCTCGCCGCATTAAGCGACGTGAACAACCTGCCGTCGGACGCGGAAGCCCCCGAGATCATCAGCCGCCGTTGGTCGGATCGCGTGACGGATGTTGTGATCAAGGGACCTGTTGGCACCGACCAGCTGGCCAATTTCGCCGATGAGTTCGTCTCGCGCCTCTTCACCGAAGGGATTACGCGCACGACAATTAGGGGATTGGCTGCACCCGAGACCATTGTGGAAGTCACCTCGCTTGACCTGATCCGCCACGATCTGACGATGCGCGAGATCGCCAATGCCATTTCCGCCGAGGCCGAAGCCGACCCGGCGGGCGACGTGTCAGGCGCGGCGCGTGTCCGTACGGGCGTCGCCAAGCGCTCGGCGGATCAGATCGCCGCCATTGTGCTGCGGTCGTCTTCGGATGGCACTCAGTTGACAATCGGCGATGTGGCCCGCGTTCAGGTCGAAGGCGTCGATCGCGAACGCGCCTATTTCGTCGGTCCCGATCCAGCGATTTCCGTCCGTGTCGACCGCTCGGCTACCGGCGATGCCATTGGCATGCAGCGCACCGTCGAAGAGGTCGCGGCGCAGATGGAAACGACCCTGCCTCAAGGTGTCGAAATCACTTTGATCCGGACGCTTGCGGAAACTATCACAAGCCGCCTGAACATCCTATTGGACAACGGCCTAATGGGCCTGGGCCTTGTCCTTATCCTGCTGTTCTTGTTCCTGAACGCCCGCACGGCATTCTGGGTAGCCATCGGCATCCCGGTCGCTATGACTGCGACAATCGCGATCATGTTTGTCGCGGGCATGACGATCAATATGATCTCGCTCTTTGCGCTGATAATCACGCTGGGCATCGTCGTGGATGATGCCATCGTCGTTGGCGAACATGCCGACTTCCGCGCACGCCGTCTGGGCGAGGATCCGACAACCGCGGCGGAAAACGCAGCCAAACGCATGTTCACCCCGGTTTTTTCGGCCACTATCACGACCATCATTGCCTTCTTCGCCCTGACCTTCGTCGGCGGGCGCTTCGGCAGCCTGATCATCGACATCCCAGTCACGGTGATCATGGTCCTTGTCGCATCGCTGATCGAATGCTTCCTGATCCTGCCCAACCACATGCGCCATGCCCTGACGCATACGGCGAAGGAACACTGGTATGACTGGCCGTCGCGCCAAATAAACAAGGGTTTCCGGTGGTTCCGCGAAACGCTCTTTCGACCATTCATCGCATGCGTCATCTGGGCGCGCTATCCGGTCATCGCGATGGCTTTCGTGGCGCTGGCCAGCCAGGCGGCGCTGTTCCTGCAAGGTGATGTTCAATGGCGTTTCTTCAACGCTCCCGAACGAAGCTCGGTCACCGGCAACTTCGCCATGGTGCCGGGCGCGACGCGCGAAAACACCTATGAATTCATGCGGACACTTCAGAAGACCGTCGAGGATTTGGGCAAGCAGTACGAAGAAGAACACGGCCGCAATCCGATCCAGTTTGCACTGGCAGAGATCGGGGGGACCAGCGGGCGCGGACTGGCGGGGCAAGAAACGAAAGAGCCGGATGAGCTTGGCTCGATTGCGATTGAACTGATCGATGCCGACCTGCGGCCCTATTCCAGCTTCGCCTTCGTTGCCGAGCTGCAAGATGCCGTTCCGCGCCACCCCTTGCTGGAGACCGTCAGCTTCCGCGGCTGGCGCTCGGGTCCGGGCGGCGACTCCATCGATATCGAACTGTCGGGCGCCTCTGCCGAAACGCTGAAAGAGGCCGCCGAGGCGCTCAAGGCTCAACTCGCGCAGTATGGCGAGATCTCGGCCATCGAGGACTCAATGTCCTACGACAAGGAAGAACTGATCCTTGAGCTGACGCCCCAGGGTCAGGCCCTGGGTCTCACCATTGACGATCTTGGTCAGACCCTACGCGCGCGCCTCAACGGGATCGAGGCTGCAACGTATCCCGACGGCCCGCGGACAGCGGCGATCCGTGTGGAGTTGCCGAGCGGCGAGTTGACGGCAGACTTTCTAGAGCGTCTGTTGGTGCGCACTGGTCCGTCAACGACGGGCGAGGGGGTCTATGTCCCGCTCGCCGACATTGTCACCGTCGAACGCCAGACGGGCTTCTCGGTCATACGGCGCGAGAACGGCATCCAGGTCATCTCCGTCACTGGTGACATCTCGGAAGACGATGCCGACCGCGCGACCGAGATCACCGAAGAACTTCAATCCGAGATCCTGCCGAAGCTGGAAGAAGACTTCGGTATCTCTACCTATATGTCTGGCCTTGCCGAACAGGAGCGTGAATTCCTGTCCGACGCCATGACGGGCCTGGTGTTGTGCCTGGCCGGGATCTACCTGACACTCTCTTGGGTCTTCGCGAGCTGGTCGCGACCTTTCGTGGTCATGGCGATCATTCCCTTTGGCTTGGTCGGAGCGATCTGGGGGCACTACGCTTGGGACGTGCCACTTTCGATGTTCTCGGTCGTCGGTCTGATCGGCATGGTCGGCATTATCATCAATGACAGCATTGTCTTGGTAACGACCGTCGACGAGTACGCCGAAGACCGGGGCCTTATCCCAGCGATCATAGACGGCGCTGCCGATCGATTGCGCCCCGTCTTCCTGACGACAGCGACGACGGTACTGGGCCTGACGCCACTGCTTTACGAAAGCTCGCAGCAAGCCCAGTTCCTGCGCCCGACAGTGATCACGCTGACGTACGGGCTGGGTTTCGGTCTGGTGCTTGTGCTGCTCGTCGTGCCATCGCTTTTGGCCATCGGTCACGATCTGGGGCGAAACGCACGCGCTTTCCGTCGTGGGCTTGCTCCCGCAGATCGCGCACCGGGTCTGGCACCCCTTCTAATCTTGGGGATTGCAGGGACCGCGGCTATCTTCGCGGCCACGATGGGCTCTGTCATGGTTTCAGGCTCTTTGCCTGAGGTGCTGGGTGGTGGGACTGAACTGCCGACAGCCCTATTGATGTTCATTGCCGGGTCTGCGGCCTGGGCATTGCTGCTGTGGGCCTTGGCCAGTCTGCGCTTTGCTATGGCCGCGCGGTCATAGGCCGTTCAGCGGCAACCCAACATCTCGACAGCTTGGCCTTCGCCAATCACGGTCATCCGAATGGCATTTCGCGCCAAGGCAAAAGGCTTGGCGGTTGGAGACACCATTTCCACCTCTGCGACGAGCTGTTGTCCGCTACGCTTTGTTTTGGATGGAGAGGTCCAGATGCCAGCTTCACTGGGTTCAATGACGACAATTTCGGCGCGGATCGCTGGCGCAGTGGTCACAGCCCGCAACCGCAATCCGTCGGGTATGGGCTCAATCTCGCAGGAAAAGGAGCCTGCGCTTCTTGGCTGGTTCCGAATGACATCCGAGATACGGGCATCCGGCGCCCCGTTCGCGGGAAGAAGCGCCGAAAGCGTCAGCGTCATGGGAATGCAAATCTCTTCGCAGACGCCAATCTCGATCTCGCCCCGCAATGCCACCGGCTGCGCATCGTCATTGGCGTGGACGAATAGCGGGAACACCACATCACGGTCATAGCCGATGGAACGTAGACCGTTCTGATCCAACACTTTCGGGATTGGAAACATGACATTGACGCTTGCCAAATTGCGTGACCCGGACCAGTTGAAGCGTGGGGGAATCCCGCCTTCGCCCGGTGTGCGCCAGTAGGTTTTCCACCCGGGCGCCAGCCGGACGGACAGTCCCGCAATGTGGCGTCCATCAGATTCTCGCCACCCGCTCAGGATCTCGCCGGTGGCGGCACCGGAGAAGGACTGCGCCGACGCGGCCGCAGCAAATCCTAAGAAAACAAAGAGTAATCCGGCCTTTAACATATGCGTCACATAGCCCGGAAGCCCCGAAACAGGGAAATCACATTACGGTAATGCTTTGTGATTGTTGCGTTCTATCCCTTGATGTGCGCTGACAATACGCCAATCTGGTTATTATGGCCGATCAATTCGCACATCTTGACGGACAACTACTGATCGCCATGCCGGGCATGGGCGATCCGCGCTTCGAGCGAAGCGTTGTTTTTATGTGCGCTCATTCTGCCGACGGCGCGTTGGGCCTGATCATTAACAAACCCAGTCGCGAACTGGAGTTCGATTCTTTGCTCGAGCAGTTGGATATCAACGTTGGCCCGGCGCAACGTGATATTCGTGTGCACTTCGGTGGGCCTGTGGAGAACGAGCGAGGGTTTGTGCTGCACTCTGGCGATTACGAAGCAGACGCTGCGACGCTGAAAGTGACCGACACCTTTGGTATGACCGCGACGCTGGATGTGTTGGAGGCGATCGCCCGCGGGGACGGACCCAGCTCGGCGCTGTTGGCGCTTGGGTATTCCGGCTGGGGACCAGGGCAATTGGAGGACGAGATCCTGCAGAACGGCTGGCTTACGTGCGAGGCCAAACCCGAACTGGTCTTTGGCCTTGATGACGACGCGAAGTGGGAAGGGGCTCTGAAGACCTTGGGCGTTGATCCACTGACATTGTCATCAACGGCAGGTCGGGCCTAGCCTTTTTCCGGAGCGTTCACCCACTCTTCACGTGGGTAAATGGCCGCCGCATTCGTGCGACGGCCAGAACAGTTTTCATTCCTTGATCGTGATCCGACCGTCCGTGTAGGGCGTAACGGGGCCCTGCGCTGCCATATATTCGGCCGTCACATCCGCCAGGTCCGGCCCGAAATCATAGGCGTTCTCGGCGCCGACGAACATATCATAGCCGTCACCACCGTTTCGGACATAGTTGTTCGATACCACGCCATACATCTTTTCTGCTTCCAGCGCGGCGCCACCAACCATGACGTCGCTGATCCGGCTACCTGGCGCTTGGCTCAGATCGACGGTGAATGTCATGCCCGCGACCTGTGGGAAGCGGCCCGCGCCTTCCTCGACCTGGCTCACCCCGTTTTCAAGTGCTGCCAGGATCGTGGTGCCACTCACCTGAAAGGTGGAAAGCGTGTTCTGGAACGGCAGAACCGTCAGGACCTCGCCCTTAGTGATCGGGCCTGCGTCAATGCTTGCACGAATGCCTCCACCGTTTTGAATGGCGATCTCGATGCCTTGATCCTTCACGCGGTCCAGCATGGCATCGGCGATAATATTCCCCATCGGGCATTCCACTGCACGGCAGAAACTGCGATCCCCTTCGATGGGCTCGGCAGCTTCAGCGACGACTTCGTTCCGGATCTCGTCGAGCGGCCCTGCAAGTTCGGCGATCCGCGCCTTTGTGGTCTCATCTTCCGAAACGGTCGCGTCCAGAAGGATGGGTTCGCCTGTTGCCGAAACGACTTCGCCAGCGTCGTCAAAGGTGATCTCCAACTCGCCCAGATATTTGCCATAAGCATAGGCCTGGACAATCGGAACACCGTTCACGGTATCCGGATAGGGACCGTCCGCGTCTTCGTCGGTGTTCGACAGAAATGTGTTAGAATGCCCGCCGACGATCAGATCGACACCGGTCGTGTTCAGTGCGATCACGTTGTCGGTTGGATATCCCGAATGGCTGAGAACGATGATCTTGTTCACACCATCCGCCGTCAGCGCGTCGACTTCGGCCTGAATGGCGGGCGAAGGATCGGTGAAGACAATGTTCGGCCCGGGCGAGCTTAGCTCGTCGTTGTTGCGCGGCGTGACACCCACAAGGCCGATGCGCTGTCCAGCCTTCTCGATGACGGTCGACTTAAGGACAAGGTCCTTCAGCGCTGGTTCCATGGACAGATCGGCATTCGACATCAAGACGGGGAAGTTTGCCTTTTCGACAAAGGCAGCGAGGTTCTCGGGGCCGTGGTTGAACTCGTGGTTGCCGATGGCCATCGCGTCGTAGCCCAGCTTGTTCATCATCTCGGCCGCCACATCACCCTTGTAGAACTGGTAGAACAGCGTGCCTTGGAACTGATCGCCGGCGTCCACCAATAGCCAGTTGTCGTGGCGAGTCTTGGCAGCCTCAACCGCCGTCACAATGCGCGCCATGCCGCCGAAGCACTTGCCTTCTGCATTGTCTTCTTCGTTGCAGCCTGAATCGAAGCGATTGATCGGCTCGAAGCGATCATGAAAGTCGTTCGTATGCAGGATGGTGATCGAGTAGTCGGCTACCGCTATCGGTGCGCTCACGACAAGTGCCGCAGCGCTCATGAGCATTTTTCTGAGCATATCTAGGATCCCCCTATCGGATTCTTTCAATCAAGATTGCCGTCATCCGGGCAAGGTGTCAAAAGAGAAGCGAACCACCCGGACGTTCGCATGACGATCATCTACAAAATATTCCGACCCGACGAATATGCCGATTTCATCAGCGCCGGCCGAACGCGTGGTGCACCTGTCGATTTGGCAGATGGCTACATTCATTTCTCAACCGGCGAGCAGGTGGAAGAAACTGCAGCGAAGCATTTCAACGGCGAAGGTGATCTGAAGCTGCTCGGGCTCGACGCAGACACCTTGGGGAGTGACCTGATATGGGAGCCTTCGCGGGGCGGTGCGTTGTTCCCGCATCTCTACCGTGAACTCGTCGCCGGCGATGTGCTATTTGCGCGCGACCTGCGCCTCAAGAACGGCAAACATGATTTCAAAGGGCTGCTCTCGTGATTGAACGCCTGAGCGTCGCCGCTCTGAATTGGCTCGATCCCGAGGTCGCCCATGATCTGGCGCTGCGTGGACTGCACACGCCGTTTGCCCCTTTGTATGGACCGGTCGAGTCACCAAGGCTGAAGACATCCGTCGCTGGGGTGTCGATGCCGAACCCGGTCGGGTTGGCGGCAGGCTTCGACAAGAACGCCACGGCTCTGGCGCCGCTCATGCAGGCCGGGTTCGGGTTCATCGAAGTTGGAGCGGCGACACCTCGGGCCCAGCCTGGCAATCCGCGTCCCAGGCTTTTCCGCCTGAGAAGAGACAAGGCGGCGATCAATCGTTTCGGTTTCAACAATGACGGCGTTGAAACCATCGCTGATCGGCTTGCCAATCGGCCCGAAGGCATCCCCGTAGGACTGAATATCGGCGCCAACAAGGACAGCGAGGATCGGGCAGCCGACTACGCCAAGGTAATGAAGGTCACGCGAACGCTGGTCGATTTCGCGACCGTGAATGTGTCGTCCCCGAACACCGAAAAGCTCCGCGATCTCCAGGGAAAGGAAGCGCTCCAAGCGCTCTTGGCAGGTGTTCTGGCTGAAAGCGGCAAGGTCCCGGTGTTCCTTAAGATCGCACCTGATCTGGAAGATGCCGAAATTGCAGAGATAGCGCGGGTCGGAAAGGAAACGGGCGTTGCCGGGATCATCGCCACCAACACCACGCTTTCGCGCGATGGGCTGAAGGGGCGGCACCGGGCCGAAAAGGGCGGTTTGTCCGGCCGCCCACTTTTCGTGCCATCGACCCGCGTCTTGGCGCGGCTCTACAAGGAAACAGGCGGCGAGATGCCCCTCATCGGTGTTGGAGGTGTGGCATCGGCGGCGGACGCCTATGCCAAGATCAAGGCTGGGGCCAGCCTTGTGCAGCTTTACACCGCGATGGTGTTCCGAGGTTTGTCACTGTCCTATAGGATTGCGCGTGGGTTGGACGAGATGCTGGCACACGATGGGTTCAGCAATGTCAGCGAGGCTGTCGGAACGGGCGTGGAGGATTGGTTTTGACCGCCACGATATGGCACAACCCGCGCTGCTCGAAATCGCGCGCCACACTTGCTCTGCTTGAAGAACGGGGTATCGCGCCAACGATCCGGCTCTACTTGTCAGACCCACCGACGGCTGCCGAACTGACAGATGCGCTGGCAAGACTTGGTCTCTGCGCCATGGATTTGGTGCGCACCGGCGAGCCGAACTTCAAGGCGGCAGGGCTTTCCAAGGACAGTTCAGACGCCGTCATCCTCGAGGCGATGGCGGCGTATCCGAAGCTTATTGAACGACCGATTGTTTTTGCAAATGGCAAGGCGCGGATCGGTCGCCCGCCTGAAGCCGTTCTGGAAATTCTGGGCGGCGGAAAGTGATGCATTTTCCGTAACGATTTCTGGTTCAGAAATCGGTGCCTCAGGCAGCCGCGCGCTCTAGGGCTGGATACTTCAAGCCAAGTGTAACCGCTCGGGCGATGAATGAAATCATGAGCGCGGCCCAGAGCCCGTGGTTGCCAAAGGCTGGCATCAACGCCCAGACAGCCAGAAAATAGACGATGGCTGATATCGCGGTCATGTTGCGCATGTCTGCCGTGCGAGTGGCGCCGATGAAGATGCCGTCCAGCATCCATGCCGCTAATCCCAGAAGTGGTGCGAGGATCATCCAAGGGAGGAACTCGCGCGTGGTCTCGCGAACGATGTCGGATGTGGTCATCAGGTCGATCAGCCCCGGTCCAAAGACCGCCAATCCCAATGCGAACAGGACGGCTATTGCTCCGCTCCAGGCCGACGATAAAAGCGCTGCACGTCTTAGTCGGCGCGGGTTTCGGGCGCCCATCGCGTGTCCCACCAGCGTTTCGGCGGCAAAGGCGAAGCCATCCAACGCATAGGCCGCCACGTGCAGAAACTGCAGCAGGATCTGGTTGGCCGCCAAAGGCAGGTCTCCGGCGCGTGCTCCAAAAAACATGAATGATACGAAAACAGACTCCAAAGCCAGCGAACGCAGCAGGATGTCGCTATTGACGGCGGCCATGCGCATCAGTCTTGCGCTGTCCAGCACCCGGGCCCGATCATTCCAGAATGGCCGGGCAAAGGCATCGCGGCAAAGCCATAGGCCCAGGCCCAAACCGCTCCACTCCGCCAGGAACGTGGCGAAGGCGACACCACTGACACCCCAGCCAAGACCCAGGACGAAAAGCAGATCCAGAAAAATATTCAGCCCGTTCATCCAGACCTGAAGCAGCAAAACCGCTCGCGTGCGCTCGGCTGCGATCAGCCAGCCGGTGATCCCGAAGAGGGCAATCGTCGCGGGCGCGGACCAGATGCGTATTGCCATGTAATCGCGCGCCAACGCCTCGACCTCTGGCGATGCAGGCGAGATCCAGAAGGCCGCTGGGATAATCGCCCACTGCAGCAGGACCAAAGCGAGGCCACCTCCGAACCCGATCATCAGCGCGCGTGTCAAAAGCGCATCTGCCTCGCCCTGATCTTCGGCTCCCAGCGCCTGACTGGTCAGGCCGGTGGTGCCCATGCGCAAGAAGCCAAAGAGCCAATAGATGGCCGACAATATGATTGCGCCAATTCCAACAGCGCCGATGGGTACAGGGTCCCCCAACTGGCCAACGACGCCTGTGTCCACCAAGCCCAAGAGCGGCACTGTTGCGTTCGACAGCACGATGGGCACAGCAATGCCAAGAACGCGTTTTTGCGTGATCTCTCGCTGGCGGCTCACAGATCGGCAGGCATCAGGAAATGCCCCGTGCCTTGCGCGAACGGACGGATCTTGTGATCTTGCCAGGCTTCGACATGGACGCTGGCATAGCGGCG
>JASJDQ010000103.1 GCA_030065075.1 Paracoccaceae bacterium | reverse complement strand
GGCGGCACCGGTTTTCCGAGATCAACAACGCAATCCCGGATATCTCCAAACGCATGTTGACACAGACCCTCAGGAAACTGGAACGCGACGGCTATGTGACCCGCACAGTCACGCCCACCATACCGGCGCGCGTAGACTATGAACTGACCGAGCTTGGCCAAAGCCTGTGCGACATGCTTCAACCTCTGGCCGCATGGGCACTTGAACGGCGCGAGGCTGTCGCAAAGGCCCGCGCACTATACGACAGCCGGGATTAGGATTTCTGCAAAGCCACCGGCTTGTTCTGGGCCGCCAGATCGCGGGCGACGGCGAAAGCGCCCTGAACACGGTCCTTGGTCTTCTTCCAGTCGCGGCGCACGACGATCTTGTTGTCCTTGACCTTAGCAAGGCCCCGCTGGTCCTGGATGAAGGTTACGAGACCCTCGGGATTTGCGAACTTGTCGTTGTGGAACTGGATTGTCGCGCCCTTGGGCCCGGTGTCCAGCCGCGCGATGCCAGCCTTCTTGCACTCGGCCTTGATGCGCACCACCAGCAGAAGCGTGTTCACCTCGCGCGGGAGCGGCCCGAAGCG
The DNA here is from genome assembly GCA_030065075.1 of Paracoccaceae bacterium. Lineage (GTDB taxonomy): Bacteria > Pseudomonadota > Alphaproteobacteria > Rhodobacterales > Rhodobacteraceae > JAJDOD01. The sequence continues at coordinate 12,552 of JASJDQ010000103.1, read as the reverse complement.
GTCGATCAGTTCGGCGGCGAAGCCTTCGAGTTCCACCTTGGTCGTCAGGCTGGACAGCCGCCGGTAAAGCCCGAGCCGCACGTCCAGGTCGGGCACGTAGGCTTCGGGGATCAGGACCGGCACGCCCAGATTGATCTGTGGCGCCCATTGGTCGTCGGCCTCCGACAGCCCCTCCATCTCGCCCGCCTTGATCTTGGCAATCGCCTCTTCCAGCATGGATTGGTAAAGCTCGTAGCCGACCTCGCGGATGTGGCCCGACTGCTCTTCGCCCAAAAGGTTGCCTGCGCCCCGAATGTCCAGATCTTGGCTCGCCAGCGCAAAGCCTGCGCCAAGGCTGTCGAGCGAACCCAGGACGCGGAGCCGTTTTTCGGCCTGTGGCGTCAGCTTCAAGCGCGGTTTCGTCGTCAGATAGGCATAGGCGCGGGTCTTCGAGCGCCCGACCCGCCCCCGGATCTGGTATAGCTGCGCCAAGCCGAACATATCCGCCCGGTGCACCACCATCGTGTTCGCCGTCGGAATATCGAGGCCCGACTCCACGATGGTCGTCGCCAGAAGCACGTCGAACTTGCCGTCGTAAAAGGCGTTCATCTTGCTGTCCAATTCGCCCGCAGGCATCTGCCCATGCGCGACGACGAAGCTGACCTCGGGCACTTCCGTCTTCAACCAGTCCTCGATCTCCGGCAGATCGGCGATGCGCGGGACCACGAAGAACGTCTGTCCGCCCCGGTAATGCTCGCGCAGAAGCGCCTCGCGCAACGTCACCGTGTCGAACTCGCTGACATAGGTGCGGATCGCAAGCCGGTCGATCGGCGGCGTGCCGATGATCGAGAGGTCCCGCACGCCCGTCAGTGAAAGCTGCAACGTGCGCGGGATCGGCGTGGCGGTCAGCGTGAGCACGTGAATGTCGGAGCGAAGCTCTTTCAGCCGCTCTTTGTGGCCGACGCCGAAGTGCTGTTCTTCATCGACGATCAAAAGTCCGAGGTTCGCGAACCGCACGCCCTTCGCCAGCACGGCATGGGTGCCGATGACGATGTCGATGGTGCCACGCGCCAGCCCGTCGCGGGTCGCCTCGGCCTCTTTCGCCGAGACAAAGCGCGAAAGCTGCCGGATCTGCACTGGAAAACCCCGGAAGCGTTCCTTGAAGCTCGCCGCGTGCTGTCGCGCCAAAAGCGTCGTGGGCGCGATCACCGCCACCTGTACGCCCGCGAGGGCCGCGACGAATGCGGCGCGCATCGCCACCTCGGTTTTGCCGAAGCCCACATCACCGCAGACCAGGCGGTCCATCGGACGCCCGGCGGCAAGGTCTTCCAGCGTATCGGTGATCGCCTTCAGCTGATCGTCGGTTTCCTGATAGGGAAAGCGCGCCGCGAAGCTGTCCCAGGCGCCCGGAACAGGCTCTAACACGGGCGCTTTCCGAAGATGACGTTCCGCAGCGACGCGGATCAGCTTGTCGGCGATCTGGCGGATGCGTTCCTTAAGCTTGGCCTTCTTGGCCTGCCACGCCCCACCGCCCAAGCGGTCGAGCAAGCCCTCTTCGTGGCCATAGCGGCTGAGCAGTTCGATGTTCTCGACCGGCAGGAACAACCGGTCGCCGCCCGCGTATTCCAGATGTATGCACTCGTGCGGGGCCCCAAGTGCTTCGACCACTTCCAGCCCCATGTAGCGGCCAACGCCGTGGTCGACGTGAACGATAAGATCGCCAGGCGTCAGCGACCGGGTTTCGGTCAGGAAGTCATCCGCGCGCCGCCGCTTCTTGGGCTGGCGGATCAGGCGGTCGCCCAACACATCCTGTTCCGAGATAACGGTCAGCCCGTCAGCAGTTTCGAACCCATGTTCCAGGGGCCAGACCGCCAGATAGACGCCCGTGTTCCCCAGATCGCGGAAATGCTCCACCGGCTTGGCGTCCGAAACGCCGCTGTCTTCCAAAAGACCCTGCAGCCGCTCCCGCGCACCGTCGGAATAGGACGCCAGCAGAACCGGCCCCGCGTCGCGCCTGGCCCGGATGTGATCGGCGAGCGCACCGAAGAGGCTCACGCTTTCGGCCTGCCGCTCGGGCGCGAATTCGCGCCCGACGCGCGCGCCTGCATCCAGCACTGTCGATCCGGTGGGCTGCGGCAGCACCGCCAGTTGCAGAACCCGTCGGTCGCCAAGCGCCGAAGTCCAGCCCGCGTCATTCAGATAAAGCGCTTCTGGCGGTGCAGGTTTATAAACCGTATCGACCCGGCCCTTTGCAGTCATCGCCTCGCGCCGGGCGTCATACTGGTCGGCAATCGCCTCCCAGCGGGCAATGCGACTTGCCTCGGTCTGGTCGTCCAGAAGGATCGTCGCACCCGGCAGATAATCGAAAAGCCCTTCCAGCTTTTCGTGAAAGAATGGCAGCCAATGCTCGACGCCCGCGTGTTTCCGCCCCGCGCTAACCGCTTCGTACAGGGGATCGTCCGTGCCCGCCGCGCCAAACTCCAAACGGTAGTTCTGGCGGAACCGCGTGATCGCGGCGTCGTCCAGAATAACCTCGGAGACAGGAGCCAGTTCCACTGTCTTCAAAGTATCGGTCGTGCGCTGCGTGACCGGGTCGAACCGGCGTGCGCCATCCAGCGTATCGCCGAAAAAGTCCAGCCGAACGGGTCCGCCCTCACCTGGTGGAAAAATGTCAATGATTCCGCCCCGGATGGCATAATCGCCCGGTTCAGTCACGGTCGGCGATTGCACAAATCCCATCCTGACCAGAAAACCGCGCAAGGCAGCCTCGTCCACACGGTCGCCCACGCGCGCGGTGAAGGCCGCATCCCGCAGGACGTCACGCGCAGGCACCCGCTGTGTCGCCGCGGTGAGCGTGGTCAGCAGAATGAAGCGGTCGGGCATGCCGTGAACCAGCCCGGCAAGCGTCGCCATTCGCTGGGCCGAGATGTCGGCGTTGGGCGAGACCCGATCATAGGGCAAGCAGTCCCAACCGGGGAACTCGATGACGGGAATGTCGGGCGCAAAGAACGCCAACGCCTCCGCCATGGCGCGCATGCGCTTGTCGTCGCGCGCCACATGGACGACGACGCCCGCTGTCTTGAGCTCGGCCAGAAGGTACTTCGCATCGAAGCCCTCGGGCACGCCGCTGACTGTTATGGTCTCTCGCGTTGGCATGGGAGGCCCGACCTAACCGCCTCGACGCGCAAGTCAAGCGGCGTCAGAACGGCCCCGTATAAAGATTGACGTACATCCCGTACATCGCCGTCAGAAAGATCGATACCACACCGATCAATTGCGTCACGAAACGATGCCGCAAAAGCTGCCGGATCAAGGCGTCTTCCACCAGACCCTTGGCCTGCACCTTCCGCGCTATCCGCACCGACAATGCCCCGACGATCGTCATCGGGAAGACCAGGAAGAAGACGGCCTGCGCGAACTCTATCCGATAATAGAACGCGACCAGCGCCATTGCCGTCAGGATCGCCGAGCCAAAGAGCGCGATCCACGCCCCCGAAAGATCGGCGATATATACGATGCGGTTCACGTTGACGCGTGTGAGGTCATGAAGGTCCTGCATCGCCGTCTCGGGCGTGCGGCGGCGTGCCCGAATGATGGTGTCATACGGAATGCCCAACACCCAATGCGAAACGGTCGACCAAAGGACAGCCAGACCGATCCAGTACCAGAGGTTCGAGAAGGATCGAAGGTCGATCACTTCAAAGACAGATTCGTACCAGTCCACGCATTAGCCTTAATTCCCAACACCCGCGGGACCCTAGTGATTGGCGCAAGGGTTGACCAGCCTGCGCTGCTCGCGTTACCGCAATTTGCGACAGGTGTGTGCAAAAAGGCTGCGAACTCATGACCACAGGGCCCTATCCCACGACGCGGTTCCGCCGCACGAAGCGCACAGACGCACTAAGGCGCATGGTGCGTGAGCACACGCTTTCGGTCGATGATCTGATTTGGCCGATTTTCATTCGCGACGGGGAAGACGACGAAACGCCCGTGCCCTCGATGCCGGGCGTTGCCCGCCTGACGGTCGACCGGGCCGTCCGCGCCGCGGAAACCGCAGCCGGTCTTGGCGTCCCGGCGATCTGCCTTTTCCCTTACATTGACACTTCGCTGAAAACCGAGGCCTGCGAAGAGGCCTGGAACCCCGACAATCTCTCGAACCGGGCCACCCGGGCCATCAAGGCCGCGGTGCCCGAAATCGCGATCATGACGGACGTGGCACTCGACCCCTACAACATCAACGGCCACGACGGGATCGTTAAGGATGACGTGATCCTGAACGACGAAAGCGTCGAAGCCCTGGTGAAGATGACCGTGGCGCAGGCTGATGCGGGCGCCGACATCATCGGCCCGTCCGACATGATGGATGGTCGCATCGGCGCCATGCGCTCTGCATTGGAGGCGGCGAGCCACCAGGACGTCTGTATTCTAAGCTATGCGGCGAAGTACGCTTCGGCATTCTACGGCCCCTTCCGGGATGCCGTGGGCGCCTCGGGCCTTCTGAAGGGCGACAAGAAGACGTACCAGATGGACCCCGGCAATTCGGACGAAGCGCTGCGGCTGGTCGAACGCGATCTGCGCGAGGGCGCGGACATGGTCATGGTCAAACCCGGCATGCCGTACCTAGACATCTGCCGGCGCGTGTCCGACGCCTTCGGCGCGCCGGTTGCGGCCTACCAGGTGTCCGGTGAGTACGCGATGATCAAAGGCGCGGCCGAGCGCGGCTGGATCGATGGCGATAAGGCAATGCTGGAAAGCCTGCTCGCCTTCAAGCGCGCGGGCTGCGATGCGATCCTCACGTACTTCGCCGTCGATGTTGCGCGCACGCTCGGTTAACGAAACGGAAATTTCTTCGAAGACATTTGCCAGTTTTGTTACAGCAAAATTGAGGGCAAAGATGAAAATCGATGGCAAGCATTACCGCTCGATCTGGGACGAGGATCAGACCGTCAAGATCATAGACCAGCGTTGGTTGCCGCACGAGGTCCGGATCGCAGAACTTCGCGATCTCGACGCGTTTGCGACCGCCATCCGGGACATGTGGGTGCGCGGCGCCCCGTTGATCGGCGCGACAGCCGCCTATGGTGTGGCTTCGGTGATGGATAGCGATGCCTCGGATGCTGGCTTGCAGACCGCCTATGACAAGCTCCTCGCCACCCGGCCCACGGCCATCAACCTGAAGTGGGCCCTGGAGCGCTGCCGCGCGACCCTTCAGCCTGAAGCCCCCGAGACGCGCGTTGAAATAGCCTGGAAATTGGCCCGCGACATTTGCGATGAGGATGTCGAGATCAACCGCAAGATCGGCGCGCATGGCCTTGAAATCATAGAGCGTATCGCAGCTGATAAGCCAGCGGGCGAACCTGTGCGCATCCTGACCCATTGCAACGCAGGCTGGATCGCGACCGTCGACTGGGGCACCGCAACCTCTCCCATCTATCAGGCCGCCGACAAGGGCTTGGACATCCACGTATGGGTCGATGAAACCCGCCCCCGCAACCAGGGAGCATTGACGGCATGGGAACTCGGCAGTCACGGCGTAGCGCACGACTACATCACCGACAACGCGGGCGGGCACCTTATGCAGAAGGGCCTCGTCGATCTGGTCATCACGGGCACGGACCGCACGACGGCGGCGGGCGACGTCTGCAACAAGATCGGCACCTATCTGAAGGCGCTCGCAGCCCATGACAACGGCATCCCGTTCTACACCGCGCTCCCCTCGCCCACGATCGACTGGACGATCCGCGACGGGGCCGACATCCCGATCGAGATGCGAAACGGCGACGAGGTGGCCCGCATCCAAGGCCAGGGTGCAAACGGCATCGAAACGGTTCAGGTGACGCCCAAGGGCACATCGGTGGCAAACCCGGCCTTCGACGTCACGCCCGCGCGGTTGGTAACCGGACTGATCACCGAGCGCGGTGTCGTTGCTCCGGGCGATCTGGCAAGCCTTTTCCCGGAGCACACATGAGCAGCCCGGTTCATATCGCAGTCGGTGATCTGGCGATGGAGCTTTGGCCACTCGGTGCCCGCCTGAACCAGGTCACCTACCGAGGCAACCCTTGCCTCATGGCGTCCACCGACCGGGACGAGGCGTTGGGAGCACGGAAATACAATGGAGCGGTCGTGGGACCCGTGGCCAACCGGATCGCGGGGGGCCGGGTCGAAATCGACGGTGTGCCATACGATCTTCCGCTGAACGAAAACGGCGAAACGACGCTCCACGGCGGACCTGACGCGCTCCACGCGCAGGATTGGCGCGTAGCTGACGCCGGTTCTGCCAAAGCGACGTTCACCCTCGATCTCCCCGACGGCGCACTGGGCTTGCCGGGAAACCGCCATCTGCAAGCGACGTATCGGGTCGAGGACGATGCCTTTACAGTTACGCTGACCGCGACCAGCGATGCGGCGACGTTCATCAACCTCGCACTCCACCCCTATTGGACGCTGGGAGCGGTCGACACGCCTTTGCTCCAAGTCGCTGCCGAAACCTACTTGCCGGTGGATGGGAAAAAGATCCCGACCGGAGAGATCGCACCGGTCGCCGAAACGATGTTCGACCTCCGGCAAGAATCCCGGCCTTCGACAGATATCGATCACAACTTCTGTCTTACACCCGACAAGGACGGCCCGGCGGTGCGGCTTGCCGCACCCGAAACGGAACTCGAGATATTCACCAATGCACCAGGCGTGCAGATCTACGCCGGCAAGGCACCCGCCATCGCCATCGAACCACAGCACTGGCCTGACGCGCCGCATCATGCGCATTTCCCGTCGATCCGGCTAGACCCCGGCCAGACCTGGCGCCAACATTCCACCTACCGTTTCCGGGCGCGCTAGGGTAAGACGCCCGCGCCATGCTCAAAACCCGCATCATCCCCTGCCTCGACGTCGCGGACGGACGCGTCGTCAAGGGCGTCAACTTCGTCGATCTGATCGACGCTGGCGATCCCGTGGAAGCCGCCATCGCCTATGACGCGGCGGGCGCGGACGAGCTTTGCTTTCTCGACATCCACGCCACGCACGAAAATCGCGGCACGATGTACGATCTGGCGCGCCGCACGGCAGAGCATTGCTTCATGCCGCTGACCGTGGGCGGGGGTGTCCGCACGGTCGAAGACGTGCGCGCCCTGTTGCTTGCAGGCGCGGATAAGGTCAGCTTCAACTCGGCAGCCGTGGCCGACCCGGATGTGGTCGCGCGCGCCGCAGACAAGTTCGGCTCGCAATGCATCGTCGTCGCCATAGACGCCAAGACGGTGGAAGACGGCCGTTGGGAAATCTTCACCCACGGCGGCCGGAAACCAACGGGCATCGACGCCGTCGAGTTCGCCCGATTGGTCGAGAGCAAGGGCGCGGGAGAGATCCTTCTGACCTCGATGGACCGGGACGGCACGCGCGCGGGCTTCAACCTACCGCTGACACGCGCCGTATCGGACGCAGTGGGCATTCCCGTCATCGCCTCGGGCGGGGTCGGCACGCTGGATCACCTCGTCGAAGGCGTCACCGAAGGCCATGCCAGCGCCGTTTTGGCCGCGTCGATCTTTCACTTTGGCGAATTCACCATCGGCGAGGCCAAGGCGCATATGGCGGCTGCCGGTATACCGATGAGGCTCACATGAGCGATATTCTCGAACGGCTCGCCGCCACGATCGCCGAACGGAAGTCCGCAGACCCCGAGAGTTCTTGGACGGCCAAGCTTTTGGCGAAGGGTCCCGAAAAGGTGGCCGAGAAATTCGGCGAAGAAGCGGTCGAGGCCATTATCGAAGCGGTGAAAGGCAACCGGGAAGGTCTGACCGCCGAGGCAGCCGATGTGTTGTATCATCTGCTGGTCCTGCTGGCAGCCCGTGATGTGCCCCTTGACGACGTTCTGGCTGAACTTGCCCGCCGCGAAGGCACTTCTGGCGTTGCCGAGAAGGCAGCACGTAAATAGAGCTTTTCCGGGTCCTTGGGCAAAGCGCGTTGTTTTCTGCGTCTGAGGCAAAGCCGGCAGGCATCGAAAGAATGATCCCGAATGACCCGATGTCGCTCCGGCCCGAGTTTTGGTCGAAGAACCGACATGGATTCATATCGCAACAACCTGACATGGCCAGGCACGAGATTTGAACCGTTCCTCAAGGGATCGAGCGTCGCGTGAAGGGCCAGCCCCTCAAACGCCGTGGCGTGTTTTCTCCAGAAAGAAAGATCGATCTTTCGAGGACTCGCGCAATGGCGAAAGCCACCGCGCAGGGACCATGTCGCCTAGAAAAGCTCGACACCGTTGCGTTCGATCGGCTTGGTCATCTGAACCGGCACGTCCTCTTCCACCAGCTTGACCTGCGCCTTCCCGGTTGCAGGCCAGAAACGCAACCGGCGCGCCAGAGTACCACCGGTGTCTTCGGCATCGCAGGGAATGCCCTCGTTTTGCAGATAGCTTTTTGCGAAATCCGTGTTTCGCGACCCGATGTCGGTCCGCCCTTTCAGCATCGAACTGCCGCCGAAAAGCTTGGCGCGCAAGCGAGGGCGTTCCGCGCCGAGCGGCATCATCTTGTTGATCAACAAGTCCATGTCCAGCGCGCCCGCTGTCAGTGTGGCATTGTCCTGTTTGGCGCCCGGCAAAAGCATGTGGTTCATGCCGCCGACGCCCGCCACCGGGTCCCAAAGGCAAATCGAGATGCACGAGCCAAGGATCGTCGAGACGACCATGTCTGCATCATGGCCGACCGCTTGCTGGCCTTGCGTGATATAGATCGCGTTCATCCTGACGCCTCCTCTGGGCTTCGTGTCACATTCGCCAAGATACGCTGTCCAATCGTGGCAAGCGGAGCCACCTCGGCCGCGGCGCCCAACTCGCGCGCCGCGCGCGGCATGCCGTCGATGACGGCGCTGGCCCCGTCCTGCACGATGGTATGCGCTCCAGCCGCGCGCATGCGCAGCATCGCGTCTGCGCCATCACGTCCCATTCCGGTCAGCATCACGCCCACCGTCGTGGCAGCGTGCGGTTCTGCCGAACTGAACAGTTGGTTGACCGCCGGGACATAAGGTTCGCTTCCGTCGCTTTCGACGTTCTCCAGCCGCAAACGATCGCTCTTGGAAATGCGTGTGTGCAAATCACCGCCGGGTGCCAGATAGACCTGACCCTGCTCCAACCGAGCCCGGCTTTCGGCCAGACTGACATGCGGCAGGCAGTTCTTGTCCAATCGGCGCGCGAAACTCTCCAGAAAGGCCGCAGGCATGTGCTGGGCGATGACCGTCGGAGGACAATCGGCAGGATAGTCGGCGAGCACACGCAAAAGCGCATCGACACCACCGGTCGAACTGCCGATGACCACGACCTTTCCGTTCCAATTCAACGACTGCTCGGTACCGGTCGCTGAGGTACGACGGGCACGAGGTGTGTTTATGCCGCCCACATTGCTGGCCGCCGCCATCAAGACCGTCTCAGCCAGGTCGATCTGGCCATTGCTGCGGCGAAGCTGGCCAAGGTCGATACAGTCGACCGCGCCGAGGGAAAGCGCGGTGATGGCTTCCCGGCTGCGTTCGGTCGTGCGTGTCGAGACCATGACCACCGGCATCGGGCGCAGCCGCATGAGCTTTTCCAGGAACGACAGCCCACTCATCTTCGGCATGACGACATCCAGCGTGATGACATCCGGATTTAGCTCCCGGATCAACTCGCGAGCCTCGTAAGGATCGCCAGCTTCGCCCACGACGTCTATCTGGTTCGATGCAGAGAGCAGGCTGCGGATCATCGCCCGCACCGTTCGGGTGTCATCGACAATCACAACCCTGACAGGGCGAAGGCATACTGCAGCATCGTCCGGCATCGGCGTCCCATTTGTCACCAAATCAGGGCCGATGTGCCATGCTGCGTATTAAGATCTGGTTGATCCTGGACGACTAAAGCGCCCTCACGCCTCCATCGCGAAGCGCAGATATAGCCCCTCGCAAAAGACTTCGGCCGTCCTGCCGACATGGAAAACGGTGTAAGACAGGGCCGTTTCCCGCAGCCGACGCACACCGGGACGCGACAAAAGCATCGCGGCCTCGCGATCGCGCTTCAGACCACTGTTCCCGTCAGCGCAAACGATCTGACGGGGCGACAACATAATCTCAGCCGATGGGACCTGCGCGCCGAGAGCACCGGGGGCCAAAACGACCGGGTTGCTGTCGGGCTTCAGGTTCAGAATGTGTTCGTCCAGTTGGATACGCGTCAGCCAAGCGATGCGCATATAGCTTCCATCGCGGGTCAGAACTTCGTCGCCCTTGCGCAGGGCGGCCGCATGGACATCACCGAAAGAGGTCCGGACCCGCGTCATCGGCGCCAATCCGGGCAACGGCCAGGCTTCCAATCCGTCCTGAACCACGATCGAGCGTGTCTTGACCTCGCGCTGGGCCGAAGCGAGGTCGTCAGCAAAATTGGTGTTCGCCGCAGCGCGCTGCGCGGCACGTGCGCGCTCAACCATGGATGATTTCGCTGGATTAAGTTTTTGAAACGCAGATGTCAGACGGGTTTTTTCGTCGGACTCGGTCTTACTCCACACACTCATTCACACACCTCGTTACACGCCACACACATCCGCACACACGCGGAAAACACACACGTCTTTGCGGGGCACGTCCGTTAGTCCATTCTTGGGACGCGCCCCAAAACCAAACCGGCACAGCACCGGCGACACTCACACACAGTCAGTCAAGAGGAATGGTTTGACCGATCGCTACGAGTGTGAACGTCTCACAACCAGTGGGCGAAACTTTGACGACAAATTTAGCAAAAAGGGCTCCAATTTGAAATCCTTGCCCAAAGGATTACCGGAATTGGACGGTCGATGTTTCGCGTGACGAGACAATCTTGCGAAGTTGCCCCACTTTTTCGAGCCGGGGCCAACAAACGCTTGGGAACGGGTTTCGAATCGCGCGACAATCACGGTAACCCTTTGGTAACACTTGAGGAGCGCATGTGTTCCAATCGGGTATACGGTTTTCGAAATGCGAACGGAGAGTTTCCAGGCTTGACACCAATCGCACAGGTTTCAATGCCGGGCGGCGATCCTAGGTATGACCCATGACGCCCAATTCGCCGCCTGAGCAGATCGCCTGCCCCACCTGCGACGCGATCTATGACGTTCAACCGGGCGCCCGGCTGTCGTGCGAGCGGTGCCACACCCGCCTGATCGACCCAGAGGCGCGAGTGGGTCTCAGGCTTTTGCTGGTTTCGCTCCTGTCGGCGGCCCTGATCTTCGGCGCCGTGACCTATCCCTTCCTGACCATCAAGCGCTTCTGGATGACCAGCGACGCCACCATCATCGACACGGCACTCGCCTTCGACGGGCCGTTGTTGTTCCTGTCGATCATCGTGCTGGCGCTGATCCTCTTGCTGCCCGCCCTGCGGCTTGCGCTGACGATCTATGTCGTCGCACCGCTGGTGTTGAAGCTGCGCCCTTTGCCCCTTGCCAAAGGCGCATTCGGCTGGGCCGAACGGCTCCGGCCGTGGTCGATGGCCGAGATTTTCATCATCGGCTGCGTTGTTGCGCTGACCAAGATCATCGCGATGGCCGAAGTGACCTTCGGCCCGGCGTTCTACATGTTCGCGGGCCTCGTCATCCTGCTTTGGGCACAGGACAAATTGCTCTGCCGGTACAGCCTCTGGAAGGCACTGGAGAAATGACACGCACGGCACGATCGGATGGAAAAGTGGGCTGCCGCCGTTGCGCGGCAGTCTGGCCCAAGGAGACGCTTCGGTGCACGCGTTGCGGAGCACGCCTGACCAGCCGTGACCGGCACAGCCTGACGCTGGTCTGGTTCTGGTGGCTCTTGGGCGTCCTTGCCTATGTGCCCGCCAATATCTGGCCTATGCTGGAAACCCGCGTCCTGCTCGACGCCAGCGAGGACACGATCATCGAGGGCGCCTTGAAGCTCTTGACCCATGGCTCGGTGGGTATCGCGATCATCATCCTTCTGGCCTCTGTCGCCGTGCCCATTGCCAAGTTCGCCATCATCGCTTGGCTGGCCTTGACGGTGCAATATCGCCTGCCCTCGGGCAGCAAGGCGCGCCACCGCGCCTTCGAAGCCGTGGAATTCGTCGGGCGCTGGTCGATGATCGACGTCTTCGTCGTCGCCATCCTGGCCTCACTCGTGCAATTCTCGGTCCTGGCCAGCGTGAAACCCGGCCCCGCTGCTTTCGGCTTCGCGATTTCGGTGATCTTCACGATGCTATCGGCGCTCAGCTTCGACAGCCGCCTGATCTGGGACGCCGATCTGCCGGAAGAAGACGTGCCCCTAGCCGGACAAAGCGATGACCTTGCCGCTGTCCAGAAGTCCGCCCCACCGCAAGGGTGAAATCGGATAGGTCTCGTCCTTCGCCATGCGTTCGAACGAGAAATCGGGCTCCAGCTTCTTCAACCGCTCCGCCGTGCGCCGCGCGTCTTCGAACCGCTCGTCGGCGGCATAAAGCGCGGTCAGGTACCGCAAAGGCGGGCGAAACTCGGGCGATAGCGCATGCGCGGCCTCGGCCAGTTGCAAGGCCTCGGCCTTGCGGCCCGTCAGCGCCGCCGTAAGGCAACGGCCGAAATCCCACCAATGCCCGAAGGGCGAGCCCGA
>JASJDQ010000102.1 GCA_030065075.1 Paracoccaceae bacterium | reverse complement strand
GAGTTGTCATAGACCTCGATCCGCTGCGGCGGACCGTCGAGGTCGAAGGCCTCCCCCAGACCCTTCAGAAGTCTCGTCTGCGTCGCGGTTTCCGACATCTTCCGCGCGAGACTTTCGCGCGCGTTTCTGAGCGCACCGGCGACAAGCTCTTTCTTCTCACCCCGCTGCGGCACGAGGATCTCCACCTTGCGGCCCGCCTTCTCGCATAGCGCCTCCGCCATCAGGTCGGCATCCTCAATCGCGTCGGACAACAGGAGCTGTCTGGGTGGCTCCTTGTCATCGTAGAACTGCCCGATGAAGGCCTGCATGACCTCGGAGGCCTCCGCCCCCGCGCCGGTGCGTGGATAGTAGTCGCGGTTCCCCCAGTTCTGGTTTGCGCGGATGAAGAACACCTGCACGCAGGCCTGCCCGCCTTCCAGATGCAGCGCGATCACGTCCGCCTCGGCCACGCCCGCCGGATTCACGGCCTGCGCGCCTTGCACAAACGTCAGCGCTTTCAGCCGGTCGCGAAGCGCCGCGGCGCGCTCGAACTCCATTGCATTGGACGCCGCCTGCATCTCCTCGGCCAGCTTTTCCTGAACCTTGGTGGTCCGTCCTCGCAGGAAGCGTTCAGCGTCTGACACCAAGTCATCGTAATCCGCTTCTGAGATGTAGCCGACGCATGGCGCGCTGCACCGCTTGATCTGGTAAAGCAGACAGGGACGCGTGCGACTATCGAACGTGGCGTCCGAGCAGTTCCGAAGCAGGAACACTTTCTGTAACTGGTTCAGCGTCCGGTTCACCGCGCCCGCGCTGGCGAAGGGCCCGAAGTAATCGCCTTTTTCGCGCTTCGCCCCCCGGTGCTTCTTGATCTGAGGAAACGCGTGTTCCTTCGAGACAAGAATATTCGGGAAACTCTTGTCGTCGCGCAGCAGCACATTGTAGCGCGGCTTCAACTGCTTGATCAGGTTCTGTTCCAGCAGCAGCGCCTCGGTTTCTGTCCGCGTGGTCAGCACCATCATGCTGGCGGTTTCGCGGATCATCCGGGCGATGCGTGGGCTGTGCCCCTTGGGCCGCGCATAGGACGACACCCTCGCCTTCAGGTTTCGCGCCTTGCCAACGTAAAGAACCGCGCCTTTCGTATCCAACATCCGATAGACGCCGGGAGACGCATCCAGCGTCTTCAGGAAATCCTGAATTACCGTGTGGCCGGTCCGGATCGGGGTGTCAGATGCGTCGTTCATGATTCTTATTCTGGCTGCACAAATCGCTCAGGGGGCACAAGACTAAACCTGTTCACAGAAACTGTGGATAACCACCGGGACAACTCCACGCCATTCCGAATTTTTTGTTGTTTTCAATGGCCTTCAATCAATTGCCTATTTTTTAGGCAACAATATAACCAGTTGTTTTTCATATATATTTTTATGCACTTTTGACAAGTGACTGAAAACATGACGGTTTTTGTAACGGTTCCGTGACCTTCCAGGCCGCCAGTGCAAAACTACCGTTACGTTAACTTTTGCAAGCGCTTGCAAGTCACTCCACGCCCGCCGCATCAGGGGTTTCCCATCCCAGGTGTTGGCCGCCGTCAATGCAGATCAACTGACCGGTCACGCTCGGGGTCTCAAGGAAGAAGCCCAGCGCGCGCGTCACATCCGCAGGCTCGGCACCGCGGCTCAGGATCGTGCCCGCCCGCTGCGCCTTGAAGTGATCACGACTTTGCCGGACGCCCTGCATCGTGGGGCCCGGGCCGATTGCATTCACTCTGACATCAGGCGCCAACGCCTGCGCGCTGGTCTGGGTCAAGGCCCAAAGCCCCACCTTGGCCAAGGTGTAAGACGCGAAATGCGGCGTCAACTTTCGCACCCTCTGGTCGATCATGTTGATGATCAGCGCATTGGCGGTGGGTTCCTCCCACTCGCCCCCCACGATCGCTTTTGGCGCTTGTTCGGCAAAGGCCTGGCTCAGCACGAAGGGCGCACGCAGGTTCGACTCTATATGGCGATCCCAGCTATCACGGGTGCCGGTCTGAAGCGTGTCATACTCGAAGATCGAGGCCGAGTTCACAAGAACCGTCAAGGCCCCGCCCAAGGCCTCCGCAGCCCGTGGGACCAGACCCTGCATCTCGTCTTCAACCGTCAGGTCCGCCTGCAACGTCGCGGCGTTAACGCCCATGTCCCGGCAAAGCGCGGCGACCTCTTCGGCTTCGGCCTTCGAGCCCATGTAGTGCACGCCCACGTCGAACCCGCGCGACGCCAGGTCCAGCGCAATCGCGCGCCCAAGGCGCTTGCCCGCGCCCGTTACCAATGCTTTGCCGCCGATCATCCGTGCATCACCACCATTACCAGATACGCCAGATATAGAACGAAAAGGAAGAAACCCCACCGGCGGGTCAGCGACCGCTTCTTGCTGAAGACGAAGGGGGCAAGCAGCAAAGACGCCCCCAGCATCGCCCACAGGTCATAGGCCAGGAACGGCCAGACAACGGGCACGGGGCCAAAAAGCGTGGTGACGCCCATGATGGCCAGTAGGTTGAACATGTTCGACCCGATGACGTTGCCCATCGCGACGTCCGCCTGCCGCCTAAGCGCGGCCATGACGGTCGTCGCCAGTTCCGGCAGCGAGGTGCCCGCCGCCACCAGCGTCAAACCGATCACGCTGTCCGAGACGCCGAACGCCTCGGCGATCGAGACCGAGCTGTCGACGAAAAGACTGGCGCCAAGCGGCAGGCCGACAAGCCCCAGGATCAGAAACGTGGCGATCTTCCAACCGGCGAGACTGGCATCCGCCCCCTCGACATCATCATCGCCACCGTTCCTTTTCCGATGCGACATCGCTTCGCTCGCCTGATCCCACAGGATGAAGGCCAGCACGGCCAGCAGCATAAGCCCGTGCCAGAAGGTCAGTGGGGCAAGGAAACAAAGCGCGATAAAGAACACGGTCACGCCGATCATCGTCTTATAGCTTTTTCGGGTGTCGAACTCGGCCGTGTGAAGGCGCGAGATCAAGGCGGGCACACCGAGGACCAGAAGCACATTCGCCGTATTCGACCCAACGACGTTACCCAGCGCCAGTCCGGGCGCGCCTGCCAGTACGGCATCGACCGAGATCAAAAGCTCTGGCGCCGATGTGCCGAATGCCACGATTGTCAGGCTGACGATCAATGCGGGCACGCCCAACCGAAGCGAGGCATTGACCGCCCCCCGCACCAAAAGATCACCCGAGATCAGCAGGATACCCAAGCCAAGGACCAGCGTTACCCAAACCAATGTCTCAGCCCTTTCGGCAGTCGCAAGGGCCCTTGCCTATCACGTGGCGGCCGCAGTGTTCGCATTTCTTGGCGACCCGCCGGAGTCTCCCGGGGATCAACAGACTGAGCTTCCCGAACATGCCAAGGACGGCGATGAAAACCAGAAAGAGCGTGACGATCTTCAAAATCATCGGCTCTAAAGCCCAAAGCGCGCATAGGCCGCGCGGTCTTCGATATCATCCAGCACGTCGCTGAAAACCCGCGCACCGAAGCGCGTAAGAAGCGGGCGCTTCATCTGATAGGGACGCAGCCGCACCTTGTCGCCGAAGATTTCCTTCATCTTGGGCACCAGATGAGCGACCCCATCGATCAGACCCGTCGGCATGGCCTCGTCGCCCACCCAGATCGAGCCATCAAACAACTCGGTATCGGCGCTAAGACGTGCGCCACGCCGGGTTTTCACGTGATCGATGAATTCGCCGTGGATATGTTCCTGCAGCGCCTTGATCCGCGCCACGTCATCGTCGTTCTCGGGCTTGAACGGATCGGCAAGGCTCTTCGACTTGCCAGCCGTGTAGACCCGCCGCTCGATGCCGTACCGGCTGATCAGATCGTTGAAGCCGAATCCAGCCGAGATCACGCCGATCGAACCAACGATCGAATGGCGGTCGACCCAGATCTCATCCGCCGCGCTGGCGATATAATACCCGCCCGAGGCCGCGACGTCCTCGACAAAGGCATAGACCTTCACGTCCTTCTCTTCCGCCAGACGGCGGATGCGGGCCGAGATCAGGGAAGATTGAGCGGGGCTGCCACCGGGCGAATTGATCGACAGCGCCACAGCCGTTGGCTTGCCCCTGGTGAACACCTTCTGGATCAGCGGGGCCAACGCCTGGTCGTTCAGCGTGCCGCGCGTGCCGGCCGCAATGACGCCCTGAAGTCGCAGAACCGACACCAGAGGGGGAGTTTTCACAAAGGGAATGAAGCGCCTCATGCCGCCCACTTAGGGTGGTTGGCGCGTGGCAACAAGGCGGAAGCGGCAATCGTTTCGGAAAAGTGTCTTTTTGAGTTTCGAGCTGGGGACAAAGTCCCATTTTTGAATGACGGGCCCGCCATCACGGCGGCTTCAGATTGTCCTGCCTTTGCCCAGCGGCTTGGGTCAGAGATACTCGCGGACGCGCTCCTAAGCCGCTCTGGCGGCGGCCTGCGGAGCCGAAGCTTTGGATCAAGCGCCCGAAGGCGCAGGGAACGTTCGGTGCAAGTTATGCCCCGCGCAGTCCTGACAAGGGGTTATCTGGGCGCACGGTCACCGGGTCGCTCATGTCCACCGCACCGCCCAGACCTTGCGCACGAGGACCACCACATTGAAGGACGACAGCAGCTCCAACTCGGCACCAGCGGCCTTGGCAGAGCTTTCGAACCTCGACACAACGTCGCTGATCGACGGCTCGCACAACCCAAGCGGCAATGTGGCCTCACCACGGTGCGGATACCCCGCCACCCCTTCGCGCTCCGCGGCGTCAGGCGTCAACCGGAAGGCCAGAACGTCGCCACCGCGCGGGGCCTCGATCAGCCGCATTTCCTCGATATCGCGCCAGGTCAAAAGGTACGCTTTTGGACGACGCAAGTATTGGCGCACCGACACGTCGAAGCCCGTTTCACTGAAGCGAACATTGGCGCCCACGCGCTGTTGTGCCAGCAGAAGCCGTAAGCCGAAGAAAACAAGCACGCCGCCGATTGCGCTCATCACCCAGAAAACAACCGGCCAACCAAAGACACTTGCGATCCCGTCATAGTAAATCGCGGTACCGACAATCCAAAGCGGCAGCGCCGCACCGATCAGCAGCAGGACCCCAAGGATCACGTTCACGTATTTTGCCGCAGCGATATCCTCGGGTATCACGACCCGTCGCGCCAGCGATTGACGATGGGATAGCGCCGATCCAGCCAGAACGCCTTTTTGGTCAGACGCGCCCCCGGGGCCGACTGAAAGCGCTTGTATTCCGCAATGTAGATCAAATGCTCGACCTTCTTCACAGTGTCGCGGTCAAAGCCCATTTCCACGACCTCGGCCACCGACTTCTCGTGGTCGATCAGCGCCTCCAGGATAACGTCAAGATCTGCATACTCGGGCAGCGAGTCGCTGTCCTTCTGGTCTTCGCGCAACTCCGCAGTAGGCGGCTTTTCGATGACACGCGGTGGGATGACCTCGCCCGCCGGGCCCTTCATCCAGTCGCGGTGGTTGGCATTCCGCCACCGGCAGGTCTCGAACACCCGCATCTTGTAAAGGTCCTTGATCGGGTTGTAGCCGCCCGCCATGTCGCCATAGATGGTGGCATAGCCCACCGCCACCTCGGACTTGTTGCCGGTGGTCAAAAGCATCTCGCCAAACTTGTTCGACAACGCCATCAGGATGACGCAGCGAAGGCGTGACTGAATGTTCTCTTCGGTGATGTCAGGCTCGGTCCCGGCAAAGAGCGGCGCCAAAGTCTCGCTCACCGCAGCGCGCGGACCGCTGATCGGAACGCTATCCAGACAACACCCCAATGCCGTCGCGACCGCCGCCGCATCTTCCAGCGACGCGTCAGACGTATATTCCGACGGCAACATGACACAGCGCACGTTCTCCGGCCCCAGCGCATCAGCGGCAATCGTGGCCACAATGGCGCTATCGACCCCGCCCGAGAGCCCCAGCACGGCCTTCGAAAACCCGGTTTTCCGGAAGTAATCGCGGGTCGCCTCGACCATCACGCGATAGTCTTGCTCCCACTCGTCCGGAAGCGCCGCGATATTTCCCTGGACGGCCCGCCATCCATCGTCCGTGTTCTCGAAATCGACATGCGCGATGACTTCCTCGAACACGGGCAGGCGCAGCGCAATCTCGCCGCCCGGGTTCAGCACGAACGATCCACCATCAAAGACCTGATCATCCTGCCCTCCGATCATGTTCAGATAGACCAGCGGCAAGCCTGTCTCGATGACGCGTGCCACCATCAGGTTGAGGCGCCTGTCATATTTCCCGCGGTAGTACGGCGAACCGTTCGGCACCACCAGGATCTCGGCGCCCGACTCCTCTAGCGCCTCAGGCACATCCTCGTGCCAGGCATCCTCGCAGATCGGCGTACCGACGCGCACGACACCCATGTCATAGGGCCCCGCCAACGGCCCCTTGTCATAAACCCGCACCTCGTCAAAAACGGTCTCGTTCGGCAATTCGTGCTTCAGAACCTGACGCACCAACCGGCCCTCCTTCAGCACGTGGTACGCGTTGTACAGCTTGTCGCCCTGCAACAGCGGGCCGCCGATGGCCAGCGCCGGTCCGTCCGCGCAGTCCGCCATCAACGCCGCGATCTCGGCCATGGCCGCACGCGTAAAGGCTGGCTTCATCACCAGATCCTGCGTGTTGTAGCCTGTAATGAACATCTCGGGAAAAGCGACCATATCCGCGCCTGCGGCACGCCCTTCCTCCCAGGCGCGCCTGGCAAGGGCCGCATTCCCCGCCAAATCGCCGACGGTCGGGTTCATCTGCGCCAAAGTCAGCCGAAATGTCTCGCCCATAAGTGTCGCGTCTCCATCGACCTGAAAATATCCCGGGGGAGCACGAGGGGGCAGCGCCCCCTCGCCCAGCGCGACGGGCGAAGCCCGGCGCAAACCCTTTCTCAGGTCTTAGCAGAGATCCGTCGAAGGGAAAGGGTGCGCGCCCAAGGGAAAACCGTTGCGGCGCTTTGGTCCGTCCTTTAGGTTCCAAAGGCAGTCTAACGAGGCGGGCGCAAAGCCCGGTCAGGGAGAATTGGGGAAAGCCATGAAGCGGGCAATCGGGATGGGTGTGCTGACGGCGACATTGCTGGTGTCAGGCGTTGCCTGGGCACAGGAAGTCATCACCAAGCAATACGACGATGGCGGCGTCTACGAAGGCACGTTCAAGGACGGAAAGCAGCACGGCACGGGCACCTACCGCCTGCCGAATGGCTACGTCTACGAAGGCGAATGGGTCGAAGGCGAAATCCTGGGCCTTGGTCGCGCCGAATTTCCCAATGGGTCCGTCTACGAAGGCGCTTTCGTCGCCGGAAAGCCCGAAGGCACGGGCAAAATCACCTTCGCCGACGGCGGCACCTACGAAGGCACATGGGTCGATGGCAAGATCAACGGCGACGGTGTTGCGGTTTACGCAAATGGTGTCCGCTACGAGGGCGGTTTCGAAGACGCGCTTCACCACGGCACCGGTCGCATGGAAAGCCCGAACGGCTATATCTACGACGGCGGCTGGGTCCGCGGCATCAAGGAAGGGACAGGACGCATCGAATACCCCGATGGCGCGGTCTACGAAGGCGATCTGGCCCGCGGCGTGCGCGAAGGGACAGGTACGCTCAAGATGCCCGATGGGCTGACCTACGAAGGCGAATGGTCGAACGGCCAGATCAACGGCACCGGCAAGCTTACACAGCCAAACGGCGACATCTACGAAGGCCAACTGGCCGAAGGGAAACGGCAGGGACAGGGCAAGGTGACCTACGCCAATGGCGATGTCTACGAAGGCAACTTTGTCGCCGACCAACGCGAAGGCGACGGCACGTTCACCGGCACCGACGGCTATCTCTACGTGGGCCAATGGGTCGGCGGCCGTATCGAGGGCACCGGCAAGGTCACCTATCCGGACGGCTCGATCTACGAAGGCACGTTCAGGAACGACCTCGCCCATGGCACCGGCAAGATCACCTATCCTGATGGCAACATTTACGAAGGCGCCTGGGTCGACGGCGTGATCGAAGGCAAGGGCGTCGCCACCTATGCCAATGGTCTGGTCTACGAGGGCGACTTCAAGGACGCCAAGATGGACGGCACCGGCAAGATGACTTTCGCCGATGGCTACACCTACGAGGGCGCGTGGAAAGCGGGCCTCCGCGACGGCAAGGGCATCGCGACCTACTCCGACGGCACGGTCTATGACGGCATGTTCGTGGCTGGACAGCGCGAAGGCACGGGCAAGATCACCATGGCGGATGGCTTCGTCTATGAAGGTGACTGGAAAGCCGGCGAAATCGACGGCAAGGGCATTGCAACCTATGCCAACGGCGATGTCTACGAAGGCACGTTCGTGCGCGGCAAACGCCAGGGCCAGGGCACCATTCGTTATGCCAGCGGCGAAGAGCAAAGTGGCACCTGGGAAGACGGCGCGCTGACAGAGGCCGCAGACCCCGCCACGGACAGCAACTGAAACACCTCCCGCGAGGCGTCGTTAACCATTTGGCAACCAACTTCCTGAAAAATTTCGGGGAATTGTCATAGTTTTGCCGGAACCCGAAATTATCGTCACACCTGTTCGCTGCGGTTTGATGAACTGCGTAAAGAGTGTGTAATGTTGAAACTATCGGGGTCCCGCCTGGCTGAGCAGACAGCCTTTGTCAGGTATATCTACTTTCTTTTCACGTCGTGTTGCCTGAAGACCTTCCGGTCCTGGCAATCTGAAGGCGAACCCAACCCTTTCGTGAAAAAGACCTATCGTGTCGTCTGCACCGAGCAGGTGGAATTCACCGATATCTTCCAAGACGTTTTGTCTTCCAGATACTGAGATCAACGGGCTCAGGCACGGAGCCTTTCGGGTGGACGGGCGGTCGGCGTTGGCATCCTGCGCTGACCGTTCCCTCCAAACGAACGCTTTCCCCGGAAATCGCCGGGATGGTTCAAGACCCAACCAGCAATGAAGGGGATGACGATTTGCCTGGTGAATTCTGGAGATACCTCTTCTATCTCGCAACCTCGCTTCGACTACGGTCGTTCTGGCGCTGGAAAGCCGACGGTCAACCGAACCCGTTCGGCGCGAAACGGCGCCCTGTACGCCGGTACACGTCGAAGCAAGAAATCCTGGACATATTCGACGATCAGGGCCTTAGGTTCCCCACAAGAAGCCACGTGTCGTCCAAAGCCTAAAGTCGCTTCAGGAAAGCCTTAGCCTCGGACAGGATGGTTTCCCGCTTGGCGTCGTCCATCCGGTCCCACGTGCGGTACATGTTCGCCATGCGCGGGTTCTTTGAAAACCGGTCGCGATGCCGGTCCAGAAATGCCCAGTAGAGCAAGTTGAACGGACAGGCCCCCTCACCTGTCTTGACCTTGGGGGAATAGGCGCAGTCCTTGCAATAGTCCGACATCCGGTCGATGTAATTCCCGGACGAGACATAGGGCTTCGACCCGACGATCCCGCCGTCGGCAAACTGGCTCATGCCGATCACG
This sequence comes from Paracoccaceae bacterium, assembly GCA_030065075.1. Classification (GTDB taxonomy): domain Bacteria; phylum Pseudomonadota; class Alphaproteobacteria; order Rhodobacterales; family Rhodobacteraceae; genus JAJDOD01. The sequence continues at coordinate 3,666 of JASJDQ010000102.1, read as the reverse complement.
TTTGGCGCTTCGACCCATTCATAGGCGTCGGCATAGACGGCCAGATACCATTCGTGCACCTCGAAGGGGTTTATTCCCGCCAGCAATGCGAAATTGCCCGTCACCATCAGCCGCTGGATGTGGTGGGCATAGGCCTCGTCCCGCGTCTGCTCGACCGCCTGCCCGATGCAGCGCATGTCCGTCTCGGCGGTCCAGAAGAAATCCGGAAGCTTCCTTTGGTGGTTCAGAACGTTCCGCCGCGCATAGTCGGGACCTTCCCGGAAATAGATGCCCCGCATGTACTCGCGCCAGCCGATGATCTGGCGGATGAAACCCTCGACGGCGTTGATCGGCGCATCGCCTGCCTTGTACGCCCCTTCGGCCGCCTCACAAATCTCAAGCGGGTCCAGAAGCCCGGCATTCAGATACATCGACAGGATCGAGTGCCAAAGAAAGCGCTCGTCGGCCAGCATGGCATCCTGATAATCGCCGAACTTCGGCAAACCACCCTTGATGAAATGCGTCAGCGCCCGCCGCGCCTGTTCGCGCGTGACCGCGAACCAGAAGGGCTTCAACCTTCCGAAATTCCCGCCGAACCGCGCCTCGACAAGGTCCAGGACTTCTTCCGTTATTTCATCCGGCGTGAACTGCATCGGCCCGCTGAAATCGACCTCTCCCGGAGCGGGCTTGCGATTGTCGTGGTCAAAGTTCCACTTGCCTTGAACCGGCTTGTCGCCGTCCATCAACAGCCCGGTCTTCCGGCGCATCTCGCGGTAAAACCACTCCATCCGAAGCTCTTTGCGACCCTCCGCCCAGGCGTCGAACTCGGCGTGAGAGGCAACGAAACGGTCGTCTTCCAGAATGGTCATATCAAGCGGCAGGTCCTCCAGCGCCTCGATCAACCGCCATTCGCCTGGGCGCGTCGCGATGACGTCGCGCGCGCCGTGCCGTTCGGCGGCGGCGATCAGCGCTGCACCGATGCTCTTCTGCGCTTCCGCCGCATCGAGCTTTGTATAGTCGACCGTCCATCCGGCATCGCGCAATTCCTCGGAAAAATGGCGCATCGCACTGAAACAGAACGCGATTTTCTTGGGGTGGTGCGGCACATAGCCGGCTTCATCCGCAACCTCGGCCATGACCACGACGTCTTCGTCCGGGTCCCCTTCGCGCAGCGCGGCGACGGTGTCGGTTAGTTGGTCGCCAAGAACAAGGATCAGCCTCACCACGGAATCTCCTTGCCTGCATAGTCGTAAAATCCGCCGGTTTGTGCGGGGTCGAGCCCTTCGATCACGTTCAACAGGTTCGCCGCCGCCTCGCCCGCCGGAACCGTCTTGTGCCGCCCCGCATATTTGGCGGTGAAGGGTGTCTCGACCGTCCCGGGATGCAGACAGACCGCGATGGCCTGCTTGTGTGTGCGCCTGAGTTCGATCGAAGCGCCGTGGACCAACTGGTTCAACGCGGCCTTGGAAGCGCGGTAGCTGTGCCAGCCGCCGATCTGGTTATCGCCGATGGACCCGACCCGTGCTGAAAGTGCTGCAAAAACAGCGCGCTGATCCCGTGGCAGCAGCCGGAGCGCGTACTTCAGCACCAGCATCGGCCCCAACGCATTGACTTGCATCTGGTCGATCAGACCGGGCCCGGTGACCTCGCGCACCGCCTTTTCCGGCTCATGGCCATCGACAACCAGCGCCCCCGTCGCTGTGAACACCAGATGAAATGGCGGCTCCAGCGGTTGCAGAGCGTTCGCCACCGAAGCCTCGTCCGTCACGTCCAGCCCGTCGTCGCGGCGCGAGCGTCCGGTCACGTCCCACCCGCGCGACCGAAGCTCTGCCGCGATCGCACTCCCGATGCCACCCGAGGCGCCGATCACCAATGCCCGTTTCATGTGCACTCCTTGCCGAGCGCTGGAACCTAGGGCCGAATTGCAGACGGAACAGTTCCCAACGGGCAAATTCGCGCTAAACTTGCACCATGCTGAGATATGCTGCCGCCTTCCTGATCTGCTCGACGGGCATTGCCCCTGCCTTGGAGATCGTGGAAACCGGCCGCTACGCCCTGAACCGCCCCGCCAGCCTCGACTATGACCCGACCTTCTGTGGCCTCTGGATCGCGAACGAAAGCCCCGAGATCATCCTTGTAACGCTTGAAGGCGACGAGTTGCGTCGCTTCGGCAGTGATCTGACACGCATCAAGGCTGTGACGCTGGAAGGCGACGCCCTGCTGGTCGCCGACGGGTTCGGCGCGTTCCAGCGGATAACGAAGAACGGCGACCCGCTTGCGCCGCCCTTCAAGGTCCCCGGCGGCTGGGCCGATACGGAAGGTATCACCATCGACGCCGACGGGCGCATCATCAGCGTCGAGGACGACCCCGAGCGTCTCTCGTGGCTCTCGACCGACGGCGTGACCGAGCGCGTGGTGGATACCACCACGATGACGCCGCCCATCTACGAAGCCCAGGGCATCGCGCGCGACCCGCGCACCGGGCACTTGTTAATCGTGGATGATTGGGAAGGCTCGAACAGCCTCTACGAATTCGACGCTGCCGGCACGCTCCTGGGCTCTGTCCCTCTGACCCAATACGGCATCGACCCCGAAGGCATCGCGATCCGCCCAGGCTCGGGCCAGATGTTCATCGCCTTCGACCAGGGCGCCGAGATCGTCTCCTTTGACTACACTCCGACGCTCCCCGAAGGTGCCGAGGCCCTGCCACCGGGCGCCGATTGCATGCTTTTCTAGGCAAGAAGCGCCTAAACCCCGGTCATAGACCGCCCGAAACAACCCAAAATCGCATGGGAAAGACGCGGCGAAACCGCGATCTCCTGCCCATCGGCACCGCATCCCGCGCGCCACGAGAACAGGAGAAACTCCATGACACCCCGCACCATTATCGGCACCACCCTGATCGCCCTTTCCATCCCGGCAGCCGCCCTCGCGCTCAGCGTCGGCGATACACTCAGCACCAACCACGACGAAATCCGTGCGAAACTCGAAGCCGAGGGCTATAAGATCCTCGAAATCGAAACCGAAGACGGCGAGATCGAAGTGGAATACGAACAGGACGGCCAGGTCTTTGAGATGGAGATCGACATGACGTCTGGCGTCATTCAGGAAGTCGAACTCGATGACGATGAGGATGATGACGACGACTAAACCAGCCACGGCTTGCCCGGCATGACCGGACGCGTCTCGTTCTTGTGGGCGCTTTTCGCGGTCCAGCTGTTCTGCGCCCTCTACTTCGCAGCTGACGCGCTTCTGGACGTCTTCGGCATCGAAGACGAAGGCAGTTGGATCGACTCGGACCGGATCGAATATGTGATTGTCGCGGCGCTTTTTCTGGGCGTCCTGATGACCGGGCGTGCGATTAACGACATCACCCGCCAGAACAAGCGGCTTCAAGACCAGATGCGCGCGGCCTCCGGCGAGTTTGCGCAACTGATCGAAGATCGCTTCACCGAATGGGGCCTGACGGCGGCCGAGCGCGACGTGGCGCTTTTCTCGATCAAGGGCCTGTCCGTCGCGGATATCGCCGAGGCGCGCGGCTCTGCCGAAGGTACGATCAAGGCCCACAGCGCCGCCGTCTATCGTAAGGCGGGCGTCTCGGGGCGGCACCAGTTGCTGAGCCTCTTTGTCGATGAGTTGATCGAAACGCCGCTTGCCGCCGAATGAAGACGGTCACCGACTTCCCGC
>JASJDQ010000101.1 GCA_030065075.1 Paracoccaceae bacterium | reverse complement strand
CCGAGCATCAGGGAGGGATCGTCGGTTTGATACTCGCGAGAAAAATCAGCCAACAGATCAAATGTGCTTGTGTTGACCCCCATGCCTAGTCACCCATCGAATGTGCAGCGCATCATGGAGCCATCGAAGACATCACACCGGGCAGGATGGACATCCAGCCAGACTGCATGCGAAAGCAACAAAGGTGAGATCATCGCGAAGTCGACGATAAGAGGATATGTGCTGCTTTCCAGAGAGGAGTACTAGTGGGCGTTTCAAGAAATTCGCACATTGCTTCTCAGTTCTAAGCCTCGGTTCCGCTCACTACAGACGCTTCTCGAGGTTAAAGCGCATTCCAACATAAAGCGCTAGCCTTCTTGGCAGACTTTGGTTCAAGCCGCCGTTTGCAGACCGCCCGCTTTGTGCCGACGCCTCAGCTCGCAGCTCTTTCACTTCGGGGTTTGTCGCTTGCCGGGCCGTGTCGCCCACCGGTCGCTTCCCTGGAATAGGCCGCCTGTAACCAAGTCCTATGCCCGCCTTGGGCTCGAAGCTGACTTTCGCCGCGGCTTGGTCGAACGTCCGCTTCGGGCCTAGAAGACCTTCGCTGCCACAGGACGTTCCTTTTTAGGACAGAGACATTCGCCGTGCGGAGAGGTGAACCATTGGCCAACGTATTCCCGTGAGGCTTGGGAGCAGATAATGCCTGACGTCAGACAGCGCACTTCGACGGGGTCTGTTGGCTGACGACAATCCGAGGCAGGGCAAGACCGCGAGAATTCGATTGGGAGATCAGGAGTCGCCTTCCGCAAGTGCACTTCCTGAAATCGAAGAGCCTGCTTCATTGGGCTGAATGAAAAGAGGGGGCAGGTCAACGATTGCCCGCCCCCAAGAGAAAGGCGCAGGGATTCTTGCAGCCAAGCTCAGACAGAGAACTGCATTGAAAGCCGCCGTCCCGATCGTCTCGAAATTGCGCCATGACGGCCAACCTTCCTTCAAAGTTGTTGGTTGAACCCTTGGCTTGCGTGAGCGACCGACAACGGCAAGAACCAAACCAAACGAAACAGAAATCCCTAGGGCGCAAGAGTTTCGCTGTTGAATTGTCGCGCAAGCGTTGAAGCAAATGCAGTATCCCTGTATTCGACCGAGCATGTTCATGGACGTTCCTAACGGCCGCGACAGAAGTAGGCATTGGGCGTCAGTTCTTTGACAAAAGTTCAATATCGAGCGCAAGACAGAAGAACGGTGGACTCGGATGGGCAAGAATAGCCAAGGTAGGGTGCTTCGGGACTGGTTGGTTGATTTTGGCGCCCGTGCAATCCTAAGAACCGCTCTGATTTTGCCTTATACGCTGCGAGTCCGACTGGTCGGATTTGTTTTCTCAGCCGTCTTGGCACCACTTGCCGGTTGGCGACGCCGCATCCGAAGCAATCTGAAAATCGCATTGCCTGACCTGCCTGAAAGTGAAGTCAGACGCATTGAGCGGCGCGTACCAGATAATGTTGGCCGGACCCTAATCGAGATCTACTCAGGAGACGAATTCGTCGCCCGTTCAATGGATTCACCTGTCGAAGGTCCGGGGATCGTTGCGCTAGAGGAAAGTCGTGCCGCAGGCAGACCTGTGGTGCTGGTGACAGCACATATCGGTAACTACGATGCGGTTCGCGGCAAGCTTGCCCAAGTAGGCTACCCAATGGCAGCGCTCTATAAGCCAATGCGCAATCGGTTGTTCAATTCACACTATGTCGAAGCCATATCGACCATTGCCAAGCCGGTCTTTCCAACCAACAAGCGTGGTATCATTGGCTTTGTGCGGCACCTCAAGAACGGCGGCATGGTCGGGATAGTTGCTGACGTGAGTTCGGCCAAGTCCCCAGTGTTGAATTTCTTCGGCCGGCCTGCGCACACGCCGCTTTCGGCTGCCGAATGGGCAGTAGAGTATGATGCTGTCATGATCCCGATTTTTGGGCTGAGGTGCAGCGACGGAGTGAGCTTTCGCATTCATGTTGCCGAGCAGATTCCGCACGGGGCTCCTGAAGACATGATGCAACGCTACAACGATGTAGTAGAGGCGATCGTGCGAGAGAACGTGGACCAATGGTTCTGGATCCATCGACGCTGGAAAGGTGCGGGTGGCGACCAGTAAACCGACATCGAATGGTGGTCCTAGAACTGTTGGACTGGCACCGCGTTATCCGATAAGCGGGCACCACGAGCAGCCGGACATTGGAATGGCACCAACCAATTGCATATGTTTGAAGTACGGGACTCTCTATGGTGCAGAGTATGTGAACCGCCTCCACGCGGCTTTGGAACGCAACACCAGAGGTGATCTTCGCTTCTTCTGCATGACGGATGATCCGTCCAGTATCAACCGGAAGACCGAGATACTGCCGCTTCCCACTGAGCCTTTTCAGGAACAAATGGAAATAGCTTTGTCGCAAGCACCAAAGCGCGGCAGGATGAAGAAAATCAGCCTTTTCCGGCCCGATTTGATCCCCGATCTCGATGGGCCACTGCTGGTTTTCGATCTCGATACCGCGATCGTCGGCCCGATCGACGATCTTCGCGACTTTGCCCCGGGAAAGGTTTGCATGCGACGGGAATGGAACGACTCCAACCGGGCCCCTTCTCTCGGACATGGATCGGTAGAACGCCTTGATCCGAAGCAGCACACCTACCTTTACGAATACATGGCGCGCGACCCCGAGGCCGCCGTTGCTTTCGGATATGGGTCAGAGCAGTCATATACCTCTAGATTGGCCCATCAGAACGGAGACCTTGAATTCTTTCCGGACGATTGGATTGTGAGTTTCAAATACGATTGCCGTCCTGCCCGTCCGTTCAATCTTTTCGTTGAACCAAAGTTGCCGGACGGGGCGAAAGTCGTATGCTTTCATGGTCGTCCAAAAATGGACGAAGCCGTTGAGGGGTACCGGGCAGGGCCTTTGAAATCCACGAGACCTTGCACTTGGCTGGAAGAGGCTTGGGTGGGGCAAATGGAATGACGGATCCGCTTCAAGAAGTTCCGGCTTGGCTGATCAACTTGCCAAGAGCTACAGAGCGACTTGCAAAAATGGAGGCCCAACTCCAGCGCATGGGGTTGCGGTACCGGCTCTTTCCGGGAGTCGATGGTAAGGCCGAGGAAGAACGGCTTCTTGCAAATACCGATGTTGAAGCGTTCGAACGCAATATGGGGCGGAAGATCCTGATCGGTGGTATTGGCTGCTATCATTCCCATCTTGGGGTCTGGGAAGAATTCCTGGCAACAGATGCGCCCATTGCGTTGATCATGGAAGACGACGTTGTATTTCATGACGACTTCATCGAAGCCGTTCGTTGTGGCCTCAAAGCCCAGAAGCACTGGGATTTTTTGAAGCTTAATCGTATTCGCGCCAAGCTACCTATCTGCCAGGGCATGGTCGGGCCCTACAAGCTGAATGCCTACGTTGGCCCCGCGACCGGTACCGGCGCTTATCTAATCAAGCGCGAAACTGCGGCGAAACTCCTTCCGGCTATGCGCCGCGTCACACGAGCGACCGACCACGAGATCAACCGCTTCTTTATTCACGATTTTCGTCTGCGCGGGCTTGAGCCCTTTCCCAGCCACCTAGATGACGGCGGACAAAGCCTAATCACTGGAGCCGCGTTTGCGGATGTCGAAAAGCATCGAGGTCTTGCACGCTGGCCCTACTATCGCTTGAAGGCTGCGAACTATCTTCGTCGCCTTTTCTATCTGGCAAGCCGTGGGGAGATCATTCCCAAAAGGAACAAAAAGCTCCTGACGGAATAACAAAGAGCACACCGTAAATGACCTATGACCTGCCAACAAAAAGCCTGATTGCTTTGCGCACCAACAACCTACTTGCTTCGCTCGGACTTGATCGCCGAATTCCGATAACTCTGGAAACCAAAGACGAGATTACGTTTGTCGATCTGCCGGACCGGAAGCTCGCGATACCATCTCCGATACGCTGGAAAATGTACAAAAGGGGTCTTCAAAGGCGACTTGATCGCTTGCTTTACCAGTTTGGTGTCGACGATCATGTCACAGTGAACGAAGGTGATGTCGTTTTCGACATAGGCGCCAACGTGGGAGAGTTTTCGCTGGCTGTGGCCGCCAAAGGTGCAAGTGTCGTCGCCATCGAGGGAGATCCGTTTGTCTATCGATGCCTCATGGCGAATGTTGGTGCGAATACTGAAATTCGGACGGTCGAGAAGGTTCTTTGGAAAGAAGAGACCGAACTAATCTATTATAGTGAGCCCAACAACGCCAACAGTTCAGTTTTCGAGCCGCCCGAGACAGACTATGCGGCGAATGAGTTGCGCCTTCAGGCAACCACCTTGGATAAGCTCGCAGCCGACATTGGCGTCGACCGAATTGATCTGCTTAAGTGCGACGCCGAAGGTGCAGAGCCGGAAGTCATCGAAGGGGGACGAGATGTCTTGTCGCGCACACGGCAGGTCGTCTTTGACACCGGGGCAGAGCGCATGGGCGAGGAGACCTCGGACGATGTGCAAGGCCTGCTTGAGAACCTAGGTTTCCGGGTGGTGCACGATACGAGGCCGAATCGAAAAATGACATTCGGCATCAGAGACTGATACCCAGTGTCAGGCTCGAAGCTTCCACTAAGGCGCCGTTCCAAAGGTCCATTTGGAGCCGTTGACGGGATTCACCTTCTTCAGGGACGACTGGCGAAACTCTGGGGCCGACCAACCAACGCTATGCGCACTGATCTGACGTACAACGGCAAGCAAGTAATTTTTCTGCATAATCCAAAGACGGGCGGGAAATCGCTTCGCGAGTTTTTGCATGTTGAGCGTGACTCTCATGCCTATGCATCCGAGCGCTTGTCGGAGCGTCAGTGGCTGCAGACATTTTCGATTGTTGCCGTTAGAGAACCGTTCGAGCGGTTCCTCTCCAATTACTATGATCGAATTCTCAAAGGGAACCACAATGCTCTCGTTAAGCGATACGGACCGGAAGTGCTTTCCGTCGATCCCTTTGGCTTTTTGGATATCTTACGGGATGAGCCGATCTTTGGTGGGCCACAAACTCTTTGGACTGATTTTCCCAGCAAGACCAAACCTCGTGCCGATTTGGTCCTAAGGTTTGAGCAGATTGAAAAATGGAAAGATCAGTTAATCGAAGTTGGGTTAGAGGTTGAGGGTCGCAATTTTCCACACGTCAACAAAAGTAAACGGGCCGAGTCGGATCATCTGGAGACCTTCAATTTGTCGCAGAACGAATTTGATCGGCTGGAAGTTATAGTACGCGAGTACTTTTCGGCTGATTATCGTGCCTTTGGATATTGATCATACAGGCTAGCTCTCATTGCACTTCTAGTGAACAAAGAGAGAAAATTCGACAATCCTCTATTACCGCTCTATTCTACAACTGCTCCGAGCAACTCTCTCCATCTTTCCAGTATTGCATTTGGGGAGAAATCGTCCTCAATTTTTCGTCTTGCTGCCGCGCCCATTTCAATGATCTTCAAAGGATCAGAAAGTAGTTCGTCAACCTTGCGAGCAGCGTCTGGAATTGATCGCGAGGGAACAAGCCATCCGGTGACGCCATCTTCGACAAGCGTCTCAATCCCTGGCAGTCGATAAGATACGACCGGAAGCCCAGCGGCCATCGCCTCCATGACTGACTTACTCAATCCTTCAGGATGCGTGGAGGGAAACAAAAACAACGAGGCTCCTGAAAGCCTTTCTGGAATCCGAGAATTGAACTCTGGCCCAGATACAATAATGCGGTCAGAGACTCCGAGGGCTTCTGCGCGCCTCTTAACTTTAGCCTCTACTTTCTCAGAAATTGGACCAATCATTTCGAGGATAACATCCTTTCGCTCCAAGCTCGATAGAATATCGAGCATCGCTAGTACCCCCTTATCCCAAGTGAGCCTTCCAACGAAGATTAGCGTGGGTGGATTTTTCAAACCGCTTGGAGAGGACGCGATTTTGTATGGCGAGGTATCGAATCCATAAGGAATAAAATCTGTATTTGGAGGGTTCCACCAATAGGCACGCTCAAACGCATTTGCGAGCGCTGGTGAATTACAGACGACGCGAGCCGATCTTTTCATGCAGATTCTGTATCTACTGTCTCCAAGTGAAAATAGCACAGCCAATGGCGACATCAGGAATTCTCTCAAGAAGCCTGCCCGTCTTTCCAATTGATGCATCCAAAGTGGATAGGTGCCTTCATGCGAGATAACTGGGATCTCACTTGCATACCTACTGTAGGTAAAAAAACCCCAGGTAGATGGACCGCGTCCCAAGACTAAGTCAAACGGGCCGTAGGAATGGAATTCATCGAATTTCTTGGCACTCGAAAACCAGAACCTTTTGTCAAGAACTCCCGGCGAGGTACCTTCGAGATAATGTACCGTTACATCTCCCTCTTTCTCGCAAAGGCTTTTAACGTCGCGAATAGAGGTTGTGAGCACAACGACTTCATGTCCCAACTGACTGAGCACCTCTGCAATCATAGCTGCGGGTACAGGATAGTAGGGCCGATGCTTTGGCATAGCGCGCGCAAATATGCAGACTCTCATAGGATGCATAAAAGTTCGGTCCCTTGTTTCTGACGTTCCAAATCGTCCAATAGAGAAACGGTCGGTCGCCGAAAACAGAAATCGACAGTACCGCTTTCCCAATTCCGTCCTTCTCGAGAACGCGTCGTGACGATGGCCGAGGGAGCGTGGAATGGCAATGAATGGCCAGCGCGGTTAGCACACCATTCGCGGCGCCATCAGGCGCCCATCGTGGGTTCGCTAGCAACTGAGACATGACCCCGTAGGCTCGCGCAAAAAGGGGTTTAGACAGAGCATGCTGGTCATTAGGGTATGGTCTTTCGCATGATGCAGCCGATATAGACCTCTATCGTATCTGTGGCGGCGATCCTGCAGAGCTATCCCCTCGAACGTGCCATTCGCCGAACCTGCAAATTCGACACTCGGATACCTAGCGTGACCTGCGTGCGTGCGACGACGGCAAACAAAGGCGTCTAACTTGCCGAGAGAAATTGCGACACCGAGTTGCAGTACTCCAGATAGAAAAGCACCGCCGCACGCGCACTGAACATTTCATTAGCGAAGTCGCATGGCCTTACTGTGCATCTGGCACCGACCAGAAAGATAGTGCAGCATCTGAGGGTTGCGGCGGACTCTTCAAAGCATAGGAATGCGCAAAGCCATCGCCGGGGTTGAACTTCGCAAAAGCGAACGGGCGCCAAATATTTCGCGCAGCAGAAGGCTGAGAGTCGAATCCCGTTCAGCATAAAACTGACGGCAGCAGGCGTTTGCGAGGAATTTGCCCGACCGGCGCCTCAATCATGTTTTCCCTGATCTTCGGCTTCCGCTAGGCTGGGCTGGAAGCAACCGGATCGGGTGTTCCCATGCAATCCATCGCTGTCCTCGGTCTTGGCAAAGTCGGTGCGCTTGCCGCTGAACTTCTGCGCGAGACCGGCTTCTCCGTCATCGGATACGACGTGGCCCCGCACCCGAGTCTCGAAGACCGCATCCCGCAGAAGCCTCTCGACGTCACGAATCGCGATGCCCTGCAGATCGCGCTGGCCGATCACGATGCCGTTCTCTCCTGTCTGCCTTATGGCTTCAACACGGGCGTCGCCACCGCCGCGCATGATGCGGGCATCCACTATTTCGACCTGACGGAGGACGTGCCGACCACGACCGCCATCCGCGCACTGTCGAAGACCTCGAAAGGTCTCATGGCCCCGCAATGCGGCCTCGCACCCGGTTTCGTGGGCATCGTCGGCGCCGACCTGATCGCCCAGTTCGATGATTGCCGCTCCTGCCGGATGCGCGTCGGCGCGTTGCCTCAACACCCGACGGGCCTGATGGGCTATTCTTTCAACTGGTCGCCCGAAGGCGTGGTGAACGAATACCTCAACGACTGCGAGGTGCTGGAGGAGGGGGAGCACAAATGGGTCTCGCCCATGGAGTGGGTCGAGAAGATCGTGATCGACGGGACCGAACTGGAAGCCTTCACGACGTCGGGCGGCCTCGGCACCATGTGCGAAACCTATCTCGGGCGCGTCCCGAATCTCGACTACAAGACGATGCGCTATCCGGGCCACGTGAAGCTGATGAACTTCTTCTTCCACGAGCTTCTGATGCGGGAGCGGCGGGAGGACGCGGGCGAAATCCTCGTCCATGCCAAACCGCCCGTGGATGACGACATCGTCTACATCCATGTCTCCGCCGAAGGCACGATCGACGGCCAGCTTCTGCGGCGTGAGTTCGTGCGTGCGTTGCGCCCGATGGAAATCGCCGGACACAGCCGCACCGCCATCGCATGGACGACCGCAAGCTCCGTTGCCGCCGTCATCGAGATGGTGCGGGACGGCACGCTCCCCGGCCGCGGCTTTTTGCGGCAGGAAGACATTGCGCTCGCGCCCTATCTCGCAACCCGGAACGGCGCACGGTATAATGGTGCCCAAACCTGAATAAGGGAGTCGCGGGATATGAAAGACGAGATCAAAACCGGATTTGGCCCGTCACTGGGCGCGTTCGACTGGGAAGACCCGTTCCGGCTGGTCGATCAGTTGGAGGAAGACGAACGCCTCATCTCCGACGCGGCCCGCACGTTCGCGCAGTCGAAGCTCCTGCCGCGCGTGACCGAGGCCTACGCGTCTGAAAAGATCGAACCGGAGATCTTCGCCGAGATGGGTGAGGCCGGGCTTCTCGGCACGACGATCCCGGAGGAATACGGCGGCCTCGGCGCCGGCTACGTCACCTATGGCCTCGTGGCGCGTGAGGTCGAGCGTGTGGACAGCGGCTACCGCTCGATGATGTCCGTCCAGTCCTCCCTCGTCATGTACCCGATCCACGCCTACGGGTCGGAGGAGCAGAAGACCAAGTATCTCCCGAAGCTTGCGACGGGCGAGATGATCGGCTGCTTCGGCCTGACCGAACCCGATGCTGGCAGCGACCCGGCGGGCATGATGACGAAGGCCACCAAGACCGACGGTGGCTACGTCCTAAACGGCTCCAAGATGTGGATCTCGAATAGCCCCATCGCCGACGTGTTCGTCGTCTGGGCCAAGTCTGAAGCGCACGACGGCAAGATCCGGGGTTTCGTGCTTGAAAAGGGAATGAAGGGCCTTTCGGCGCCGAAGATCGCAGGCAAGCTCTCGCTGCGTGCCTCCGTCACCGGCGAGATTGTTATGGACAACGTGGAAGTGGGCGAAGACGCCCTTCTGCCGGGCGTCGAGGGGCTGAAAGGTCCCTTCGGCTGCCTCAACCGCGCGCGTTACGGCATCGCCTGGGGCACGATGGGTGCCGCCGAGGATTGCTGGCACCGCGCGCATCAATACGGGATGGACCGGAAGCAGTTCGGCAAGCCGCTCGCCCAGACCCAGCTTTTCCAGAAGAAACTCGCCGACATGCAGACCGAAATTGCGCTCGGCCTGCAAGCCGCCCTTCGCGTCGGTCGCCTGATGGACGAAGGTCGCGCCGCGCCCGAAATGATCAGCCTCATCAAGCGCAACAACTGCGGTAAGGCGCTGGAGATCGCGCGCCACGCACGCGACATGCACGGTGGCAACGGCATAGCGCAGGAATTCCACGTCATGCGCCACGCCCAAAACCTGGAGACGGTGAACACCTACGAAGGCACGCATGACGTGCACGCGCTTATTCTGGGTCGCGCGCAGACGGGCCTTCAGGCGTTTTTCTGAACGGCAGGTGCGGGACCGATGAAACATCACGTATCGAAACGCGCAGGCGTTTCGATTCCGCTTAACAAATACTGATCCCAATGGACCGCGCCGAAATCGTCGAGGCCAACTTCCGCGCCCGTGTTACGGCGCGGAACTTTCCCGACGGCAACGCCCCGCACGGCAGCCTCACCGCAACGGAGGCCGTCAGCCTCTTCCGCGCTCAGGTCCTCTCCCGTGCACTCGATCTGGAAAGCCGGGCGATGCAGAAGGCGGGGCAGGGGTTCTACACCATCGGGTCCTCCGGCCATGAAGGCATGGCCGCTGTCGCTCACGCGCTGAGGCCGACCGATCCGGCCTTTCTCCACTACCGGGACGGCGCGTTCCAGATCGCCCGCGCGCAGCAGGTGCCGGGTCAGACGCCGGCGTGGGACATGCTCCTCAGCTTCGCCTGTTCCATGGACGACCCGATTTCCGGCGGGCGTCACAAGGTGCTCGGCTCGAAAGCTCTCAATATCCCGCCCCAGACTTCGACCATTGCGAGCCATCTGCCCAAAGCGGTCGGCGCCGCTTATTCCATCGGCCTCGCCAAACGCCACCCGCCGGAACATGCGCAATACCCGGGCGATGCCATTGTCATGTGCTCCTTCGGCGACGCCACCGCCAATCACTCGACAGCGCAGGGGGCGTTTAATACCGCTGCTTGGACCAGCTATCAGTCCATCCCGCTACCCCTCCTTTTCGTTTGTGAAGACAATGGGATAGGGATCAGTGTTAAGACGCCGAGAGGCTGGATCGCGGCTAACTTCGAGAACCGCCCCGGTCTCAAATACTTCGCTGCCGATGGGCTCGATCTCTTCGAGACATACCGTGTCGCCCAAGACGCCGCCGCCTATGTCCGGACCCGCAAGAAGCCCGCGTTCCTGCATCTCCGCACGGTTCGGCTCTATGGCCATGCGGGCGCGGATGTCCCCACGACGTATCTCGCAAAGTCGGAGGTCGAACGCGACGAAGCGAACGACCCGCTACTGCATTCAGTCCGCCTACTTGGCGCCGCCGGTGCGCTCTCACCTGAAGATGCTTTGTCCATATATGACGAAACGCGCTTGCGTGTGACGCGCGTTGCCAGCGAAGCCGTGATGCGCCCGCGTCTGCAAACCGCCGCACAAGTCATGACAAGCCTGATCCCGCCGAAACGCACCTGCGCGCCCACCAACGGCCCGTCGGAGGAGGACCGTGCGCGCGCCTTCGGTGGAGACCTCAAGGCTCAGTCGGAGCCGCAACCGATGAGCCGGCTGATCAACTGGGCGCTAACCGACCTGATGCTCGCGCACCCCGAGATCGCGCTGATGGGTGAAGACGTCGGCAAGAAAGGCGGCGTCTACGGTGTCACCCAGAAACTCGTCACCCGTTTCGGCCCCGACCGGGTGATCGACACGCTCCTCGACGAGCAGTCCATTCTCGGCCTCGCCATCGGCATGGCGCAGAATGGCTTCACGCCGATCCCCGAAATCCAGTTCCTCGCCTATCTTCACAACGCCGAAGACCAGCTCAGGGGCGAAGCCGCGACGCTGCCCTTTTTCTCACAAGGCCAGTTCACCAATCCGATGGTCCTGCGCATCGCGGGTCTCGGCTACCAGAAAGGCTTCGGCGGGCATTTTCATAACGACAACTCGGTGGCCGTTCTCCGGGACATCCCCGGTCTCATCCTCGCCTGCCCGTCGAACGGCGCGGACGCGGCGAAAATGCTCCGCGAATGCGTGCGTCTTGCGCGGGAAGAGCAACGGGTCGTGGTCTTCCTCGAACCCATCGCGCTCTACCCGGCACGCGATCTCGCCCCGGGTGACGGCGCGTGGATGTATCGCTACCCCGCACCCGATGAACGCATTCCATTGGGCGAAGTCGGCGTCCACGGCACGGGCCGCGATCTCGCCATCGTCACCTTCGCGAACGGCTATCACCTGTCCCGACAGGCGCAGCCGGTGCTAAAGGCCGAAGGCATCGACACGCGGATCATCGACCTTCGCTGGCTGAACCCTTTGCCAAAAGAGGCGCTGCTCGACGCCGTAGGTGACGTCAAACGCATCCTCATCGTCGACGAGACCCGCGCGACGGGCGGTGTGTCCGAGGCCCTGATGACGCTCTTCGCGGAGGCCGGACGCAAGGCGACGCGGCATGCCGCCGAAGACAGCTTCATCGCCACCGGCCCCGCTTATGGCGCGACGATGCCCTCGGTTGAGAGCATCCTCGAGGCGGCGCGGGCGGCAGCCCAATGAAGCGCGCCGTTCTCGTCTGTCCTGGGCGCGGCACCTACAATGCGCCGGAACTCGGAAGTCTGACCCGCCACTTCCCCGATCGAGACCTCCTGGCCCGTTTCGACGACATGCGGGCCGAGGCTGGGCAGGACACCCTGACCGCCCTCGACACCGCCGATACCTTCGATCCCAAGCGCCACACGCGCGGCGACAACGCCTCCGCCCTGATCTACGCGGCGGGGTATGGCGACCTCCGCTCTCTCGACCCTGAAAAAGTGGAAATTGTCGCGGTCACCGGGAACTCGATGGGTTGGTACACCGCACTCGCCTGCGCCGGCGCGGTCAGCCCCGAAGCGGGCTTCACCATCGCCAACACCATGGGCACGCTGATGCAGGCCGCGCTGATCGGAGGGCAGGTGGTCTACCCCCACATGGCCGACGATTGGGTGCCCGACCCGGCTGCGAAAGCGGGGCTTCTCGACCGCGTGGCCGAGATCGACGCTCGCGCCGACCACCGCCTCGCGCTGTCTATCGATCTCGGTGGGATGCTGGTGCTTGCCGGCGATGACGCGGGGCTGACCGCCTTCGAACGGGCGGTCCCGAAGCAGGGCGCGTTTCCGATGCGCCTGACCAACCACGCGGCGTTCCATACCGATCTGATGCAGCCGGTCTCACTGCAAGGCCTGGAGCGGGTCGACCCGCACCTGTTCGACCAGCCGGAAAAACCGCTTATCGACGGGCGCGGACAAATCTGGTGGCCGCACGCGACCGATGTCGACGCGCTCCGCGCCTACACTCTCGGAACGCAGGTCACGACCGCCTACGATTTCACTGCGGCCATTCGGATCGCCGCCCGGGAATTCGCGCCCGACCTGTTCATCGTCACCGGGCCGGGAACAACGCTCGGCGGCGCCGTGGCGCAATCGCTCATCCTCGCCAACTGGCGCGGACTGAACAACAAATCGGATTTTCAGGAGATGCAGGCGCGAGACCCCATCCTCGTGTCGATGGGCCGCGCCGATCAGCGCCCGCTTGTGACGTAAGCTTCAGGCGAAAAACATCGCCTGACTGACGGCGGAACGAACCTGATCGCGGGTGTAAGGCTTGGTCACCAGGAAAGCCGGCTCCGGCCCCTTGCCGGTCAGCAACCGCTCGGGGAACCCGGTGATGTAAACCACCGGCGTCAAAGGATAGAACCGAAGGATCTTGCCGACCGTCTTGATGCCCGA
>JASJDQ010000100.1 GCA_030065075.1 Paracoccaceae bacterium | reverse complement strand
CTGGCGCATTTCACCCACGCCTTCCTGATCCGCGATCCGGCCAAGACGTTGACCTCGATCCACGACAAATGGCCCGATTTTCACGAAGGTGAAGTCGGCTTTCCCGAGCAACGCGCCCTATTTGATCTTCTCTTGGCGTTGCACGGCAAACCGCCGCCAGTGATCGACAGCGACGACCTGCTGGAACAGCCGCACAAGGTCACGCAGGCGTTTTGCGACGCTGTCGGCATCCCCTTTGTCGCTGAGGCGCTGACATGGGTTCCGGGCGGCGATCCATCGGCGCATAGCTGGTGGGATGGCGGGTCGTTCCACGCCAACTTGGCCAACTCAACCGGGCTGACGCCGCAACCGCGCCGCTATGTGGCGCTGGAGGACCTGCCACAACGGGTCAAACAGGTGCATCGTCGGATGAAACCGCATTACGACCGGGTGCATGCCCACCGCATCCGCATCTGAAGGACAGGATATGAAACGCTACTGGCAGAACTTCATCGACGGTGCTTGGGTCGATGGCGGCGCGGGACGCATTGACGTGACCGACCCCGCCACCGGCGAGGTGATGGCCGAACACGCGCTCGCCGATGCCACGGATGTGGATCGCGCCGTTCAGGCGGCGCGGCGCGCACACCTGTCGGGCGCGCTTTCGGATATGCGCCCGCTCGAGCGCGGCCGGATGGTGCAGGCGATGGGCCGTTACCTGCTGGAGCATATCGATGACATCGCGCAGACCCTGACACTCGAACAAGGCAAACCGCTTTGGGAATCGCGGATCGAGGTCGAAGGGGCTGCGCTCTATTTCGAGTATTACGGTAACCAGGCCAGCACGGTCGAAGGCCGGTCGATCCCGCTGGGCCGGGGCTATTTCGACTGGACGGAGTACGAACCCTTTGGCGTCTCAGCCCAGATCATCCCGTGGAATTACCCGGTTGAGATGACCGCCCGGTCGCTTTCGGCGGCGCTGACCACGGGCAATGCCTGCGTGATCAAGTCGCCCGAGATCACCCCGCTGACCAACGCCTGGTTCGCACAGGCCGCTCAGACCGTGGGCCTGCCCGACGGCGCTGTTAACATGCTCTGCGGGTTGGGGCACGAGGCCGGGGCCGCGCTGGCCGCGCACCGCCACGTCAACCAGATCGTCTTTACCGGTTCGGTGCCGACGGGCATCGCAATTGCCACGGCAGCGGCGGGCAACGTGGTGCCCTGCGTTCTGGAACTGGGCGGAAAATCGGCCGCCATCGTGCATGACGACGCCGATCTGGAAGCCTTTGAAAACGACATCCGCTGGGGCATTTATTTCAATGCCGGTCAGGTCTGTTCAGCGATGTCCCGCGTCATCATACACGAAAGCCGCGCTGACGAGTTGCTGGAACGCGCTGAAAACGTTGCAAAATCTCTGTCGGTGGGGCCGGGCATAGACCGTCCAGATTTCGGCGCCAACATGGGCGCGATGGTCAGCGACGCCCAGCGCGACCGGGCCGCCGGCATGGTGGCCCGCGCTGCCGAGCAAGGCGCGCGGGTCGTCACCGGCGGACGCAAGCTTAACCGCCCCGGCGCATTCCTGGAACCCACCGTGCTGGCCGACGTGACGCCTGACATGGACATCGCGCAGCAAGAGGTGTTCGGCCCGGTGCTGTCGGTCCTGTCTTTCCGGGATGAGGCCGAGGCCATCGAGATCGCCAACGGCACCGACTTTGGCCTTGTCGGCGGGGTGTTTACCGCCGATCTTGACCGCGCAACCCGCGCCGCGCGGCAGATCCGGGCCGGGCAGGTCTTTGTCAACGAATGGTATGCCGGTGGCGTCGAAACCCCTTTTGGCGGTTATGGCAAATCGGGCTACGGCCGCGAAAAGGGGCGCGAGGCGCTCTGGAATTACGTCCAGACCAAGAATGTCGCGATACGGTTGAAAGGCTGACCCATGCAAGCGCGCTTTACCCTCTACTATTGGCCGATCCCGTTCCGTGGCCAATTCGCGCGGTTCCTGCTGGCTTTTGCCGGGGCGGATTGGGCGGAGGCCGATGCCAAAGCTGTCACCGCGCTCTATCGTGCCGACCCGGCCGACCAGCCCCTGCCCATGATGGCGCCGCCGTTCCTGCGTGATTACGAGGGTGATGTCTGGCTGTCTCAGATGCCGGCGATCTGCAGCTATCTCGGCGATGTGCTGGGGCTGATGCCCGGCACACAGACAAAGGATGCGCAGACGCTCAAAGTGCTGGGCGATTGCAACGATGTGCTCGAAGCGATGACCCGCAATTCCGGCGTGCAAATGTGGACCGACGACACTTGGGACGACTTTGCCACCGGTCGCCTGCCGCAGTGGCTAAGCCTGTTCGAAGAGCTGGGTCGCCGCAACGGGTTGACCGAAACGCACGGCACGCTTCTGGGCACGCCACAACCGGGTGTTGCGGATCTGGCTTGTGCCGCTTTGTGGATCACGATCGCCGACAAGCTGCCCGCTTTGCACCCCGTGCTCGACGCGCACGCGCCCGCCATCTTGGCGTTGTCGCAACGTTTGGCCGACACGCCACCTCTGGCCGCCCTGCGCGCCGACCAACAAGACCGGTGGGGCGAATTGTGGTGTGCTGGCCAGATCGAAGCCTCGCTGCGGGACGTTCTGGCCCGTTGGCAAAATTCAAGCCCGCAATAGGAGAGCAGATGAGCACGTTCGACGAAGACCTGTTCCTGAAAGGCCTGGAACAACGCAAGGCCACGCTGGGTGCGGACTATGTGGAGAAAAACCTCGCCGCCGCCGATGACTTCAGCCGCCCCTTTCAGGAGGCGATGACGGCGTGGTGCTGGGGGTTCGGTTGGGGTGACGACGTGATCGACGCCAAGACGCGCAGCATGATGAACCTCGCGATGATCGGCGCCCTGGGCAAAATGACCGAATGGGAGACCCATTGCCGGGGGGCGCTGAACAACGGTGTCAGCCCCGAGGAAATCCGCGCGATCCTGCATGTGATCGGCATCTATTGCGGTGTGCCGCAGGCGCTGGAGTGCTTTCGCGTCGCGAAGGATGTGCTGGCGGAGCGTCAAGATGGTTGACGGGTCAAAATGTCGTTTTTGAACCATTCATAGCCGCTTGCCGCGATGCGGCGGGTCTGCGCCAAATCGCAGCATATTTGAGGGATCGGGAGCTTCTGCGACAGTTGTGAACGGCGAAGATGGTCTGTTTACGCCACGTTAGTTGATATTCAACGAGGAATTGTGGCAGGCTCTCCCCAAGGGTGGAAAGGGAGCTACCCAAGAAACAAAAAATTGCCTGCACCTCGCAGAGCAAAGAACAAGACAAGGCGGAACGGCACATCCGTCCGGGCGCCTTGCGAAAATTATCCAATAACAGGGAGACATTGGATGACGGACTTCAAGAAAAACGATCCGCGTTACGGGGCTATGGGCTATCAGGACGAACAGCAACTGTTCGAAATGATCCGCCGCGGTGCCTCGCGCCGGGATGTTCTGAAATACTTCATGGCCTCGGGCGCCACACTGGCTGCCTCGGGCGCGCTTTTCGGCAGCGCCACCGAAGCCTTCGCCAACACACCGAAGCGCGGCGGCAAGCTTATCATGGCCGCCGACCAGCACGGTCCGAACGATACGCTGGACCCGGCGCTCTTCACCTCGGCGGCGGACTACTTCCGGGGCCGGATGTTCTATGGCTCGCTGACGCGTCTTACAGCGTCGCTCGGCTATGAGCCCGAACTAGCGGAAGAAATCCTGTCGAACGCAGATGCCACCGAATGGACATTCAAGCTACGTAAGGGCGTTGAATGGCACGATGGCAAATCGTTCACGGCCGACGATGTCATCTTTACGATGAACCGCCACCTGGGCGCGGACTCGGTGTCGAACGCCTCGTCGCTGGTCACCATGGTCGATGCCTGGGAGAAAGTGAACGACCACGAAGTACGCGCTGTTCTATCCTCGCCCAATGCCGACCTTCCGATCGCGCTGGGGACCTTCCACTTCAAGATCATCCAGGACGGCACCACCGACTTCACCACTGCCGTCGGCACCGGGCCCTACAAGGTCAAGGAATTCAAGCCGGGCGTGCGTGCCATCGGCGTCCCGTTCGAAAACTACTGGAGCGAGGGCGGCTATCTGGACGAGTTGGAGCACTATGGGATCGGCGATTCCGTGTCCCGTCTGAACGCCTTCCTGGCGGGCGACGTGGACGCCATGGTCAACCTGCCGTCGAAGGCCATCGAACAGATCGAAGGCACAGAGGGCAAGTCCGTCTGGTCGCTGGAAGCGGGCGCCTACAACAACATCGCCCCACGTCTGGACATGGGCGGCAACTTCTCGGCCAACGAACACGTCTGGAAGGCGATGCAGCTTCTGCAGGACCGTCAGCGCCTGCTGAAAGGCGTTCTGAAGGGACAGGGCAGCCTGGGCAACGACCAGCCGATCAACGCCGCCTATTTCGACTATTGTGACGAGATCCCGCAGCGCGAGCTGGACCCGGAGAAAGCCAAGTGGCACTGGGATCAGACGGACATCGGCTCGACGCCGGTGCCGGTTGTCACGGCAGACACCGCACAGGGCGTGGTCGAGCAGTGTCTCTTCATGCAGCGCGAAGGCCAGAAGGTCGGCATCAACTTCGACGTCAAGAAGGTGACCACCGACGGCTATTGGGGCGCGGTCTGGCTGAAAGAGCCAATCTGTACGGCGTCCTGGAACATGCGTCCGACGGCCAACATTATGATGACGCTGGCCTTTGCGCCGGGTGCAGCCTGGAACGAGACCCGCTGGGAGAACGAACAGTTCAGCCAGTTGCTTGTCGACGTCCGCGGCGAAACCGATGCGGCTGCGCGGAAGCAAAAATACTGCGACCTGCAGACCATCATCTACGAAAACAACGGCATGTCGCTGCCGGTTCACCGGAATTACGTCGATGCCGTGGCCGATCACGTCAAGGGCCTGACCTATGTGCCGCTGAACAACTTCGGCGGTGCCGAGGCGCCCGTGACGCTCTGGCGCGACGACGCCTGATTTGCCTAAAGCTCGGCGCGGGGGCTGCCTCGCGCCGAGATTGCTTTGGCGGATCGACACACCCACCCAAAAAAGAGAGGTAGGGGATGTACGGCCTCATCCTGAGACGACTGGGCATCGGTGTCATCACCGTCCTTGCCGTTTCGATCATCATCTTCATCGGCACGAAAATCCTGCCCGGGGACGCGGCGCAGATCCGCCTTGGCCAGAACGCGACGCCGGAAAACGTCAAGGCCTTCCGCGAACGCCTTGGCCTCGACCTGCCGCTCTATCAACAGTATCTCAACTGGCTGTTCGCCTTCGTGCGAGGGGACTTCGGGGTTTCGTTGGCGTCCGATGTGCCGATCTCCAGCCTGATCGCCGACCGCTACCTGAACACCGTATACGTCAGCGTTCTGACGGCGATCATCGGCGTGCCGATCAGCCTTGCCCTTGGCATTCTGGCTGCGATGTTCCCCGGCAGCCTTTATGACCGCGTTCTGACGTTCATCTCGGTCTCGCTGGTGGCCGCGCCCGAGTTTTTCACCGCCACCCTTCTGGTGCTGGTCTTCGTGACCTTCCTGGGCTGGGGCAACGCGGTTGTCGTGGGTTCGGCCGAAGGGAAGGGGTTCTTTGAACTCATCGTTCATTTCGCTCTACCGATCACCACGCTTTGCTTCGTCATCGCGTCACAGCTTATCCGGATGAGCCGCGCCGCCGTGCTGAACGTGATGTCATCGCCTTACATTGAAATGGCGATCCTGAAAGGCGTGCCGCGCCGCCGGATCATCCTGCGCCACGCGCTGCTGAATGCCATCGGGCCGATCGTGAACGTGGTCGCGCTGAACCTCGCCTATCTGGTGACCGGCGTCGTCGTGGTCGAGGTCTATTTCGGCTACCCGGGCCTTGCCACGCTGATCGTGCAGGCCGTGCAGACCCGTGACTTCGTCCTGATCCAGGGCCTCGGCATGATCTTCTGCATGACCTACGTCATCCTAATGCTGATCGCGGACATTGCGGCTATTGCGTCCAACCCAAGACTGAGGCACCCGAAATGAGCGCGCCTGACCATCACGAGCATATCGTTGCACCGTTCGACGCATCAGTCAGTTTCGACGAGCTGCCTGACGCGCCGCCAAGCCAAGCCTATTGGCCGTCCGCCACAGGCTGGATCGGGATCGCTATCACCTGCTTCTGGTTCCTTATCGCGATCTTCGGGCCCTGGCTGGCACCCTACGGCGAAAACGATCTGCCGTTCCCGGACGATTATTCCGAGTTCCAGGCTTCGCGCGAAGGCGCGTTCCTGGGCACGGATGTCGAAGACCGGGATGTCATGTCGCGGATCATGTACGGGGCCGGGCGCACCATTGGCATCGCCTTTGCTGCCACGCTTCTGGCTTACTTCGTGGGTGTTGTCATGGGGATCGGCGCGGCGGTCTCGGGTCCACGAGTCGATATGGTGCTCAGCCGGATCAACGACGCGTTCCTGAGTTTGCCGACGATCATGCTGGGCCTTGTCGTCGTCGCCGCGGTGGGGTCGTCGATCCCCGTGCTGATCCTTACGGCGGGCTTCATCTATGCGACCGTCGTCTTCCGATTATCCCGCGCCATCGGGATGGAAATCATGGTGATGGACTTCGTCGAGGCCGCGAAGGTGCGGGGCGAGGGGCGCTGGTGGATCATCACCCGCGAGATCTGGCCCAACGCGCGGATGCCACTTATCACCGACTTCGGGCTTCGGCTGATCTATGTAATCCTCTTCATCTCGTCCCTCAGCTTCCTTGGCCTTGGCGTGCAACCGCCGCAGGCCGACTGGGGCAGCATGGTGCGCGAGAACCTTGGCGCGCTGCAATTCGGGGAATCGAAGCTGGCGGTGATCATGCCCGCGCTGTCGATCGCGACGCTGACCGTGTCAATCAACCTGATCGTCGATGACGTCTCGGCCCATGGCGGCGGCAAGCTGTCGAAGAGGATGTAACGCACATGCCCAAGGACACAGAGACGCCCGACGTCATCTTCGAGGCCGAGGATCTGATCATCAGCGCCGTTCGCGACGATGGCACGCAGCTGGACATCGTCAAGGGCGTGACCTTCAGCGTTCACAAGGGCGAGGTCGTCGCGCTGATCGGCGAAAGCGGCTCGGGCAAGACCACGATCTCGCTCTCGGCGCTGGGCTATGCCAAACCGGGATTGTCGTTCACAGGCGGCGAGGCGCGGTTGCTTGGCCGGAACATCGCGGGGCTTTCAACGGATGCGCTCAGGCCCGCGCGCGGGATCAATGTGGCCTACCTTGCCCAATCGGCGGCGGCGACCTTCAACCCGTCCATTCGGATCAACGAACAGGTCACCGAGGCGCCGGTCCTGCATGGCACCAAGAGCCAGGAAGAGGCGAACGAGAAGGCGCTCCGGCTCTACAAGGCGCTCGATTTGCCGGAGCCGGAGACGATTGGCGAACGCTATCCGCACCAGGTCTCGGGCGGGCAGTTGCAGCGGCTCATGGCGGCCATGGCGCTTTGCGGCGATCCTGACCTGCTGGTGTTGGACGAGCCAACGACGGCGCTTGACGTGACGACCCAGATCGAAGTGCTCAAGGCCTTCAAAACGGTCATCAAGGACGAGGGCGCGGCGGCGATCTATGTGACCCACGACCTGGCGGTCGTGGCGCAAATCGCCGACTATATCGTCGTACTTTACAACGGCGAGGTGAAAGAGGCGGGGCCGACCGATGTCATCATCAACGACCCCCAGCACCCTTATACCAAGCGCCTGATGGCGGCGATCAACCCGTTGCCGGACGCGGAAGGGGCCGAGATCGCCGCGCCCGAGCCGACGGCGATTTCCGTCAAGGGCGTCGATGCGGGTTATGGCCGGGGACCGGACGGCGAACCGCTGGTGATGGTCCTGAAGGACATCAACGTGGACATCGAAAAGGGCAAAACTGTCGGTGTCATCGGTGAAAGCGGCTGCGGCAAGTCCACGCTGGCGCGTGTGATGGCGGGGCTGCTGCCACCGCACCGGGGCGAGCTTATGCTGGACGGCGAGCGGCTGCACGATCGTCTTGAAGACCGCACATCCGAGGAACTCCGCAAGGTGCAGTTCGTCTATCAGATGGCGGATACGGCGCTGAACCCGCGCCAGCGGATCAAGGACATTCTTGGGCGGCCGCTGACCTTCTATCACGGGATACGGGGATCGGCGAAGACCAAGCGCGTGCTGGAGCTTCTGGAGATGGTGGAACTGCCGCCGCCCTTTGCCGACCGATATCCGCATGAATTGTCAGGCGGCCAGAAGCAAAGGATCAACCTTGCCCGCGCGCTCGCTGCGGAACCCGAGGTGGTGCTTTGTGACGAGGTCACCTCGGCGCTCGATACCATCGTTGCCTCGAACGTGATCGACCTGTTGACCCGGTTACAGGACGAAACCGGCGTCTCTTTCGTCTTCATCAGCCACGACCTGTCGACGGTGGCCTCCTTCTCGGACGAAATCGTCGTGCTTTATGCAGGCCGCGTGGCGGAAACCGGGCCGGTGGCCGAAGTACTGTCGGCCCCCTTCCATCCCTACACGCGTCTTCTGATGTCGTCGGTGCCGGAGCCCCGGATGGGCTGGCTGGAGGAGACGACGGAAAGCCAGGAGCAGCAGGCGGGCCTGACAGCGGGTGTTGAACTGAGCGCCAAGGGCTGCCCCTTCGCGCCGCGCTGCCCGCTGGCGATCCCGGGGACCTGTGATGTCGAAGATCCTCCGAAGCGCCACGGCGACAACGGCCACCGGATCGAGTGCCACCGGACGCTGGAAGAGTTGTACTGATCCAATTGCGCGCCTGGCGGCGCACATCATCCTCGGATTGGGGCGCTGCCCCAAACCCCGGGATATTTGGCCCAAGAAGAAGGAATTTCGAGCCTATGCGCTCGCCGCAAGGGCGGTTTCCAAGGCGCCTGCCAGTTTGTCAGTGAGTTCCCCGATCTGGTCGTCGCTGATGATGAAGGGCGGCGCGAGCAGCACGTGATCGCCGTGCTTGCCGTCGCGCGTTCCGGCCATTGGATAACAGATCAGACCGGCTTCGAAGGCGGCGGCCTTCACCTTGGCCGCGATCTTGCGCTCGGGCGCGAAGGGGGCTTTCGTTTCTCGGTCCGCGACGAACTCAAGCCCCTGGAACAGCCCACGGCCTCGGATGTCGCCCACGTGCGGGTGCTGTGCAAAACGGTCGCGCAGCGCGGCGTCCAGCCTTTGGCCCATCGCCTGGGCGCGGGCGACCAGCCCCTCTGTTTCCATCTTTCTCAGCACCGCGCCGGCGGCTGCTGCTGCGACGGGGTGGCCAAGATAGGTGTGCCCGTGCTGGAAAAAGCCGCTGCCCGTCTCGATCGCGCCATAAATTCGTTCGGTGCAGAGCATCGCGCCAATCGGTTGATATCCGGCTCCCAACCCCTTGGCGATACACAGAATATCCGGTCCGGTCCCATCGGCGTCGCAGGCAAATAGATGCCCGGTACGCCCCATGCCGCACATCACTTCGTCGAGGATCAAGAGCACGCTGTAGCGGTCGCAGATCTCGCGGATGCGCTTGAAATAGCCCTCCACGCCCGGGACCGCGCCCATGGTCGCGCCAACGACAGGCTCGGCCATAAAGGCCATGACGGTGTCGGGGCCTAGGCGCAGGATCTCGTCCTCCAGTTCCTGTGCTGCCCGCTGGCCATAGTCCTCTGCGGTTTCGTCATCGCGGCGGTCGACGTATTCGTAGCAGGGTGCGATGTGGCTGACGTCGATCAGCAAGGGCGCAAATTGTTCACGCCGCCACGCGTTGCCGCCTGCGGCCAGCGCGCCGAGCGTATTGCCATGATAGCTTTGCCGCCGCGCGATCAGGTGACGCCGTTCGGGCTGGCCGATTTCCACGAAGTACTGGCGCGCGAGTTTTACCGCTGCTTCGGTCGCCTCGGACCCGCCGGATACAAGGTAAACGCGGTCCAGGTTACCGGGTGCCTTTGCGATCAGCATATCGGCGAGCGTTTCGGCGGGCTCGGAGGTGAAAAAGCCCGTATGCGCGAAGGAGAGCATCTCTGCCTGTTCCTGCACTGCGCGGATGATGTCCGGGTCGCCGTGGCCGAGGCAGGAGACCGCTGCGCCGCCCGAGCCATCGAGGTAGGCTTTGCCGGTTTCGTCAAAAAGATAACATCCTTCGCCCCTTACCGCCTTGGGCGGCAGGGCTTTGGTGTGTCTGGGGAAGATGTGGGACATGTTGCTGGACCTTAAGTGATTGGTTTCAAGTGCGCATCCGCGCGCCTTGGGGGTCGAAGAGAGGGCCTTTGACGACAGTTGCGTCGAAGAGCGTGCGGGCGATGTCGATCTGAACCACTTGGCCGTCTTCCAGCCCTGCGGCGTGACCCAAAGCCACGGGCGCACCGACCCGGAAGCCGTAGGCAGCCGAACTTGTTTGGCCGACGATCCGGTCGCCTGCATAGATCGGTTCGTGGCCGAGCGGCACGGCGGATTGGTCGTGGAAGCGGAGCGAGACGATGTTCGATGTCGCGCCGGTTTCGCGTCGCTTTTCAAGGGCCTCCGCGCCGATGAAGCCGCCGTCCTTGCGGGTGGCGAAGTCGAGGCCCGCGTCGATGGGGGTGACATCGCCGTCGAGTTCATGGCCCATCGCGCAAAACCCCTTTTCGATCCGCATGGACGTTTGGGCATAGAGCCCGGCGGGCGCAGCCTCGGCTGCGACAAGCGCCTCGTAGACGGCGGGCGCGTTTTCGGCGCGCATGGTGATTTCCCAACCGGCTTCGCCCACGTAAGAGAGCCTCGCGGCGCGGACGTGTTTGCCAGCGATATGGGCGGGGCCGACCTTGAAATAACCCAGCTCGTTCAACTCGGCTGCGCCGGCCTCGGAGACGATTCCGGCGGCTTCAGGCCCCATCAGGGCAAGGACGGCATAGGTTTCCGTGCTGTCTTGCAGCGCCACGTGGAAGCCACCCTTTTGGCGGCTGAGCCATGCCAGATCGCGCTTGATCGCGGCGGTTCCGGTGAAAAGACGGTAGTGATCTTCGGCGATCCGTTGCGCGGTCAGATCGCTTTCAAACGTACCGCGCTCGTTCAACATAGCCGTGTAGATGACCGAACCGGGCGCACGACCCATGTGGCCTGCGCAGACGTGACAAAGGAAGGCTTCGGCGTCCGGGCCTGTGACCTCTATCTTCCCGAAGGGCGAGGGGTCGAAGAGGGCCGCGTGTTCGTGGGCGGCTTTCACCTCGGCCTCGATCCGGTCGAAATAGGGCGGTCGGTTAAACGTCGGTATTGCGTCGGTATCGCGTCGGTGGAAGTAGAGCGGGCGTTCCCAGCCATAGAACTGTCCGAAGGCCGCGCCTTCGGCTTCGTAGCGGTTGTGGAGCGGGAGCGTTCGCAGGTTGCGCGCAGTCTTGAGTTGGCGACCGGGGTAGGTGATCTCGTAGTGCGTGCCGAGGATCTCGGGGGCGCGCGCCATCAGGTGTTCCACGGAATTGAAGACGGGCGCAAAGCGCTTGGCTTCGGCCTCGGAAAGGTCATATGCCGTCGCCCCGTGCACGATCTGATGGGCCAGGTTCATACCCGCGCCGCCGCCCGCCGCGACCCCCATCGAGTTCATGCCGCAGCCCAGGAACAGGCCACGCGTCTCAGCCGTCTCGCCCAGCATGAAGGCCCCATCGGGCGTGAAGCTTTCGGGACCGTTGAGCAGCATCTTCACTTCTGCTGTCTCCAATGGCGGCAGGCGGTGGAGCGCGTTCATCATCATCGGCTCAAAGTGATCCCAGTCTTCGCGCAAGAGGCCGAAGGCGAAGCTTTCGTCCAGCACACCCGGCGCAATGGGTTTGCCCATGGGCTCGAAGCAGCCGATCAGAAGGCCGCCCGAATCGTCGCGGATGTAGAGGTGGCTGTCGTGGTCCGACAGCGTCGGCACATTGCCAGTGATCCCGTCGATGGGCTTAGTCAGCAGGTAGAAGTGCTCGCAGGCCAGAAGCGGCACATCTGCACCGCCCATGGCGCCCACGTCGCGGGACCAGAGGCCGGTGCAGATGGCGACGGCGTCGCAGCGGATGGTGCCGCGCGCGGTCTCGACCCCCCGGACCCGGCCGTTTTCGGTCAGAATGCCGGTGACGCCGGTGTCTTCGAAGATGCGCGCGCCCTTGGCCTTGGCGCCTTTGATGAGCGCGGCGCAGACATCCGAGGGCGAGACACGGCCATCTTCCGGCGACCAGACCGCGCCGATGACATCTTGGCTGTTCATCAAGGGCCAGCGTTCGGCCGCTTCGCCCGGGCTGATCGAGTGCGCTTCGATGCCATAGGCATGGGCCAGCGCCTCCTGCCGTTTTATCATCGTCAGGCGGTTTTCGTTGGTCGCGATCGACAGCGAGCCTTTCTGGATCCAGCCGACCGATTGCCCGGTCTCTTCCTCGAGCGAGCCGTAGAGGTCGACGGAATACTGGATCATCCGCGTCAGGTTTTGCGACGAGCGCAGCGCGCGCACCTGCGCCGCCGAATGCCAGGTGGTGCCCGATGTCAGTTTGTTTCGTTCCAGCAAGACCGCATCCGCGCCGGACTTCGCCAGATGATAGAGCGTCGAGCATCCCATAACGCCGCCGCCGATGACGACGACCGAGGCATGAACGGGCAATTCCTGCGCCATGGGCTTTCCCTTGTTGGTCATATCCTTGAAACACCTGTTTCAGTTCTTGACAATAGACAAAACAATTGAAACGCTGCGTTTCAGCGGACTTTGGGGGGTTTCGTGGCGGCTCAGGCGTCCATCGAAGAGCGGATCAGCAAAAACTATGCCGGGTTAAGCGGCAAGCTGCAGGTGGCGGCCGACTACGTGGCCGAAAACCCGATCGATGTGGCGACCCGGTCGCTGCGCTCCGTGGCGTCGACCAGCGGGGTTTCGCCAGCGACGTTCTCGCGGCTCGCGCGTGCACTGGGCTATGCGGATTACGAGGCGTTGCGTGAAGATGGCCGCGCGGCCATGGGGCGCAAGATGGCGTCCTTTTCCGAACGCGCGCACGCGCTTCGTTCAGGCGCAAAGGCGCCCGAGGGGCG
>JASJDQ010000099.1 GCA_030065075.1 Paracoccaceae bacterium | reverse complement strand
CCAGAAGCTGTTCGAATTCGCCGCGCCGGGTGCCACGATCACCATGGCCACGACACGCGGCGAAGCAGAGGTTCGTCAGGTCGAAGACCTTCTGCCCGGGGCTTTCGTCAGGGCGCAGATGGACAACGCCTGATGGACGCGCGCCAAATCATTGAAGCTGTTCGCGACGGCAAGGACCCGAGCCAGGCAGAACTGAACTGGTTTGCAAACGGTCTGGCGTCGGGCAATGTGACGGATGCACAGGCCGGCGCGTTCGCGATGGCAGTGCTTCTCAAGGGATTATCCGAAGAGGGCCGCGTGGCTTTGACGCTTGCGATGCGCGACAGCGGCGATGTCCTGTCATGGAACCTTGGAAAGCCCGTAGTCGACAAACATTCGACGGGCGGCATCGGTGACAGCGTTTCGCTCTTGTTGGCGCCTATGCTGGCCGCAGTCGACGTGCCGGTGCCGATGATCTCTGGTCGTGGTTTGGGCCATACCGGAGGCACGCTCGACAAGCTTGAAGCAATTTCGGGCATCCAGACCGACGTGACCGAAAACCGCTTTCGCCAGATCATGGACACGGTCGGGTGCGCCATCGTGTCGGCCAGCCGCGCCATGGCACCTGCAGACAAAAGGCTCTATGCCATCCGTGACGTGACGGGCACGGTGCCCAGTGTCGATCTGATCACCGCCTCGATCCTCTCCAAGAAACTGGCCGCGGGCCTCGACGGTCTGATCCTCGACGTCAAATGCGGCTCGGGCGCATTCATGGAGACCGAAGACGACGCCCGTGCTTTGGCCAAAGCGCTGGTGACGACGGCGAACGGTGCTGGTTGCAAGACCGCGGCGCTCATCACCGACATGAGCCAGCCCCTCGCCCCTGCCGCCGGCAATGCGCTTGAGATTGCCGAAGTCATGAAAGGGCTGACCAACCCGAAGAATTCCCGTCTTGTGGATCTCAGCCTTGCCCTGGGTGCCGAGTTGATGGTGCTGGCAGGCTATGACACGGCGCCTGAAGTCGCTGCCGTGAAACTCCGCGATGCTCTTACCGATGGCTCGGCTGCGGCCAAGTTCGACGCGTTGGTCATAGCGCTTGGCGGACCTGAAGGGTTCTGCGAGGGCTGGGCCGGGCGTTTGCCGGAAGCTAACGTCATCCGCGACATCGAAGCACCTGAAACCGGCGTCATTGCCGCGCTTAACGGTTACCAAATCGGCATGGGCGTCGTTCACATGGGCGGTGGTCGCATGCGTGGTGGAGACCGGATCGATCCGTCGGTGGGCTATTCCGACATTTTGCCTATTGGCGCGGAAGTCAGAGCGGGTGATCCTGTTGCCCGACTGCACGCGGCCAGCGAAAAGGCGGCGCAGGCGGCAGAGCGCGCGTTTCTTCAGGCTTTGACAATCGGCGAGACGGCCAAGGCTCCACCATTGCTGATCGATCGGGTGGGGTGATGCCGCGCGCGTTTCTGATCGTTATGGACAGCGTAGGCATTGGCGGAGCGCCTGATGCCGATCAATACTTCAATGGCGATGTGCCCGACACAGGGTCCAACACACTTGGGCACATCATCGAGGCGACAGGATTGTCCCTTCCTAACCTGGATCGCTTGGGGATGACCGCCGCCATGGAATTGGCGAACGGAAGGACCCCAAGTGTCGTTCCAGCGGGGCTTTGGGGCGCGGCCACGGAAATTTCAAAAGGCAAGGACACGCCTTCGGGGCATTGGGAACTAGCAGGTGTCCCTGTCCCTTTCGACTGGCACTATTTTCCGAAAGAGCGCCCTGCGTTCCCCGCCGATCTGATGGCCGAGGTGGCGCGTGTCGCTGGGACCGAGGGGACACTCGGGAACGAGCACGCTTCGGGGACTGAGATCATCGTGCGCCTTGGCGAGGAGCATCTGAAAACCGGATGGCCCATCTGCTATACCTCAATCGACAGCGTCTTCCAGATTGCCGCCCATGAAGAGGTTTTCGGGCTCGACCGTCTGCTAACCTTATGTGAGACACTGGCACCGCGTTTGCATGCCATGAAGGTGGGCCGCGTCATCGCCCGCCCCTTCGTCGGAACGCCGGGTTCGTTCGAGCGCACGACGAACCGCCGCGATTACGCCGTGCCACCACCGAAACCCACGCTTTGTGATTGGGTTCAGGAGGCGGGCGGTACCGTTCATGCCGTTGGAAAGATTGGCGATATCTTCTCGATGCAGGGCATCGACGATGTCGTCAAAGGGGATGACGCAACGTTGATGGAACACCTTGCGCGCCTGACCTCCGAGGCGGCCGACGGCAGTCTGACCTTCGCCAATTTCGTAGAGTTCGACAGCCTTTACGGCCATCGTCGCGATGTCGATGGATATGCCCGCCATCTTGCGTGGTTTGACGCCGAATTGCCTAGGCTTTTTCAAAACCTGCGCGACGGCGACCTGATGATCTTCACCGCTGATCACGGCAATGATCCGACCTGGCCCGGCACTGACCACACCCGAGAACGCGTCCCTGTCGTCGGATGGGGCAAGGGCGCAATGTCCGTCGGCCATGTCGGATTCGCAGACGTCGGGGCGTCCGTAGCCGCCCATCTTGGCATCGACCCGCCGGGGCCCGGCCGGTTGTTCCTGTAGCAAAGGAGTTCCCATGTCCGATCACCTGACCATTGTCGATCACCCGCTGGTCCAGCACAAGCTGACGCTGATGCGCGACAAGGATACTCCCACGGCTGTCTTCCGCCAACTCTTGCGTGAAATCAGCACCTTACTGGCCTATGAGGTCACCCGCGCCTTGCCGATGACAACGCGAACGATTGAGACGCCGCTGACCGATATGGAAGCGCCCGTACTTGCGGGGCGCAAGCTGGCGCTGGTGTCGATCCTGCGGGCCGGGAATGGGCTGTTGGACGGGATGTTGGATTTGATACCGTCTGCTAGGGTTGGGTTTGTGGGGCTTTATCGGGATGAGGAGACTCTGACGCCCGTGCAGTACTATTGCAAGCTGCCGAGGGACCTTGAAAATCGGTTGGTGATCGCGGTCGACCCGATGCTGGCCACGGGCAACAGTTCGGTCGCGGCGGTCGATCTGATCAAGGATGCGGGCGCCACAAATATCAGATTTCTTTGCCTTTTAGCGGCTCCCGAGGGCGTGGCGCGGATGAAGGAGGCGCACCCGGATGTGCCCATCGTCACGGCTGCGGTGGACGAAAAGCTGAACGAGTTGGGCTATATCGTGCCCGGTCTGGGCGATGCTGGCGACCGGATGTTCGGCACCAAATAGGCCTGCGCCCGTTCCCTTCAGACCGCGTTAAGGCCAGCGCGCGCACCTGAAAGTTGCCAATTGTACAGAGTTCCAGAGGGTCGTTTTCACTTTTGTACATCCCAGCGTGCGCTGTGATTGCGAAAAGATGAATCACCATATTTTCGGTGTCGCCACGAGACCTCGACCCGCCAAGTTGGCCGGCCACAAGTCCTTTATTCCGAGCAGATCGACTGGAGCGCAATCCAGTCGGTGTCGCCAAGGACGGGTTCGGGATCGTACGGGCCGCCGCTGATCAGGGCGGCTGTCGCTTCCCCCGATATATCAAGGGCTCGCCCGTAGGGTTCGCTGTCGACGCGGCGCGCGTGCATTTCGGCCAGAAGCGGCGCGTCAGCCACGGGGTCGGGCGGGCGGACCACCAGCCACTCTGCCATGCGCTGCTTGTCGATCTTGCGAAGATGCCCGGTCGACAAGAGTGCCAGTGCGGCACGGAAGGGGCTGGCTTCCAACAGCCGCGCCATCGGGTCCGAGGTGCTGGCCCTGAGTTTTTCGGCCAGCGCGAAGCCTGCCAGAACCTCGGGTGTCTCGAAATCTTCGACCAGCTTGTGGCTGACCAATAGGCTGCCGTCCGGCAGATGCGCGGTTCCTTCAAGTGTACTGGGCAGAACGATCAAGCGCGTCCCGCCATCGGGGAAGAGCCGCGCAGCCAAGGCTTCAAGCGCCCGATCGCCGCCGGGTGACTGGCAGGGCTGACCTGCAACGCGCTGGGTCTCGGCCAGAAGATCGGCGCCGATCTGCACCCGTGCGCTTTCCGGCACCAGGGACGCAGTGTAGGCGGTGATCGCACCCGGCAGCCAATAGATGGCGGCAGCGAGACCAGCCGCCAAAAGCCCCCAACGCCCCAAGCGCCAGGCCCAGGGGGTCGTCGTGGATCTGCGCTGGATGGCCGCCAGGACCCGGTCGATGGCGGCGATCATTTCGGGCTCGGCAATCTCGAGCGTTTCGACATCGTCGCCGGGTCCGAAGAGGGCAGGGGTTTCGCCCGGGTTCAGCCGTATCATGGCAGGCAGCGACCAATGCGTCAGGGCCGTGCCATTGGGCGCAGCGATCGTGATCGTGGCCTTGCCAATCGAGACAACCACATCGCGGCGCTGGGCGTCGGGCGTCGCGCGCCAGATCGCCTCGGCCTCCAGCCGCTGGTATTCCTTGAGGACTGTCACTGCTCTCCCGTCTTTTCGGCAGTCTAACCCGGTGAACCGTATCGGACAATTCGAATGGGCTTGCAGAGGCAGGTGCCAAGGCCGTTCACTGGGCACATGGTTATCTCACCCGGACGGAACTATGTCTTTGTGCACATCCCCAAGACGGGCGGCACCTCCATGGCGCTGGCGCTGGAAGACCGGGCCATGGCCGACGACATCCTGATTGGCGACACACCGAAGGCGGTCAGGCGGCGGAAGCGGGTGAAGGCCTTGCAGGCGCCCGGACGGCTTTGGAAGCACGCGCGGTTGTCCGACATCGATGGGATGGAGCGCGTGCCGACGGAGCCCTTCGTCTTCACGATGGTGCGGAACCCGTGGGACCGGATGGTCAGCCTGTATCATTGGGCGCGGGTCCAGAGCTTTGACGATCCGATGGTGGCCATCGCCAAGACGGCGGACTTCGACGGTTTCCTGCGCGCGCCGCATGTTATCCGCGCGATGCGCAACGATGCCGCGACAGCTTATGTCACCGACCGGCAGGGCAACCTCCGATGCAACGCATTCATCCGGCTGGAGCATATATCGACCGATCTTGCGCCGCTGGAAGCGCATCTTGGATTTCGCCTGAGCCTGCCGCACGTCAATCCGTCTGAGCATGCGGCCCCGGTTGATTACTATTCCGCTGCGCTGAAAGACCATATCGGCGAGGTTTTCGCAGCGGACATCCAACGGTTCGGCTACACTGGCCCGGGCTGAACTTGCGTCCGCTTCGCCCAAGGATTAAAGGGGAATAACGCCTTTCAGGAGCCGCGAAGCATGTCCGACGATCCGAAAACCCTCGTCTCGACCACGTGGCTGGCGTCACATCTGAACGACCCCGATCTGAGGGTTATCGATGCGTCGTGGTATCTGCCCGACATGAATCGCGACGGCAAAGCCGAATATGCGGCGTCCCACATCCCCGGCGCGCGGTATTTCGACATCGACGAGATCAGCGACACCCGATCGGAGTTGCCGCACATGGTGCCGCCCGTCGAGAAGTTCATGAGCCGGATGCGCGCCATGGGCGTGGGCGACGGCCATCAGGTGGTGGTCTATGACGGGGCGGGGCTGTTTTCTGCGGCCCGTGTCTGGTGGCTTTTCCGCCTGATGGGCAAGACGGATGTGGCCGTGTTGGACGGCGGCTTCCCGAAGTGGACGGCCGAGGGTCACCCGACCGAGGACATGCCGCCCATCCTGCGCGACCGGCATATGACGGTGTCGGTCCAGAACCACCTGGTCAAGGATGTGACGCAGGTGGCGGCGGCGGCAAAGCTGGCCGACCACGAAATCGTCGACGCCCGCTCGCCCGGGCGGTTCAAGGGCGAGGAACCCGAGCCGCGCGAAGGTCTACGGTCGGGGCATATCCCGGGGTCGAAGAACGTGCATTATCGGCGGATGTTGAACGACGACGGGACGATGAAGACGCCGCCCGAGTTAAAGCAGGTGTTCGAAGCCGCCCGTGTTGATTTGGACAAACCTGTCATTACGAGCTGCGGTTCCGGTGTAACTGCCGCGATCCTGTCTCTGGCGCTTGAACGGATGGGACATCGACGCCATTCGCTTTATGATGGGTCGTGGTCGGAATGGGGGATGTACGGGGACCTTCGGGTCGAAACCGGATGACCCTGCAGAAGGCCGGCACCGAGGTTACTTATACCATCACCTATCTGGAAATGGCGGAGCGTCCGCGCTGGGATTACCCGCATTTGCCGATCACATCGACGGCGGCGTTGCTGAAGGCGGACGAGCCGCCGGTTTGGTACTTCCTGTCGCTTTATGATGCCGTCGGGCGGGATTACGCCTGGGAAGACATGCATGACTTGCCGGAAGACGAGGTGACCGAGCAGTTGAACCGCTCGACCCTGTTTACGCTCTTCGATCACGGCTGGCCGCAGGGGTTCTTTCTGTTGGAGCCATCAGGCGAGGGTGCGGTGGATCTGGCATATTTCGGCATGGTCCCGGAGGCGGTTGGGCAGGGGCTGGGCGGCTGGCTTTTGAAGACTGCGATCTTGTCGGCCTGGGATATGCCGGGCACGGAACGGGTCACGGTGAACACCTGCACGCTCGATCATCCGCGCGCCCTTGCGCTTTACCAGAAAAACGGTTTTGAACCGGTGCGGCGCGAAGAGAAGGTGCGAACCCTGACCCGCGACCGCGACTTGTCCCGCATCCCCTCTTGAGAGGTCTCACCATGCTCACCGACCTGACCCCGCAACCGGCAGACAAAATCCTGGCGCTGATGCAGATGTTTCGCGAAGACACGCGGGACGAGAAGATCGACCTTGGCGTCGGTGTCTATAAGAACGCGAAAGGCGTGACGCCGGTGATGCGGGCCGTGAAGGCGGCGGAGCAGAGGCTGGTCGAAGAGCAGATGACCAAAGCGTATACGAGCCTTGCGGGCGATCCGGCGTTTTCCGCCGCCATGCGCGGGCTGATCCTGGGCGATGCGGATGATGCCTCGCGCATTGCCGCCATCGCGACGCCGGGCGGCACCGGCGCCATTCGGCAGGGTCTGGAGCTGATGCGATATGCGGATGAGAACGCCACGATCTGGGTCTCGACGCCGACGTGGCCGAACCATCCGTCGATCATCAAGTATTTGGGCGTGCCGACGAAGCCCTATCGTTATTTCGACAATGCCACACGCGGGGTCGACTTCGGCGGCATAATGGCCGACCTGAAGGCGGTGAAACGGGGCGACCTCGTGTTGCTACATGGCTGCTGCCACAACCCGACAGGGGCAAACCTGACGCCGGAGCAATGGGGTCAGGTGGCTGACCTTCTGTCGGAAACCGGAGCAGTCCCCTTTATCGACATCGCCTATCAGGGCTTTGGCGACGGACTGCAGGAGGATGCCTTCGGGCCGCGTTTGCTGATGCAGCGGATGCCCGAGATGATCCTTGCCGCGAGCTGTTCGAAAAACTTCGGTGTCTACCGCGAGCGCACCGGGCTTTTGATGGCGGTGGCCCCCAACGAAAAGGCGAAGGCCGAAGCGCAGGCGACACTGAACTTCCTGAACCGGCAGAACTATTCCTTCCCGCCCGATCACGGCGCCCGCGTGGTCCAGATGATCCTCGACGACCCGACCCTGCGTGCCGACTGGGAAACCGAACTGGAAGACGTCCGTACCGGTATGCTGGCGCTTCGCGAGCAACTGGCGGCAGAGCTTCGGCAGCGGACCAACTCGGACCAGTTCGACTTCATCGCGAAACACC
Source organism: Paracoccaceae bacterium (assembly GCA_030065075.1). Lineage (GTDB taxonomy): Bacteria > Pseudomonadota > Alphaproteobacteria > Rhodobacterales > Rhodobacteraceae > JAJDOD01. Next base: position 5,185 of record JASJDQ010000099.1, on the reverse strand, counting down.
GCGGCATGTTCTCGCGCCTCGGGATCAGCGAAGAAAAGGTGATCCAGCTTCGGGAAGAGCACGGCATCTACATGATCGGCGACAGCCGCATGAACATCGCCGGCCTCAATGCCGAGACGGTGCCGAAACTGGCCGAGGCCATCGTCGCTGTCGGGGTGGACTGACGCGGGTTCGAGACTGAGACCTGAACCAACACTTCGGAGCCCACGAAATTGGACGACAGGTCTGACCGCATTAACCCTAACGGCCGCTAACGTTAACGTCCGTTAAGGTCAACGTTCCGATTGCAGTGTGCAGTTTCGACAATGGCGCCTCTGCGACTTGATGCACACGATCAAGGTGTTTCGGGAAACCCAATATTAACTCTTGATGGCGGCGTGCCGGTCATGAAGGAAGGCTTGCTGCGGCCGAATAGCTGAAGGGCGACGGTGTAAGGTATTTGTGCGAGTCCAAGTGTCCTCGATGGCGGTTTGTGGATCGGGCCTTATGAGCTTTGTGCGTTGTGCAGTTCGCAGGCGGGACGTTGTGTGCTGCTGCTGGAGAAATCGTTGGCAAGGAAGACACCGACGTGGCGGCGCGTCAGGTCCAGAGGTTCGGGACAGGCGACCTGACGCAACACGCCGCCGCCGAGCACGAGGAAACGGTCTCGTTCCTGCAAGTGCCAGATGGCTGTGCGGTCGGGATAAATGATGGCATTCTGCAGCTCTCGCTCGCCGAGGCCGATCTTGCGAGTGGTCATTTTGAGACGATCATTCCGACGTTGGAGACGTCGCAAGGCCCCTGGTTCAGTAGTTCTGCCAGATAAAGAACATGCAGATGCCGAAGACGAGGCCCACCAGTATGCCAAGGGGGCGGTTCTTGTTCGGTGGAGCATCGGGAGGAATGATCTCTTCGATCAGATCTTCCGATGCCTCGGCTGGCTGCGTGCTGACTTTTGACCGAGCCCGTGAAGAGGTTTCGAGCGCTTCCAGCTGGCTTTCGCGTTCGCTGCGGATGCGCTCTTGCTTTTCGAGGGCGCGGTCGATCCAGTTTTCGGTCGGTGCGGGCTTGGGTTCGCTGTAGACATAGGCTGCTTCGGCGCGCGCCTCCTCTACAAAGTCGAAATCCCAGTCGTCTTCGTCAGCGACGGGTTCCAGCGACTCCTGGTTGAACTCCTCGACCCATGCGGGCTTCGAGGGCTCTTCCTTGGGTGGGGCAACCACCTTCGGTTCCACCGGGATCATCCGTGATTTGCGCACCTCGTCGTTGGTTTCTTCGACCAGACGCGTCAGTTCCATTTCCAGGTCTAGGCTGATGTCTTGGGCGGGTGTTGGTTTGCTTGAAGTCGAAGCGCCTTTGGCATCCTGCTCGATATGCGCGATCATGCTGCGCCATTTGGCGGCGGTCTGGGGGCGGTCGTTCGGATGGATCTGCATCGCATCGTCGATCGCCTGAAGGAACGCCCGGTCATAGCCTTCGATGCGCCCCGCAAGCGGCTCGCAGGGGTCCGGCCGGTTGCCAGCGATTTCGATCAACCGGCTTTGGCTGTTTGGCGGCTGCTTGCCGCTGATCACATGATAAAACGTGGCGGCCAGTGCGTAGAGGTCACTGCAAGGGGCCTGTTCGCTGCCGGCGACGTAGAATTCCTGCGGGGAATAGCCGTCTTTGACGACCAGGAACGCCGAGACCGCGCGGGTGTGGCGGCTGGCGTCTGCGCGTGCGGCGCCGAAGTCGATCAGAACGGGCGCGCCGGTTCTTTCGAGGATAATGTTGTCGGGCGAGATATCGCGGTGCAAGAGGCCAAGTTCATGGACCTTTTCGATGGCGTCCAGCAGCCGCACCAGAATGCTTGTCACGCGGGCAGGCGAGAGTTGCGTTGCATTTGCATCGAGGATGTCCAGAAGATCGCGCCCGTCGATCAGGTCGAGCGCCATATAGGCCGTGCCGTTTTCCTCGAAGGCGCGGTGCACGCCGACAATGTTGGGGTGTCTCAGTTTGGCGAGGCTGCGCGCTTCGCGCATGAACATCTTGACGACGGAACGGATCTGCTTTTCGTAGGCGTTGTTGCGGACGACGACATCCTTGCCCTCGCGCATACAGAGGTCTTCGGGGAAGCATTCCTTGATGACGATGGTGCGGCCAAGCATGTTGTCGGTCGCGCGATAGGTGATGCCGAAGCCCCCGGCACCGAGATGCCCGGTTATGGTGAATTGATCACCAGAAAGCACAGTACCAATCGGAAGCGCCTGTTCGGCTAGAGAGGCCCCCTGTGCAATGTCTGCATCCGTCATCGGATCCACGAGCGTAGCCCTTAGCGACTTTAACCCTTTTGTTTCCTGTTGCGCTAAAATGTGTTGGATTTGAGATGTATGTTGGGCAAAGATGCGACCTGCGGTACGGCAAAGAGCGGCGCTTTGGCCTGGAAGTAGTTTTATTTCAGTAGTTTAGCCGTTTTCCCTTAGGACGGCGCCCGCCAGGTAGAGCGAGCCGCAGATCAGCACCCTCGATGTCGGGTCTTTTGCCACGATTTCGGCCAGGGCTTCTTCGACAGAGGGTGAAATGCTGGTCGGCAATCCCACTCGTCTGGCGGCTTCAGCCGTCTCTTCGGCGGGCAGGGTTGCGGTGGTATCGGGAATGGCGACGGCGTGCAGACTGAGCGCCAAATGCGACAGCGGGCGGAGATAACCTGCGACATCTTTGGTCGAAAGCATGCCGCAGATCAGATGGGTCGGGCGCGGCGGCAGTTCCGCCAGCGTTTCCGCGAGGGCGACGCCCGCCGCCGGATTGTGCCCGCCATCGAGCCATAGCTCGGCGTCCCCGGCGAGGTCTATCAACGGTCCGGTCTGCAAGCGCTGCATACGGGCAGGCCAGAAGGCGCGAGTGATCGCCGCCTCGCAGGCGGTGTCGTCGAACCCGAGGTGCCGGAGCGCGGCGATAGCGTTTCCGGCGTTCTTGTGCTGATGCGGACCGCGAAGATTGGGCAATGGCAGGTCGAGAAGGCCGGTTTCGTCCTGATACACCAATCGTCCGCGTTCCTCGGTCACGTGCCAATGCTGGCCATAGGCAATGACCGGGGCGCCCAGGCGCTCGGCCTCGCGCTCGATAACGTCGAGTGCTTCTTCGTGCTGCGGGCCGACGATGACCGGTACGCCGCGCTTCAGGATACCGGCCTTCTGATAGGCGATCTCGGCCAATGTTTCGCCGAGATACTGCTGGTGATCGAGATCGACCGTGGTGATGACGGTCAGGCGGGGATCGTCGATCACGTTCGTTGCGTCGTGACGGCCGCCAAGGCCGGTTTCCAGAAGCGTCCAGTCAGCGGGCGTGAGCCTGAAGGCCAGAAAGGCGGCGACGGTGGTTATCTCGAAATAGGTAATAGTCTCGTTGCCGTTGGCCTCATAGACTTCGTCCAGGATCCGGGCGAGGTTCTCTTCGCTAATCAATTCGCCCGCGACACGGATGCGTTCGTGGAACCGCGCGAGGTGAGGCGAAGTATAGGCGTGGACCTTTTGCCCGGCCGCTTCCAGCCCGGCGCGGATCATGGCCTGTGTCGAGCCTTTGCCGTTCGTGCCCGCCAAATGGATGACCGGAGGCTGCGCCAGATGCGGGTCGCCGACGGCTGCCAGACAGCGTTCGACACGGCCCAAGGTCAGATCGATGACCTTCGGGTGCAGCCGCTGCATGCGCTCCAGGATGGCGTCCGAGGTAGAAGAACCCGTCATGTCGGTCTCAGGACGCGGTGTTTTCCGCCGTTTCCTGCGGCTCTGCTTCCGTCTCCTCGACCGTCTCGGACGGTGCGGGTAACTCGCCTTTGACGGCAGGTGGCCAGTTCATGAGCATCCGAATGATGGTCGCCAATTCGTCTTTCATGTCGCGTCGGTGAGTGACCCGGTCGAGCATGCCGTGGTCCAGAAGATATTCGGCGCGCTGGAAGCCTTCTGGCAGCTTCTCGCGGATGGTCTGTTCGATAACGCGGGGGCCCGCGAAACAGATGAGCGCGTTCGGTTCGGCGATATGCACGTCGCCCAGCATGGCATAGGACGCGGTCACGCCGCCTGTGGTCGGATGGGTCAGCACCACGATGTAAGGGAGCCCGGCGTCTTTCACCATCTCAACCGCCACAGTGGTGCGCGGCATCTGCATGAGCGACAGGATGCCTTCCTGCATCCGCGCGCCGCCCGCCGCCGAGAAGAGCACGAGCGGTTTTTTTCGCTCCACCGCCCGTTCGGCGGCGGCGATGATCGCGTTGCCGACGAACATGCCCATGGAGCCGCCCATAAAGCTGAAGTCCTGGCACGCCGCAACGATGGGTGTGCGGTGGATTTCGCCCTCGGCGACCAGCATCGCCTCGACCTCGCCCGTGTCGCGCTGGGCGGTCTTCAGCCGGTCGGGATAGCGTTTTTGGTCACGGAAATGCAGCGGATCGGCCACCGGATCGGGCACCTCGACCTGCGTGAAGACGCCGTTGTCGAAAAGCGCCGTCAAGCGATCCCGCGCCGTCAGCCCCATGTGGTGATCACAGTTGGTGCAAACCGATAGATTATCGGTCAGCTCACGGTGAAACAGCATCGTGCCGCACTCGGGACACTTGGTCCAAAGGTTTTCGGGCACTTCCCGGCGCGAGAAGAGGGAGTTGATTTTTGGACGAACGTAGTTCGAAATCCAGTTCATACGCGGTTGCCCATTTTTGCCTCGTCACCAGTTAATCCCGGGCAACGCGAAATGCAATCTTGGGCACGCCAACGTGGCATCGCGCCTACTTGCCCCTCGCTCCGCGCTTCTCTATGCCTCACTGGGATATTCGGGAGGCCGCCACCCATGCTCAAGAAGAAGTTCGACAAAACCAATCTGCCAAGCCGCCATGTGACCGAGGGTCCCGCGCGCGCGCCACATCGGTCGTATTACTACGCGATGGGTATCAGCGAGGAAGAGATCGCACAGCCCTTCATTGGCGTCGCCACCTGCTGGAACGAGGCCGCACCGTGCAACATCGCGCTTAATCGGCAGGCGCAGGCGGTGAAGATGGGCGTCAAGGAAGGCTTTGGCACGCCGCGCGAGTTCACCACAATCACGGTGACGGACGGTATTGCGATGGGGCATGAGGGGATGCGGTCCTCGCTTGCGTCGCGCGAGGCCATCGCGGACACGGTGGAACTGACAATGCGTGGGCATTGCTATGATGCCATCGTGGGTCTTGCCGGCTGTG
>JASJDQ010000098.1 GCA_030065075.1 Paracoccaceae bacterium | reverse complement strand
CCAGTTGCAGCTGGTGCTCCGTGCCCGGGATGATCCCCTCGTCGATAAACTCCAAAACTCGGCGCAACTGCTCGGGCGTATAGGCAATATGATGGATGCCGATGCCCGCGTCCTGCGTCCAAGCGTAAAACTCCTCGGCTGTGGCCTTGTCGACGGGTGGGCGCATCAATTCGCTCAACGCCAGCGAGACCGAGGCCGGTCGAAGTTCGCGGATCATGTGCATCTGCTCTTCCGGCCCGAAACGGCCCGCCGCCTCGCTGGTCACCTGAATAAACAGACCTGGCGCGGCATGCTCGATGGCTGAAATGGCTTCGCGGTACAGCCCCACATCAAGACTGTGTTCGCCATCTTCGTTGCGCACGTGCAAATGTATCCCCTCTGCACCGGCCTTCTGGCAGGTGACGGCGGTTACGACCAACTCGTCAAGCTCGACCGGCAGGGCCGGGTGATCCGACTTGTTGCGCCGCGCCCCGTTCGGCGCGACCATGAGGCGGGGAAGTGGTTTCATGACAGTTTGGAAATCTGGACGGTGCGTCGGTCTTCAGCCGAACGTTCGATGGCTTCCAGCACTTCAATGTTGTGCACCATCTGCTCTGGCGTGAAGGGGTATGGGGCATCGCCCGCGATCGCGGCGGCAAAGGCTTCCAGATTGTGCACCACCGCGTCTTCCCATTCGAGTTCCTTGTGGACCATGTCCTTTCCTGTCTCGGCCACCAGATAGTTCACCTTGCCGCCTGGCGTGTCCGGATGGCTTTCATTGATGATTTCAACCCATTGCTGTGTTCCGAAGACATGCATCCGGATGAAATGCGGTGTATGCAAAACCGCCGAAAGCGTCGCCGTCATGCCTTCTTCAAACCCAAGTTGCGCTGTGACGACATCGCCCGTTTCCCACCCGAGAGAGCGGCTGGCAGTCATGGCCTGCACCGTCTCCACACGCCCAAAAAACGAGATCAAAAGGTCGGTCAGGTGGATACCCATCGCCGTCATGCCTGCGGCGGGAGAGACGGCCTTGGAGGTGCGCCAGTCGCCCTTGGGGACATGGATCAGCTTGTCATGCGAGAAGGCAGCTTCGGCATGCATGATCGTGCCAAGCTCACCCTTGTCGATGGCGGTTTTCAAGGCCACCATCGCCGGTTCAAACCGGCGCTCGTGGCCGATCCCAAGCTGCAGGCCCGCCTTCTCGACGGCGGCGACCGACCGGCGGGCACTTGCCGCGGTCAGGCCCAGGGGTTTTTCGCAAAAGACGTGCTTGCCGGCCGCCGCGCAAGCAACCACCTGTTCTTCGTGAACCGGGTTTGGCGTCGTCAGGACAACCGCGTCGATATCCGGTCGGGCCAATGCGGTCTCGAGATCGTTCAGAGCCGCCAACCCAGTTGAGCGAATATCCTCATGCGCTGCGGTGATCGGTTCCACGATTGCGGCGACGTTGATGCCGGCATGCCCCTCAAGCCGCTTGGCAATGTGGCGTCCCCACCATCCGAAACCGGCGATGGCGATCTTCAGCGGTTGGCTGTTGGAAGACTTGGTCAAAGAGTGGCCCCCAGAGTAGTGAATTGACCGCGGAAGAAAACCAGCGGGTCGCCCTCACGGCTATCGATCGCGCGGACGGAGCCAACGACAATGTGGTGATCGCCGCAAGGGATCATCTGTTTAACATCGCATTCGAGGGTCGCCAGCGCGTTTTCGAGAACGGGAACGTCCTGCCAGCCGCGTCGCCATGCGATGCCGTCGAACTTGTAGTCGATCGGCTTGGCAAAGCGGAGGACGTCTTCCTTGTCTCCCTCTGGCATAATGTTCACGGCAAAGGCGCCATGGGTTTCGAATGCTGGGCGCGACGGAGCTTTCGAGACGATACTCCAAAGAATCTCTGGGGGGTCCAGAGAGACGGAGGCAAAGGAGTTCACCGCAAGGCCCAAGGGTTGGAACTGGTTCCCGCAAGTGGTGACCACTGTAATCCCGGTGGCAAACCGGCACAGCACATCGCGCAGCGCGTGTGCATCGAAAGGGGCCGGGTAAGCACTGTGCATATTCATCAAAATCTCCCGTTTGGCAGTCCATAGATAGCGGGCTACGGGTGTTCAAAAACTAATAATTGATGATAATCTCGATCTGAATTCCTGATACCAAAGTCAAACGCGTGGGGCGCATTGAAACTTCAGCACCTGAAATACTTCGTTGCCGTCTTCGAAGAGGGCTCTTTTTCGGCCGGTGCGCAACGTGTGAACGCCACCCAATCGGGCCTGTCGATGCATGTGCGTCAGCTGGAAGACCGCTTTCAAGTTCAGTTGCTGAACCGCAGTTCAACCGGCGTCACGCCGACCGAAGCCGGACGCCTTTTCTATCGCGACGCCGTGCGCGTCTTGCACGCGGCGACGGAAGCGGAAGCAAATCTGCGATCATTGTCGGGAACTGTGACCGGGCACGTTACGGTTGGGTTGATGCCAACCTTCACACGCGCCGTGCTTGGGCCCGCCTTGACGCAATTCGTCAATGACTATCCCAACGTCAAAGTCTCGGTGCGGGAAGCGTATTCCGGCGAGCTTTCTCGCCAGGTTTTGGCCGGCGAACTGGATTTCGCCGTTGTGCCCGCCTTCGATGCCGACGACCGGCTGCACGCAAGCGTGATGGGAACCGACCAGGAATGCCTTGTCGTTGCTGGGAAAAGCGGCATCGGGGCCAAAGGACCCGTTCGGTTGGCAGACCTTCCGCCTCTCGACTTGGTTCTGCCCAGCCCCGAGAATGTTCGACGGCGAAAGATCGACCAGTACCTTGCAAAGCACGGGATCGAGGTTGGGCGCCTGATGGAGCTCGACTCGATGTTCGCGACACTCGATCTGGTGGCGACGTCGGACTGGGCAACGATTTTGCCAGGGATACTTTGCCTCCCCGATCTGAAAGGAAACAGCCGCAGGGTGATCCCCATCACAAAGCCGAAGTTGAGCGTCGAATATTTGCGGATCGAGCCTATGTCCGTTCCACTCAGCGAGGCGGGCCAGGCGTTTTACAACGTTTTGAATGACGAACTGAAGTCTGCGTTGACCGCGTTCAATTGATCAAACGCCGCCACACTATGCAGAAATATAATAGCGACTATTAGCAACCATCATTTTTTCCGATTGGAGCGGTGACGTACCTTACCTGTCAAACGCCGATTGGAGAGCCTGATGGAACTGTCATTTTTTACCATGCCAATTCACCCAATGGAGAAACCGATCTCCAAAAGTATCGCGGAAGACCGTGAAGCATTTCTGCTGGCCGACGAACTTGGATTTGCCGAGGCGTATTGTGGGGAGCATACGACAGATCAGGCAGAGATCATCACCTCGACCGTCGCATTTCTTGCAAGCCTGGCGTACGAAACGAAGTCCATCCGGCTCGGCACGGGCACGGTGAATCTTCCGAACTCTCACCCCGCGCGCGTCGCAGCCGAGGTTGCGATGCTGGACCACATGCTGGAAGGTCGCTTCAACTTCGGAATTTCGCCCGGCGGCCTTATGTCGGATGCCGAGGTCTTCGGAAATCTCGACCGCGATCGCAACGCCATGTTTGTCGAGTGTATCGACATGGTTCTCGACATCTGGGCGGGCGACGCGCCCTACAATCTTTCCGGCAAGTATTTCGAGGTCTCGACCGAAAAGACGATGATGCCCGAAATCGGCCAGGGTAGCATACCCAAGCCATACCAGGATCCGCACCCGCCCATCGTGGGTACCGCCGTTGCGCCTTTTTCCAAAGGCGTTACGGCTATGGCCGCACGCGGCTGGGATCCGATCTCTGCGAATTTCCTGTTGCCCAAGTGGGTCGCAACACACTGGCCGAACTATGCGGAAGGCTGCGAGCAGGGCGGACGCCCTGTCGATTTCAAAAACTGGAGGGTGGCCAAGAACATATGTGTGGCCGACGATATGGCGACCGCTCGTGCCTATGCCCGCGACCCAGGCAGCCCATATGTTTACTACTATTCTCAACTCCTCACGAAACTGCGGGCAGGGGGCCGCATGAACCTCTTCAAAGAGGATCAGGCCATGCCCGACAGCGAGGTGACGTTGGAATACGTACTGGATAGGTTGGTGATCTACGGAGACCCATCCTCGGTGGCTGATCAGTTGCTCAATTTCCGCGAAAGCGTCGGCGACTTCGGTCACCTGGTGTATGCCGGCCACGACTGGGCCGACCGAGAACTGGGCCGACGTTCAATGATCCTCATGGCTGAAAAAGTAATGCCGCAGATCAATGTTGCGATCGCTGCTGCTGCGTGAAGTTTCGGGGCCGGGGATTTCTCCAAGAGATTGAGACACTCGACTTCGATGTGATCCAGTCGTGCCTCGATCCAACAAAACATGTGAAACAGCCGGAGCGCACAAATCACGGGTTAAACGAAGTCCCGTCCGTTCGAATTGCGGGGGACGCCACCTAGCCGTCCTCGGGCGCATCGCTTGTTGGCCTCATTACCGTTCGGCACATTGCAAAGCCCATTCGATCGAAGCTCACCGCGGAAAGTGCCTTTCCAGCCGGTCGAAAGCCGCTTCGATGGCGGAGTCGTCTACGCAATAGGCCATACGGACATGTCCGACGCCCGAAGGCCCGAATGCACTGCCCGGCGTCACCGTGACTTTCGCCTCGTCCAGAAGCCGGTGCGAAAAACCGACGTCGTCGTCCTCGCCAAGCACCTTTGGAAAAACGTAGTACGCCCCCTCCGGGCGGACATAGCTGAAAAGATGGGGCAGAGCGTCAAGCCGTTCGCAGATCAGATCGCGACGCCGGGCCAGGATACGTTCGAATTCCACCAGGTGCTCCCGCGGCCCCTCAAGCGCCGCCTGCGCTGCGACCTGCGAGATGCGGGGCGTACAGATCATGGTCATGTCGTGAATCTTCACGATCGCGTCCCGCAACGGGGCCGGGATAACCATATACCCAACCCGGTAGCCACTCATCGCAAACGCTTTTGAGAACGTGAAAAGATACACAAGGCTTTCCGCAACTTCAGGAAGGGCCGCCAAATTGAAGAAGCTTGCCCGGTTCTCGTAGGTGAAATGGCTGTACGGATCGTCCAGAATGACCAGAAGCCCTTTTTCCTTTGCAATTCTGGCCACCGCCCTCAGCGTTTCTTCCTTCAGAATTCGACCGGTGGGATTTGAAGGGGTAACGAGGACAATCGCCTTCGTCTTGTCGGAAATTAATTCCGGCAACACGTCCGGTTCCGGTTCCCAGCCACGCGCTTCGTTCATCGGCCAGTTTATTGGCACCCCACCATTGAAACGGATCTGATGAAAATGGGATACGAACCCCGGATCGGTCACGACAACTTCGTCGCCCGGGTCGAGGAAAACGTGAAAGAGGGTGTTCAGCCCCTCCATATTGCCAGCGGTAATGGTGAGGTCCCGATCCGGATCGACCGCTCTGCCGGATCGTCGCTCGAAGTCCCGCGCCGCCGCCATCCGAAACTCCGGCAAGCCAGCCGGAAGCGCGTACATGCCGGACTGCGGGTCTTCAGAGAGTGCCTTGGCCACAGCGTCACGCACATGCGCGGGCGTCCGGAACGAAGGCAGCCCCCAAGCGAGGGAGACCGCATCGGGAAACTGCGCACCTCGGATCGACATTGCCTTGATGGCCGAGATCGGCGTCTCGCGCGTGCGTGCGGAGACCATATTCCCGATCCAATTCGGTGCACGTCCCATGAAGCCATCGTAGGCGAGTCCGAGGAGCAAATGAAGTCATCGAATTTTTCTCCCGGCACCGCCACTGAACCGGGCTCTCTCCAATGGGTTCTCTGGAACGGTCGGATGCGCGTTGAACACCTGATGCGGTCAGCTGGGGTTCTTCTGTCTGGGTCAGTGATTAATGACGAGCGCAGCATGACTTAAGGCACCTTCAAAAAATACGTGAATGCATCTTGGAAACTGTGCCAACGATGTGGCCGTCGACAGGTCCCGGATCGGGCGACGTCACCGACTGCCGCAGACCGCGCAGGATGGGTTCCGCTGGACCGGGATGGACTGCCATTCCGACGACAGCGCATCGTAAAGCAGCACGCGACCCTCCAACTCGCTTTCTCCGAAGACCAGCATATGAAGCGCCTCTGTCGCCTGCATGGAGCCGATCGTTCCGGTCAGCGGCGCCAGGACCCCCATGGTAGCGCAGCGTTCCTCTTCGGTATCGGCGTCCTCCGGCAGGAAACACGCATAGCATGGTGAGGCCGGTTTCCTGCTGTCAAATACGGAAAGCTGCCCCACGAACCGGATCGCCGCCCCGCTGATCAGAGGTTTCCCCGCCGCCACGCAGGCCCGGTTAACCGCATGACGGGTCGCGAAGTTGTCGCTGGCTTCAAGGACAATGTCTGCATCGGCCACAAGCTCCCCAAGCTCCTCCGGGCCGACGCGCGCCTCGACGGCGCGCACGTGACAGTTCGGGTTGATGCCCTCCAACTCAATCCGAGCCGAAGCCGCCTTGTTCACGCCAAGGCGCGTCTCGCGATGCAAGACCTGCCGTTGCAGGTTCGTCAAATCCACCTCGTCGCCATCACAGATCGTCAGGTGCCCCACACCAGCGCTCGCTAGATACATCGCAGCGGGCGAGCCAAGGCCGCCCGCCCCGACGATCAGCACACGCCCGGCAAGGATCTTTTCCTGACCTTCGATGCCGAATTCGTTCAGCAGGATGTGCCGACTGTATCGCAGTAAGTCCTTGTCTTTCATGTCGCCTTTCCACGGGCTGGGTATTGCAGGACCTCAGCCTAGGGCCAAAGACGGTGCCAAGAAAGCCCGACTTCAGAAGGGTAGGGCGCGCTTGCCGTTGCCGCGCCTTGTCCATACTCTGCCGCGAGAATTGGGGGTGTCATGCGCAAATTCGGAGTGATTGGCTGGAAAAACTCCGGCAAGACGCATCTTGTGGTGCGCCTCGTCTCTGAACTGACGTCCCGCGGCTTTACGATTTCCACCATCAAGCATGCCCATCACTCGCTGGAGTTCTCGACCTCCGACGCAGAGGGGCAGGAACAGCGACCCGCCCGGGCCCATGAAGCCATATTCTCGTCACCGACACGCTGGTCGCTGATGAAAGAGATGCCTGCCGGTGTGGAGGAAGAGCGCCTGTCGGAACTGGCCGCGCGGCTTCAGCCCGTCGATCTCGTGCTGGTCGAGGGATACAAACTCGAAGACCTGCCCAAGCTCGAAGCGCACCGCGCCAGTAACAAGCGTGACCTTATCGCCCGGAAAGATGACCGGGTCGTCGCGATGGCCTCCGATTCTGCGGTGGAAGGCGTGAACGTTCCGGTTTTCGACCTCGACAACACATCTGCGATAGCGGATTTCATTCTGGAATACGTCGGATTGGCAAAACAAGCGGATAAGGCCGGTTAACCTTCCGCCATATGACTTGGGTCAATGTGTCATTCGACGACTTGCGCTAGTCTTCTGGAAACGTCTTCCAGCACCGGGAAAGCAAACCATGCCCGACACGACAGCCACAATCGGTCACAACTCCCGCCAAGGGACGGTGACGATCGAATCCCGTCTTTTCAATAGCCTGACCAAGTACAAGGGGCAGCGGTCCACCCGCGAAAGCTTCACGCTGCCCGCTGGCTCCACTGTCGAGGACGTGTTGAAGTTGTGGGGTCTGCCGAAAAAGGAAGTGTTCCTTTGTCTGCGCAACGGCCGTGATGTGACGTCTGGCCTCGTCGGAGTCGAAATCAACGGCAATGCGGCGCTTGAAGACGGGGACGTGATCGCCTTGTCCGGTCCGGTGCCTTACAGCTATGGCTATGGCGCGCCTATTGTCTGATTGTCAGCCGCCGCCGCGTTGAAAGACCTTCTCAAAGCGCAACAGGAACTCTGAACGTTCCGCGTCCGCAAGCGGCCGCATGTCGAGCACCACCCGCGCGCGCGGCAAGCGCATCAGACTGCTCAAGACCGCGTCGTCTTTCGGATCGAATGTGCAGTACACATCCGCACCCCCTGCGGCTTCGGACAGGTCATAAGCGCCGTCGGGGGTCTTGCGAAGCGAGGCACCGGTCAAACGGCGCAAGCCGTTTTCGAATTCCGCAACGGTGAACGACATTATCTTTTCGACCCGTGTGCCGGGAGTCTCGTTTGAAAACACGGCCTCAGCCGCCCGCAACAGGGGGCCAGACGGCCAACACATCGCCCTCTTTCAAAGCCACCTTGTCGCGTTCCTCGGGCGCGTGAAACACGCCGTTCAGCAACACAAGATGGCACTTCTCGCGCGGCACGTGATGACTGTCGAGAAGGCCCAGAATCGTCGTATTGCTATCGACCTCCAGATCGACCTTGTTGCGCACCGCGCCCGGCGGCAAACATGGACTGAGCGACGCGAACAGCTTTAGCGTGACCTGCAAATCGAACAACTCCCCTTGACGTCAGGGCGCTCAGGCCGGCAGGGCCACCTTTGGTCCGGTATACCCGGCGGTAGGTCCCTGCTGCATGACCGCGACATAGGCCTCGGCCACGCGGCCGGGGCTTTCGATCAGTTTGTCTTTCCAGGGGCCAAGATGCAAATGCGTTTGGATCAATCCCCGCAGCATGCCCACGTGATCGGTCATGCCGACGCACTGCGCTCCGATCAACTGATCGCCGTCGAATTCCAACCGGATATAGCGGTTGGCATCCTTGTCATGCAGCACCGCCCGCTCGCCGCCTTCCACACCTTCCCACGTGCCGAAGGACGAAGAAATCAGACCGAGCGTGTCCAGCACGTTCATGTTCAACGCCCCGCGATGGGCCGTCTCGATCCCGCACATGTTCAGTGCGGCGATATATCCGTGCTCGACTGCGACGGGCTGGATCGCCAGCATGTCGTTGTGGCCGGTCGACAGGTTGATACCTTCGGCAACATCGCCTGCGGCATAGATGCCCTTCGCGTTTGTTTCATGGTAAGGATCAACTTTCACGCCGTGGTTCGTGTCGATTCCGCTGCCTTTCAGGAACTCGATGTTCGATTTCACCCCGGCCGCGATCACGACGAGGGCGGCGGGAAGCTCCTGACCGTCCTTCAGGTGAACGGTAAGGGGGTGATCGTGCGACGGTGCCGCAGCCGTCGGTGCAGGCGCGACCGCAGGCGTTGCGCTCGGTTCCGAGGAACCGCCTCCAAAGATCCGGGCGAAAAAGCCCGGCTTTTCTTCGGCGAATGGGGTGGCGGATGGAGCAGGCGCGGGCGCAGTCTCACCCGACGCGCGAATGGCATCGACCAATGCGCCCGTGACCACCTTCACGCCCTTATCCTCGCACCAGTGGCGCAGCATGTTGCCTGCGGTCTCGTCCAGCATCCGCGGTACCATCCGGTCGCCCATTTCGACAACGGTCAGTTCCACGCCCATCTTCGCCAGCGCTTCCAGGATGATGCAGCCGATGAAACCGGCACCGACCAACACCACCGGCACACCGGGCTTGGCGTGTTCGGCGATGTGGCGCGCGTCTTCCAGCGTCCAGCAGGTATGGACGCCTGGATTGTCCAGCCCCTCGATCGGAGGACGAAGCGGCGTTGCCCCGGTTGCGATCAACATACGGTCGAATTGCAGCGTGCTGCCATCCGCACAGGTCAGCGATTTCGATGCAGCATCGACCGAGGTGACCGGACCCTGCTTGTAGTAGATGCCCTTGCCATCATAGTGCCCGTCTTCCTGGCGCAAATAGGTTCCGTCTTCGCCGATCTTGCCTTCCAGCAGATAAGGGATCGCCATGCGCGAATAGGGCGGCTCCGGCTCGCCGCTAATCAATGTGATTTTTGCGTGCGGCGCGTGCTTGCGGATGGTTTCTGCCGCAGTAACTCCTGCTGGCCCGGCTCCCAGAATGACATGATGCATGACGCGTTCCCCCGAAGTATGGCTGTGCTTTGCGGCATTCCGTGCCGCCGAAAGAACGAAGCCGGGACAGATCGCGCCCCGGCTTCTTGTTGACGTACCGGGCGATCAGACCGCCAGGCGCTCGAGCGTCTCGTTGGTCGGCACGCCCTCCTGGGTCCAGCCGCGCAGCTCGTAGTATTCGGGCAGCATCTTATCCAGACCGGCCACCAGCCCTTCGGCAGGTCCGGTCTTGGCCGCATCCTTCAGAAGACGCTGGGGAAGGTTGTCGTCCGCCGCCGTGAAGCCCGCCTGGTTGTTGAAGATGCGCTCCATGTTCCAGATGCGCTCGCCGGCTTCCAGCAACTTGTCCACACTCCAGTTACCCTCACAGGCCGCATCAACCTGAGGCGCGATGTCCTCTAGCGTCCAGGCAAAGGTCGTGAAGACGCAAAGACCCGAGCTGTCGACCGCCGCCGTCGCGTCCTGGAACGCTTTGACCAGCCCGGCCTTGCCGTCGGTCTCGAGCGGATCGGTCTTTTCCGGGATGCCGAGAATCTCCGAGGCCACGGTATACGACCGCAGGTGACATGCACCCCGGTTCGACGTGGCATAGGTCAGGCCCATGCCTTGGATGCCGCGCGGGTCATAGGCCGGGAATTCCTGGCCCTTTACCGTCATCGAAAGCTCCGGCTTGCCGTATTTCTCGGTCAGGCGCTTGGACCCCATGCCAAGCTCCTTGCCGAAGCCTTCCGCCTTGCCGGTCAGTTCGACACATTGCACCAGCGCTTCCGCCGAGCCGAACTTCAACTCAATGCCGCCGGTGACTTTGTCGTCGATGACGCCGGTCTCGTATAGCTCCATCGCCGCGCCCACGGTCGCCCCGAAGGAAATCGGGTCAATGCCCTGTTCATTGCAGATGAAGTTCACATAGGTCAGCGCTTCGAGATCGTTGGTGCCCGTGGCGCTGCCAAGAGCCCAAGCGGCCTCGTATTCCAGACCACCCGAGGCATGCCAGTATTCCGGCTTGTTCTGAATGGTGAAGTGCGTTTCATCGACCTTCGAGATCCGACCGCAAGCAATCGTGCAGCCGAAGCAGGCCTGGTTGGTCAGAAGATTCGGCTTGCCGTCGGTCCGGCGCGGTTCGGCCATGGCCTCGGCCGAGATATCGCCTGCACCCTCGAACTGCACATCCGCGCCGTTTCGCGTCGGCATGGCACCGGCTTCGTTGATGACGTTCATCAGAACCTGCGTGCCATAGGCGGGCAGGCCTTCGCCGGTCACGGCGTTGTCCTTCAGAACCTTCTTGCCCGCATTCGTGGCATCCATGAAGGCCTTGAAGTCCTTGACCTTCACGCCGCCCGTGCCACGCACGGCGACGGCCTTGATGTTCTTGTTGCCCATCACCGCGCCCACGCCCGACCGGCCAGCGGCGCGGTGCAGGTCATTGACAACGCAAGAATAAAGCACCTCGTTCTCGCCTGCCACACCGATGGCGGCCACGTGGATCATCTGGTCCTGATGCGTTGACTTGATGTATTTGTCGGCATCCCAGACAGACTTGCCCCAGATGTCGCTGGCATCGCGAAGCTGCACGTCATCATCGAAGATGGTTACATAGACCGGCTTCGGCGACTGGCCTTCGAAAATCACCATGTCCCATCCGGCGAATTTCAGCTCGGCGCCGAAATAACCACCTGAATTCGAACACGCGATGGCGCCCGTCAGCGGTCCTTTGGTAATCACCGAATAGCGCCCCCCGGTGGAGGCGCAGGTCCCGGTCAGCGGACCGGTCGCCATAATCAGCTTGTTCTCCGGCCCCAGAGGGTCGGCCTTGGGGTCGACTTCCTCGACAAGGTACTTCGAGGCCAGCCCGCGCTGCCCCAGATACTTGTCGGCCCACTCCATGTTCAGAGGTTCGGATTTGCTTGTGCCATTGCTCAGGTCAATTCTGAGTACTTTTCCGGTCCATCCCATTTTGGGTGTCTCCTTGGTTTCCTTCGTCCGCATCCCGTGCGCTACGGGCGCGTCAATCTCATGCCGGGGCGTTCGGACCCGTCGGCTCGGTACCGGCGGTCGTTTTGGTCGCCCATACCTTCATCTTGTCGAAACCGGTCTGTTCGATGTCCTGGAAGGTGATCGCGTCCGTCGGGCAGGCACTGGCGCAGGCCGGGTCACCGCCGCAAAGGTCGCATTTCATGACCTTTCCGGTCGAGGCATTGTAATTCACCGTGCCGAATGGACAGGCGATGGTGCAGACCTTGCAGCCGACGCAAAGGTTGTCATGCACGATCTTGACGCCCATCTCGTTGGTCGTGATGGCGTTCACCGGACAGGCCTGCTGGCACCAGGCTTCGTCGCACTGGGTGCAGGTATAAGGCACAAAGCGCGCCTCTTCGTGGAAATCGAATACACGGATCCGGGATTTCGAGACGTTGAACTCGCCCTCATTGACGTAGCTGCATGCCATTTCGCACTGCTTACAGCCCGTACATTTCCCTGGATCTATCGTGAGTGCTTTGAGCATAGAATGTCCTCCCGGTCCCTCGATCTGGACGCCACTCAACAGACGTCAGATTCCTTGAGGTTACGGCACTCCCTGAGAACTCCAAACGACACTTAAGTCGTAAGACCCCGAATCGACGGAATGCCCTAAAAAAGCACCTTGCAGCCCAGGGTCTTCTCAAAGGCCGCGACAAGTTCATCGACGGTCTCGGTGTTCACATAGAGCCCGCCGGTGCGGTCCGCGAGGCAGCGCGAGACGGTGTCGGCCTCGGAATAGTCGCTGCTTCCCTCGCTGCTCCACGCGAAGTATTCGCCCCGGATTTTGAAGCCGATCACATGGACGGTCAGGCCGCTCCCGGCAAGTTCGTTCGCAAGTTGACAGGACGCGCCGCCGCAGGTTTCCTTGCCATCCGTAACCAGAACGATCGTGCCGCCGCCGGACGCGCTCAGCAGCACGTCGGCAGCGCGCTCCACGGCGGTTGTCAGTGCCGTGTCTCCCGCAGGTTGCAGGGTGTCGATCTCGCCGATGATGCGACTGGCCGCGTCTGCCTCGGGCGGAAAGCGCAGGTCGATGCCCGAGCATTCGTCTGCGCCGCCCGGCCCGTAAATCAAAAGCCCAAGACGACGTCGCACAGCGATGTCGGGCAAAGCCCTTGCGACGGCACGGCGGGCGTCGAAGATGCGCGGCTCGTCGATCTGATTGAACCCCATCTCGGCCATCGAGCCCGAACCGTCAAAGACGATCATCGCGTCGTCGCTGCAGTTCTCCGACGCGAACGCGGGTAGGGCGGTGCAGATGGCGGTCAGCAAAGAGGTGAGCTTTCGGGCAGGCATCACCGCTCCGGCGCGCGAAACTTGACGCCATAGTCGGCGTGGATCGCTTCGATACGACCGTCTTCCAAGGCATAGCGCACGGCGTCGTCGACCGCATAGGCCAAGGGACGATACCGAAAATTCACGCCAAGCCCGATGGTCCATTTCGAGATGGCAAACCCCGCAAGTGGCGGTTCGTGCACGCCAAGCCCCTCGGTCAGACCATGATCGAGCTGGCTGCGCGGCCCCATGGCGGCCATGACCTCACCGGCAGCCAGCGCGGCCATCACGGCGTCCATGTCGGGATAACGCCGGATGTTGGCATTCAACTGCCCGCCCGCGAAGCCGGAAAGATAGAAATCCGCCACGCTGTCATTTTCCACCGCGACGGTGTCGAACCGGAAATATGCGGGCACCGGCTTCTCTTCGGGGTAGGCCTCTTCGCGATAGGCGATGGCGATCGTCTCGCCACCATACTGACCAGTGAAAACGACCTGCTCGACCCGGCAGGCAAAGACCGGGTCCCACGGTACGCGCATCATCACATTGGCGATCCGCCCGCCGATTAACGCGCCCTTCCAAAGGTTGAAGCGCAAATCAGCCTCAAGGTTCTCGCCCGCGGCCACGAAATTGAACCGCGCCTCGACCCCCAGATCCTCGGCAATCAGCCTGGCAATCTCCACATCGATCCCGCGCGCCTCCCCGCCTTCTTCCCACGAATAGGGCGGATAGTCCTCGTAGACCGCGAACAGCATATGCCCCTGCTCGATGATCTGATCCAGCTCCTGGCCCACGATATCGCGGCTGGCATTCTGTGGCTTGGGCTGCGGCACGTAGTCGGCACAGGGGTCCGACGCATGGGCAAAGGCGGGACTGAAAAG
>JASJDQ010000097.1 GCA_030065075.1 Paracoccaceae bacterium | reverse complement strand
CAGTTTATTGCCGTTGGCCATCGGTTTAGGGACGGTCGATTAAACTCGTGTTGAATGGATCGGGACCCGTCGCCGCGCCAGCGTGGCGCCACGCATTGACGCGAACACCCCCACCTCAACGAGGAGACATTCACGATGAACTCGCATAAGACCGCCATTTCCGTTGCCGCAGCCTTTGCGCTTTGGAGCGGTGCTGCCCAGGCGGACGCCACATCCGATCAGCTGGTGAAGATGTACCAGGACCTTGGCTTTGACTATGTCGAAGTGAAACGCGGCATCAGCCAAATCAAGGTCGAAGCCATTCAGGGCACCAGGAAAATGGAAGTTGTCTATGACAGTCGCACCGGCGAAATCCTGAAGCAGGAAGTCGAACGGGCCGATGCCGACGAGATCGGATTGACCGGCGTGGAAATCGACCGCGACGACCGGGACTTCCTCGATGGCGACGATATCCGCGACGACGAGGACGATGACGACGAGTCAGACGAAGGCGACGAGTCGGATGAAAGCGACGAATCCGATGAGAGTGACGAATCGGACGAGTCCGACGAAGATGATGACGAGGATGACGACGACGAGTCGGATGAAGATGACTCGGACGAGTCTGACGATTCCGACGAAAGTGACGAATCGGATGACGAAAGCTGACATCCGTCAGTTCGCGGAAACAAAGCTGCGCCCGGACCGCTCCGGGGGCAGCTTCAAGGCGTTGAAGGGCAGGACAATGGTTGAGCAGACCAAATACGAAAAACTATTTTCGACACCCCTGGTCCGGTTCCGGGTTCCCGATCACGAAGTCCTGAACGATGCGCTCATGAACGAAGGACGTCGCCTACATGCCGAAGATGAAGGCGCATCGAAGTCGAACCGTGGCGGCTGGCATTCCTCTGGCAACCTGTTCGACCATCAGACCGACTGCATCCAGGCGCTCAGATCGGCGGCCGAAGACTCCGTTATCGGCGCGACACGAAAAGTCACGACCAAGGTTGATCCGAAAAACCTTGGCCTGAAGCTGTTCGGTTGGATGAATTCCAACCCGCCCGGCGGATTCAACGCGCCGCATACGCATCCCGGCGCCCATTGGTCCGGCGTCTACTACGTTTCCCAACCGGACGTCGAAACCGGCACGTCCGGCATGATCGAATTTCTGGACCCCAGAACCGATTTGCCGCATTGGCGACTTCTGAAAGCCCCGGCATTCTCCATGAAAAAGAAAATCAGACCCGCCGCTGGCGAAATGATCCTTTTCCCGTCCTACCTGGTACATTGGGTCTATCCGAATGAGGCAGACGAGGAACGCGTATCAATTGCCTTCAACGCAACGTTCAAGAAGCGGAAGAAAACCTGACCGTCGCGCATTGCGGCGAGTGCACCGGTCGAAAGAGAGTACGATGTCATGATTGTCCGATTTATTCTGATCCTTTGCCTGGCCCTTGCGCCCGGCATCGCCGCGGCCGATGAAAAGTCAGTGCGCGACCGGGTCGTTCGCGAGCTACGGTCGGACGGGTATGCCGAAATCCGCGTCTATCGCACCTTCCTTGGTCGGCTCAGGTTTGTCGGCGAGAACCCAGATTCCCGTCGCGAGATCGTGGTGAACCCGAGGACGGGTGTCATTCTGCGCGATTACCTTCGCATCCGGGACGATGATGAAGACGATGACCGGGAGGAATTGGAAGACGAAGAAGACGAGGATGAAGAAGACAACAGCGGAAGCGGGTCGCACGGCGACGACGATGACGAGGATGATGAGGACGACGACTCCGATGACGATGAATCGGACGACAACGACGACGAGTCGGATGAGAGCGACGACTCGGACGACAGCGATGACTCGGACGAATCTGACGACAGCGACGACGAAAACTGATATCGGCGTCGAGAACTAAGAGGCCGCCTTTGAACAACCGAGTCATTTTAGGCTTAGTCTTATTTGTTCAGTTCATTTGTGCCCTTTTTTTCGTGGGCCAGATCGCTGTGTCGATCCTGGGTCTTCCGATTGGCCCCATCGACTGGACCTATATCGAACTGATCGAAATCGGTGCGGCGATCGGGCTTTTGATTGGGATCGTCACCGGGGCGATTGCCCTGCGCTCGGCCCGCGCAAGAGGCCAGCGGGCCGAAGAGGCCCTTCGGCAGGCGCGCTCGGCCTTTCGCGACGTTCTGGACGATCGCTTCACCGATTGGGATTTGACTCCGGCCGAACGCGACGTTGCCTTGTTCTCCATCAAGGGGTTCTCAACGCAGGATATTGCCGGGTTTCGCGGCGTGAGCGAGGGCACGATCAAAGCGCAAACCAATGCGATCTATCGCAAGGCGGGCGTCTCGGGGAAAGCGCAGCTCTTGTCGCTTTTCGTGGATGAGTTGGTGCGGGACGACTAGCGTGCCTCGTCTTCGACCGCGTGGGCCATCAGGGTTTCCAGCGGCACCACGTCCAACGCCCGGCGGTGGGTCGAGGCCAGCTTGATCTTGGGTGCGGCATTCTCATCCGCCGCCTGCAGAAAACGACCGGCGCAGAGGCACCAGCAATCACCCGGCTTCAAGCCCTGAAAGAGGTACTCCGGGCGCGGCGTCGACAGATCGTTCCCGAGGTACTTGGAAAACGCCAGGAATTCGGCGGTCATGATGGCGCAGACCGTGTGGTTGCCTTCATCCTCCGCACAGGTATTGCAGGCCCCGTCGCGAAAGAAGCCCGTCACCGGGTCGAATGAACACGGAACCAGCGGCTCCCCAAGGACATTGATGGGTGCGTCTTTTTCCAATGTGTCGTCCTGTTCCCTTGTCGCGCGCTGTCGCCCGACGATGCTTGATCTAGGCTGATCGGCGAAAAATCAAGAGCCGCCTTGACCCTGTCGCGCCCGCTGGACTAGGCCCAAAGGGTGAAACAACCGATACCGCTCGATACCGTCTTTGCGGCCCTTGCCGATCCCACCCGTCGCCAGATTCTGACGATGCTGCTGGAAGACGACATGGCCGTCACCGACGTGGCAGACCCTTTCGAGATGTCGCTGGCTGCGATTTCCAAGCATCTGGTCGTCTTGAGCCGGGCGGGTCTGATCGTTCAGGAAAAACGCGGGCGCGTCACATGGTGCAAATTGGACCCGGGCGCGATGAAGGACGCCAGCATCTGGATGCAGGGCTTCGGCCAGTTCGAACCCGTCGATCTGGATGCCTTCGAGACATTTCTGGAAACCGAGCTTTCGCTCGACGCCGACGCTGAGTGACCCTACCAGCCTGCGGCTTCTTCTTTCAGGAAGGACAGGAAGGCCTGCACCTTGGTCGTGCGGTGCAGATCCACATGGGTCACCAGCCACAATGGCGCCTGCCACTCGGGCTGCGGCTCGAAGAGCTTCACGAGGTTCGAATGCCGTTCGGCTTCCCAGCAGGTCAGCGCGCCGATGCCCACGTCTTCCAGGATGGCGTCGCGCACCACCCGGTTATCCGAGGCCCGGAAGATGATGTCTTCCGCCGGAACACGCTCGACCAGCCAACGCACCACAGGCGCGCGCGAGTCGAAATTGTCGAGACCCACGAACTTGTGCCCACGCAAATCTTCGGTCGAAGCGGGCTGGCCATGTTTCGCAATGTAGTCTTTGGACGCATAGAACGAGACACGTAGCGGCACGAAGGGTTGCACCACGTTGTCGGGATTGTCGGGTTTCGATCCGGCCCGGATGGCGACATGCGCTTCGCCGTATTCCAGCCGCAGAACCTCTTCGCCTGTCAGGAAGCGGACGACGACATCCGGATAGCGTTCCTGAAACCGCGCCAGCGTCGGGGTCAGGCGGGGCGAGACAAACGCCAGAGAGGTCACAACCAACTCGCCCGAGACCTCGTCGCCGCGGCCCTTGATCCGGCTCACCAATTGCGAAAACTGATCGTCCGTCGCCTGCGCGACCTGCAACAGGTCCTGCCCCGCCTCGGTCGAACTGTAGCCCCGCGGGTGACGCTGAAAGAGCTTCACCCCAAGCCGATCCTCCAGCGAGTCGATGTGTCGAATGACGGTTGCGTGGTGCACGCCCAGGGCATCTGCCGCGCCGCTGACGGTCCCGGCGCGGGCCACGTGATAGGCCGTTCTGATCTCATCCCATGTACTGATCGACATCGCGCGACGCTCCTTGTTGGTCTTCATTTTTTGGTGCGGAAAACATGTATGATCAACAGATATAGCGGTCGATCACACAAAATTGCACAAACCTGGTTCGAAATCTGGGAATTCTCGCCCAGCAGGTCACGACCTAGGTGTTGCGGGACGAAATTTTAAGGACACCCGACCCATGATGAACAAGATTTTGCGCATCGACGCCTCCGCCCGCCACACCGGGTCAGTGACGCGGGACCTGAACGACCTGATCGTCGACCGGTTCTCGACCCAGGGCGATGTCGCCGTGACCCACCGCGACCTCGCGGATCCACTGCCCCTTCTGACGGAAGACTGGATTGCGGCGAACTTCACTGACCCTGCCGAGCGCACGGGCGCTCAGCGCCAGACGCTGGCCTTGTCGGACGAACTGGTCGCCGAACTGAAGGCCGCCGACATCGTGCTGATCGGCCTGCCGATCTACAACTTCGGCGTGCCCGGCGCGCTCAAGGCATGGATCGACCTTGTTGCCCGCGCGCGCGAGACTTTCCGCTATACCGAGGCCGGCCCCGAAGGTCTGCTCACAGGCAAGCGCGCCATCGTCAGCGTCGCCTCGGGCGGCACGGAAATGGGTTCGGACATCGACTTCGCGACCGGCTATGTGAAGCACGTCCTCGGCTTCATCGGCATCAAGGACGTCGTCTTTGTGAACGCCGACCGGCTGATGATCGACGCCGACGCCAGCCTGAAAGGCGCACGCGACAAGATCGCCGAGTTGCCTTTTGCGGCCTGACCCGCGTCAGTCTCCGATTGCGTAAACGAGCGTGACGCTGACCTGAACATCAAGCTCGCCCGCGGCTACCGGCACCGCTGCCGCTTCCATAACAGCGCCCCGCATCATCGGTTGCGGGGCGCCGGCGCCTCCGCCCTCGCTAATCGACTGGAGCGGTCCCAGGGTGACCCCCGCCGCGTCGGCCAACGTCTGAGCCTTGGCGTTGGCGCGGCGAACCGCATCGGCCCGCGCCAGGTCCTGCAGGGGTTCCGGTTCGGCAATCGAAAATGTCAGACCGTTCAACGTGTTGGCGCCATCACCCACGACGATGTCCAGAAGCCCCCCCAGGCTGTCCAGATCCCGCACCCGTACCGTCAGCATCGTCGAGGCGGAATATCCCCGGATACCCGGCCGCTCGGTGTTGTTCCGGCGGTCCCGGACCGGGTTCAAGGTAAGAGAAGACGTCTGCACATCACGGGC
Source organism: Paracoccaceae bacterium (assembly GCA_030065075.1). GTDB lineage: Bacteria > Pseudomonadota > Alphaproteobacteria > Rhodobacterales > Rhodobacteraceae > JAJDOD01. The sequence continues at coordinate 8,618 of JASJDQ010000097.1, read as the reverse complement.
CGCGATTCCGGCAGCTTCGATGTCTGCCAGGACGGCAGCGGCCGCGTCGCTGACACCCCGCATCGCGTCGGACGCCGTGCGGGCCTCGTGCGTCACACCGACCCGAACCGTCGCCATATCGGGTGCCGCGCTGACGCTTCCGGTCGCGCTGACGATGATCTGACGGAGAGGTTCCTCGGCATGCAGCAGGTTGGGCAGAAATACAACCAGAAGAAGAATAAATGCACGCATGGTAAGCCCTCTTTATGAAGCGATACCAGAAGTTTACCGGAATTCCTAAAATGTGGGCAAATAAGTTGCGCGTTTCCCGTGACGCCTGATTCTTGCCATGCTATCCCTCGCGCATGTCGATTGCGTGGGGCCTAGACCTTGATATGAGTGCCGTCCGGCTGATGCGCCGGGATGGGACCGATTGGGTCGAGCATTCGGTCGAGAAAATCGACAGCCCGGATATCGAAGAGCGACTTCATCGCATGATCGGCGCGATTGACCGCGGCACACCCGTTTCGCTGTTCCTGCCGCGCGATCAAATCCTCTTCACCGAGGTCACGCTTGATCCTTCGGAAGACCCGCGCGGCCAGATCGAACGCGCCATGGACGGGCGGACACCTTATACGCTCGACGAGTTGTCGTTGGACTGGGAACTCACAGGTCCGAATGAAGCTTCGGTTGCCGCGATTGCCCGAGATACACTGGACGAAGCAGCCGCTTTTGCCGAGGTGCGCGGTCTGCCGATTGCCGGATACTCGACGCTCTTTGCAGCACCGGATTTCCCCCGGATGCCAGCTTTCGATGGACCGAACATCGCGGCTGTCGCAGCGCCCGAAACGCAGACGGGAACACTGGTGCTCGAGCAACCGGCAGATCCGGTGACCGAACCAGAGACGGCCCCGACCTTTGCAACTGCGCGTACGCCCTCGCGGCCACCGGATGCCGATGTCGTCAATGCATCGATGGTGGCGACTGCAAAGGCGCGCCTAACGCCAATGGCGTCCGAAAGCCAGGACGCGCCAGAACCCACGGCGGATGCCGCCCCAAAGACGCCCGTGGTGCAGGTCGACGACGCGACCCCGGTTGTCCAGGTCAAAGCGCCGCAAATGCCGCTGGACCCCGGCCTGCCCATCGCTGCGCCGAATGCGCCGCCCCGGGTCCGAACGGATATCGGCGCGGAATCCGTTTCGGTGCATACCGCCAGCCTCACCCCGCCCGGCAGCGCGCTCAAGACACGCCGCAGTGGCGCGCCCGTCAGCACGGCAGCGATTTTCGCCGTGGCCCTCTTCTTAATGATCGGCGTGGCGGTCCTTGTCTGGAACTACCTCCCGATGCGCCCGACCACCGCTATCGAGCCGCCGACCGAGACCGGTCAGAACATCGCGAACGGTCAGGAGGACGCAGCGCTGGATACGGCGGCGCTGGCGCCGTCGGCGGGGACGCAACAGGACGTCGAAGCCGGGCCGGTGGACGCCATGCCCGACGAAACCGACCTCGCCCCGCGGGTTGAGACCGACAAGGCCATCGAGCCGGACGTAGGCATTGTGGCGGACGCAGAGCTTGCGCCACCCGTCTTGGCCGACGGCTTCGCAACCGCGCCAGTGTCTGTCGCGGAACCGGCAGTCGAAGACGCTTTGGCCGTCGCCTTGACCGACGCCGGCGCAATCGTGGACATCGCGCTTCTTCAGCCGACCGAGCTCTTGATGCCGGAGCGTGCCCTGCCGGTGGCCGCACCGCAGACGTTGGTCACGACCCCAGCGGCGCCCCTCCCCGACGCTGTCGATGTGACGCTGTCGACACCGGGTGAGACATTCGAAGCGGCCGAGTTCGCGGCTTTGAACATCGCGCCCGATGCAGATGGTCTTCCATCTGTCGATACGCGCGTGCCCAACCCACAAACGCCAGCGGTCCTTGCCGCCATTCAGACCAGCGCGCCTTTCCTGGGCCCCGAGCCGGATATCGACGAGACGACGGAAGGCATCTACTTTGCCGCGTTTGAACTGCCCGAGATCGCGACCGACGCAATCGCATTGCCCGCCGCCCGCAGTCTGACGCCAGACGCCTTGGACGGTCTTGAACGGGAAGGCCTCGCTTCACTGACGCCAGCCCCCGAGACGGGGGAAGACTTGCCTTCGGCAGGGCCAGACCCCGAACCACAGGCGGATGTGGGTGACCCGATCAATGATCCGGTCGCCTCGGCCGTGGCACAAGCGCTGGCGGACGCCTTGACCGGCCCGGGCGGTTTGATCCAGACATCACTTGCCGCAAACCTACCGCGAACCGCGCCGCGCGCTCGGCCCGGCGATCTGGTTCAGGACATCGAGCGCCAGCAGTTCGGCGGCCGGACCCGGGACGAACTATCAACCCTTCGCCCTCCGGCCCGACCAGTGTCCATCCAGGCAGAAACCGAAGCCGCACCGCCAAGCGATCAGGCGGTGGCCAATTCCTTTACCCCACGCAATCGACCGGATGATTTCGGCGCGCTTGTCTCTGCGGCTCGTGCCCAACAGGAAGCCGCGCGCGTCGCGGCAGCTGCCGCGTTGCAGACCCCCGACACTTCGGGCGCCATCGAAGCCGCGCTTGATCAGCCTAGCCAGCCCGCCGCCCCGACCGTCCGACCCGCTCAACCACAGCGGCTGAACATTCCCACCAGCGCCTCGGTCGCGCGCGCGGCCACTATCGAGGATGCCATCCGCCTGAACAGGGTCAATCTGGTCGGCGTCTACGGCTCCCCGTCGGATCGTCGCGCGTTGGTGCGCCTGCCATCCGGCCGTTACGTCAAAGTCAAAGTCGGCGACAGGGTCGACGGCGGAACGGTGGCGCAGATCACGGACAAGACGCTTCTCTACCGCAAGGGCAACCGCACGCTATCGCTGGAAATCCCCCAAGGTTAGCGGGTCACTCCGCCGCGACGTTTCCGTATTCACCCTTGGCCATCTCTTCGGCCTCGATGGATTCGAAGAGCGCCTTGAAGTTGCCCTCGCCGAAACCGTCATCGCCCTTGCGCTGGATGAACTCAAAGAAGATCGGCCCAATCACCGTTTTCGAGAAGATTTGGAGCAGAATTTTTGTCTCTCCCCCGTCGACGACCCCTTCGCCGTCGATGAGGATACCGTGCTTCTTCATCCGGTCGATCGGCTCTTCATGTCCCTCGACCCGCGTCTTGGACAGTTTGTAGTAGGCGTCTGGCGGCCCCGGCATGAACTTGATGCCATTCTCGGAAATCGCGTCGGTCGCGGCATAGATGTCGCGCGCGCCCACGGCAATGTGCTGAATGCCCTCGCCCTTGTACTTCTTCAGATAGTTCACGATCTGCCCGGTTTCGCCCCGATCCTCGTTGATCGGAATGCGGATCTTGCCGCAAGGCGAAGTAAGCGCCCGGCTGAAGAGCCCAGTGAATTTGCCCTCGATATCGAAGAACCGGATTTCCTTGAAGTTGAAGAGGTCGCCATAGAAACGGAACCAGACCTCCATGTTTCCCTTGAACACATTGTGCGTCAGGTGGTCGAGGTAATAGAACCCGACGCCTTCTGGGTGCGCCTTGGCCACCCAGTCGAATTCCGCGTTATAGGGCGATGTCTCGTAGTACTGGTCGATGAAATAGATCAGGCTGCCGCCGATCCCTTTAATTGCGGGCACGTCGATTGTCTTGCCCGGCCCGGCGTATTCCTCAGCCCCATGCTCTACCGCGTGTCGCAGCGCGTGTTCCGCGTCCACCACGCGCCAGGCCATAGACGGCGCGCAGGGCCCGTGTTCCTCGATGAAGTCCGCGGCATGCGTGCCCGGTTCGGCGTTGATGACATAGGTGATGTCGCCCTGCTGCCAAAGTTCGATGGCCTTGGACTTATGTGTCGCGGTGTGCGCATAACCCATGCGGGCGAAGAGATCGCGCAACTCCTGAGGGTCGGGATGGGCGAATTCAACGAATTCGAAGCCGTCGGTGCCAGCCGGGTTTTCCGGCGAGATCACGGCTTTCGGGGCATCATGCGGGAAAGGACCCATGGAATGTCTCCGTTTTTTGTCTCACCTCAAATATATGCGCGCCTTGACGCGTGTTCTGCGCATTCTTCATCTCAATAGGAAAAATTTCGCGTGAGAATTGCGTAATTGGCAAATTTTCCGCATGATCCTCGCATGGATAATCTCGACGATACAGATATCGCCCTGCTCACGACGTTGCAGCGCGACGCCCAGATCACCTCGGAGCGTTTGGGCGAACTGCTTGGCCTTTCGCCCAGTCAGATCGGCCGACGTCGCCAGCGGCTGGAAGCCGCGGGATACATCGAAGGCTACCGCGCCAAATTGGCCGCCGACCGTTTGGGGCTGTCGGTGCAGGCGTTCGTCTCGGTTCAGATGGCGACGCATGCGCCTGACAAGGTCGCGACGTTCACGCGCATTCTGGAAACCAACCGCCAAGTGGTCAGCGTCTGGACGCTCACTGGCGAGGCCGACTATCTGCTGCGGGTCTATTGCCAGGACCTTGCGGCACTGAATGAACTCATCCACCAGATCCTGTTGCCCCACCCGGCTGTCGCCCGGGTGCAAAGCCAGATCGTGATGGATCAATTGAAAACCGACGCGCCGCTACCGGTCTGAGCGCGCGGCGCTATCTTTGCCGCGCCGGTCCGAAAAGCGCGGCACCGGCCAAGATCAGTCCCGACACCGTGCCAATCATGCCTGCCGCTGACACCGCATGTTCGAACCCGAACCAGAGCGGCCCGTAACCTGCCAGCACAAAGCCGACGACGGCGCTGAGAAGCGCGAAGAAAACCGACCAGATCACCTGATGCCCCAGCCGGTTCGTCATCAGGCGTGCCGCCGCGGGCGGGCACAGGAACATCGCGATCACAATGATCGAGCCCACGGCATCGAAGGCCGCGACCGCCGCAATTGCCGCCGCAATGACCAGCCCAAGACCGATTACGCGCACAGGCAGGCCCAGCGTGCCCGCGAAGCCTTCGTCGAAGGTCGAAATCGCGAGCGGCCGCCAAAAGAGCAGCATCAACACCAGAACCGCCAGGGTCACAACTGCGATCCGTGAAAGCTCCTCCGGCAAGGCAGCCAGCGCTGCGGGGTCCATGAGCGACCCCCAGCCCTCGGCCTCCAGCCAGATCAGGCTTTCCAGATTGCCAAACAGCGCGTGCTCGACGTCCAGATGCACGCCCGAGGTGTCGCTTTGTTCCAACAGCAGCACGCCGGCTGCGAACATCGCGGTGAAGGTCACGCCCATGGCGGCGCCGGGCTCGATCCGGCCATAGCGGCGAATGCCTTCTATCATCGCCACGGCCACCAGCGCCGCCGCGGACGCGCCGATCAACATGGGCCAAGTGGAAATCGTCCCGGTCACCAGAAAGCCCACCACGATCCCCGGCAGCACCACATGGCTGATCGCGTCCCCGATCAACGCCTGCCGCCGGAGCACCAGGAAATTCCCCGGCAGCGCACAGGCCACTGCCGCGAGGGCGCCGATCAGCATCGGCACAAGCGTGAAAGGAACGAATTCCGCGCCGTTCATGTAACCATCTCCGGGGCGGCGATGCGCCCGTCGATCTCGGCGATCTGGTCGGGCGTCAGCACCTCTTCCAGGCGCGTCAGGCCGTCATAGCGGGCCGCCGCCAGCTCGAACTCGGGCGTGGCGCGGGCGATTTCCCAGCGCTTTTCGTCCCAGTGGGCGCGTGCAGCACGCGCCTTGCCGGTGTCGGTCGCCACACCATCAGCGCGCGCGAGGCCCTCGGCCTGCAAAAGCCGCAAGGTGAGCGGCTCGTAAATAGGCTGGCCTTGCGCCAGCGACAGCAGCCCCTGCCGAATGTGCACACCTCGCTGGAAACGGCGGTGCCGCAGGGCGCGCGACAGAAGCCCCCGCGCAGGCGCCAGCAGAAGCGAAGCAGCGAACATCGCGAAAGACACCAGCACTATCAACGGGCCGGTCGGCAAGTCGGGTGCGCTGGCCGAAATTGCTGCGCCGATCCAGGCTGCCAAGGCCCCGAGGACGCCCGCGGTCAGCACCAGAACCTCGGCCCGGTCGGACCAGAAGCGCGCGGTGACGGCGGGAATGATCAGAAGCGCGACGATCATGATCAGGCCGACGACCTTAAGGCCCACGACCGTGACGCCAAGGACCAGCACCATCATCATCAAATCGATGCCGCTGATGCGCATGCCCTGCGCCGCGGCGTAGTTCGGATCAAATGAGAGCAACATCATCGGGCGCCGAAACACCAGCACCAGCGCCACAACCACCGCGCCGCCGGCGGCGATCAGCGCCGCATCGGCAAAGATCATGCCCGCGGTCGAGCCCAGCAGAAACCCTTCAAGCCCCGCCTGCCCGCCTGCCGGGATCGACTGAATCACAGTTAGCAAGACGATGCCGAAGGCGAAGAAGACCGACAGAACCGCGCCAATCGCTGCATCTTCGCTTAGCCGCGTTCGCGTGACCATCCATTGCAGCGCGAGGAGCCCCAGAAAAGCGGATATCGCCGAGCCCATCAGCAACCCCGGCAACCAGCGCCCGTCCAGGCCCAGCGCCGTCATCAAGATGAACGCAAGGCCAACCCCGGGCAGGGTCGCATGGGCGATGGCGTCGCTGACCAGCGCGCGTTTCCTGAGGAAAAGAAAGGTGCCTGTGATGCCCGCCGCCAGCCCAAGGAGGACCGCACCTATGGTGACCAGCGTGGCGTTATAGCCAAGCTGGAAGGTGAGCGCCTGCCAGAACATCAGCCGTTGGCGGCAGCCGGATCGATCTCGGCCATGGCCAGGCGTCCGCCATAGGCCTTGTCCAGTGCGGCCTCGGTGAACGCCTCTGCCACCGGGCCTTCGCTGATCTTGCGGACGTTCAGCAAGAACACTTCGTCGAAGTAGTCGCGCACGGTCGTCAGGTCGTGGTGCACGGCAACGACGGTCTTGCCGTCATCGCGAAGCCCCTTCAGCACGTCGATGATGGCGCGTTCGGTCGCGGCATCGACACCGGCGAAAGGTTCGTCCAGCAGATACAGGTCGGCATCCTGCGCCAACGCGCGCGCCAGAAAGACCCGCTGTTGCTGCCCGCCCGAAAGCTGTCCTATCTGGCGGTCGGCGAAGTCCTCCATGCCGACGCGCGTCAGGCACTCCATGACGCGGCGCTTGTGCAACCCCGAGAAACGGCCAAGCAGACCCAGTGAGCCATAGAGCCCCATGGCCACGACATCGCGCACCCGCGCCGGGAAGTCCCAGTCGACACTGGCCCGCTGCGGCACATAGGCGATCCGGTCCCGCATCTCATCCAGCGGCGCTCCGAAAACCGTGGCCGACCCCGAGAGCGGCGTCACCAGCCCAAGCGCGGCTTTCAACAGCGTTGATTTGCCCGCCCCGTTCGGCCCGATGATCGCCGTCATCGCTCCGGCACGGAAGGTGGCGTCGACCGAGAAGATTGCGGGCTTCTGGTCGTAAAAGACCGTCATGCCCCGAATGGCCAAAGGGCTTTCGGGGCCGCGATCATTCGTCTCTGCCACCAGTTCCATGTGATTAGCTTCCTGCGCTAAGGCGGCCATTCAAGCCGCGTTCCGGCACGACGCCGCCCAGTCCGGCGGCGATCACCGTCACGTTGTGGTCGATCATGCCGATATAAGTGCCTTCATAGGTGCCCGGCGCGCCCATGGCGTCGGAGTAAAGCTCGCCCCCGATCCGCACCTCGTGCCCTCGCGCGGCGGCGCCTTCGATCAAGGCCTTGATCGAGCGATCCGACACGCTGCTTTCGACGAAGACCGAGGAGACACCACGGTCTACCAGCATATCCACCAGTTCTGTGATCCGGTTCAGACCGGCTTCGCTTTCGGTCGAGATACCCTGGATGCCCACGACTTCGAAGCCATAGGCCCGACCGAAGTAGTTGAATGCATCATGCGCCGTCACCAACACGCGCGCCGCTTCTGGCACGCTGGCCAACGCCTTGTCCGCGTAGTCGGACAACCGGTCAAGCTCGCCCAGAAACGCCTGCGCATTGGCAGCAAAGATGTCGGCTCGGTCCGGTGCGGCTTCCGTCATCGCGTCCCGAATAGCCAGCGCCACCTGACGCCAAAGCTTGGGGTCCATCCAGACATGCGGATCGAACCGGTCGACATAGTCATCGTGGCTGATCAGCGCGTCGCCCGTGACCACCTCGGCCACCGCATGGACAGGCGTTCTCTGCGCGATGTCGCCCAGAACGTCTTCCATCTGCGCTTCCAGATAATAGCCGTTCCACAGCACCAAGTCGGCCCGCGCCATGGCCAGAATATCCGTGCGCGTCTGACGATAGGCATGCGGGTCCACGCCCGGTCCCATCAAGGCCTGCACCTCCACTGCGTCGCCACCGATGCGGTGCGCTGTGTCGGCGATCATGCCCGTCGTGGCAACGACCTTCAAAACGGTGTCCGCGGCAATGGCGCGGAGGGGCAGAGAGGCGGCCACAAGACCTGCGCCAAACCCTGTCAAAACGGTCCGTCTGTTGGTGTGCATTCCGTTAAATCTCCTTAATTGCGACTAATTCGCAATCTCACCGCCTATAAATGAGAACCATTCGCAAAAAGTCAAGAACTCTTGACCTTCCAGTGACTGGAAGCTCTATTTGCTGGTCCATGATGTTCCGCACCGAAATTGACGGTTTGAGCTGT
>JASJDQ010000096.1 GCA_030065075.1 Paracoccaceae bacterium | reverse complement strand
GACATCTGGGATGCCTAAGCGCGGCTATCATCACGGCAACCTGCGACAAGCGCTTGTCGATGCCGCCCTTGAACTGATCGAGGAAAAGGGCCCGACCGGTTTCACGCTCTCCGAAGCCGCCAAACAGGCGGGCGTGACACCGGCCGCCGTCTATCGCCATTTCGAAGGACGCGACGAGTTGATCGCCGAAGCCGCGCGCCAGGGTTACGAAATCTTCGCCGACCTGATGGAATACGCCTATGAAACCGGCCAGCCCTCGGCCTTGGCGTCTTTCGAGGCGACGGGACGCGCCTATCTGGCCTTTGCCCGAAAACACCCGGGCCATTATGTGGCCATGTTCGAAAGCGGTATTTCCATCAACCGGACACCCGAACTCGCTCAGGTGGCTGGCCGCGCCTCGGCGGTTCTCGAACGTGCCGCCGAGGCCCTGTCGGAAACCATGCCGCCCGAAAAGCGCCCGCCCGCGCAGATGTTTTCCGCTCACATCTGGGCCATGAGCCATGGCGTCGTCGAACTTTTCGCCCGCGGCGCGCCGGGCACCAAGTCCCCCTTCCCGCCAGAGGACCTGCTGGAAACCGGCATCGGCATTTACCTGCGCGGTCTGGGGCTGGTTGATCCGGACAAGTAAGACCTGTCGCCAAAACGGGAACGCTCTGTTTTCGGCCAACAGCCCGGTTTCGCCGCCAAAACGTCGAAAAATGTGGTAAAAGTGCAAGTGTGCAAGTGTGATGAGTGAGCAAATAATGTACGAGTTTCTTGCCCCCTGGGGGGCGTTGGTGCCTGCGCTGTCAGCCGCCGTGACCTATCTCTATGTGGCCGAAAAACGTCGCGTCGCCATGCTGCGCATGGTCCATGCACCGGATCCGGCGGAAGAGTCGCTTTCGACGTCGGCCTCTTATCTTCTGGCGCGTCCGCTCCTATCTGAGGTGCATGGATAACGGCGAACTTCCCAGACTGATCTACCTCGTTCTGCTCGGCACGGCTGTGGCAGGTTGGTTCATTGCAGAAAACCGAAACTCGCTTGGCAAAACGGCGCGAGCGGCGCTTGTCTGGGGGATGATCTTCCTCGGGTTTGTCGCTGGCTACGGACTGTGGGAGGACGTCTCCCGCGATCTGGTGCCTCGTCAGGCGGTGCTGGAGGATCAAAGCGTGATCGAAGTCCCGCGCCAAGGTGACGGGCACTTCCATCTGACGCTTCGGCTGAACGGCGAGCCCATCGAGTTTCTGGTCGATACCGGCGCCACGGATATGGTCTTGAGCCTGGCGGATGCAGAGCGCGCGGGTCTCGACCCCGACAACCTCGCGTTCCTCGGCTCCGCACGCACCGCCAACGGCACGGTGCCGACAGCCTTCACGCGCGTAGACGAGGTCGCTCTTGGCCCGGTGGTCTTCAACAACGTCCGCGCCGCAGTGAACGGCGGCGAAATGCGCGGCTCCCTTCTGGGCATGAGCTTCCTCAGCCAGTTTGAGAGACTCGAAATCGAAGACAACACACTCCGGCTGAGTTACTGACCGCACCTCCCGGGGTGACGGGCCGCACCTTCATCTTGCCAGACATACGCAATTGCCCGCACGTGTCCTCTTGCAAGCCGTGGCAAGTCGGTCCGCGGGCCAGCCCCCGAACGGGATTTTCTTACCGAAGTGCGCGTCACATGTTACGCTGCCCTCATGACACGCGCCATCGCCTTCGCCGTCCTGATCTCCTTGCCCGCACAGGCAGAGGAGGCTCCGCCCTTCGCCAGCTTCGACTTGGCAAGCGAGCCGGTGCTGGCCGATCCGCACGATCTGGAGATCGGGCCGGACGGGCGGCTCTATGTGGCCGACAAGTTCGGCGCGCGGGTCGCGGTCTTTGACCCTGAAACGCTGGAATTGGTCGAGATGCTGGGAGAAGGCTTCCTGCCCGGCGTGCATGACATCTCATTCGGGCCCACCGGCAGCATCGCCATCGCCGTCACGGGCGTCAGCGCCGTGGCGCTATATCCCGACATCGACGCTCTGAAGTCCCCGCCTGAGGCGGCCGTGTCAGCGCCGCGAACGGAAGGTGCACTTCTTCACAGCAACGGCGACCTTTATGTGACCGCAGGCGGGGTCGGCACGCTGATGCGCTACCGGGATGGCGAACTGTTGGGCGCGGTCGGCAGTCACATGGGCGCTCACGACGTGGCCGAGGGACCGGACGGCTCGGTCTGGGTGGCGGACAACTTCAACCGCCGCCTCGTGCGCTATTCGCCCGATCTGGAAGAAATCCAGGTGATCAACGATGCAAAATACGGTTTTGTCGGGGCCCGATACATGGATGTGACGGACGGTGGCTTGCTGGTAGTTGCCGATCAGGATGCCCATCGCATCCTGCTGATCGATCCCGAAGAAACACCAGAGGGGCGACTTCTGGGGATCCTTGGGGACGGCTCGCCCGGGCTGGGGCCGGGCAAATTCGATGATCCCGAAGGCGTGGAAGTGAGCGGGAACCGATATTACTTCGCCGACTCAGACAACAATCGGATTGTCCGCTATTCAGTCGTGCTGAACTGATACGCGGCCTTCCGGCGGCTGTTCATGACAATCACCCGCTTTCGGATTTCTTCACCCAACGCCCTCCGTCTTCGGCCCAGTACTGCGCCGAAACACCCGCCTCGGTCATCGCGCGCCACTGGTTGCGCGCGACCTCGACCGCGCCCGCATCCGCCCCGTTGAACAGGATGCACACCCGTTCCAGCCCGGCCACTTCCTTGGGCGCAACCTCTGCGCCGTCGACGCTCATGACACAGGCCGCGTCGTTCCCGCCCGGACCATTCGTCAGCAAAACCGGCTGTTCCGCATCACGTGGCCCACCCGCGCGTCCATGCGGCAGGAACCCTTCGCCCAGCCAAAGCTGCCGGTCCAGCCGATCCAGAGCGGCATCATCCGTCCCGCGCACTTCGACCCGCCAACCGGCCTCCAGCGCTTTGCCCAAAAGCACCGGCAAGGTCGCCTCCAGAGGCCGTTCGGTCAGGTGATAGAAAAACGCCGCGCCCAAGGATCACCCCTCGTACTTGTTTGAAATCAAGCGGTTCAGCGCCAGAACGCCCCACCCAGTCGCACCCTTTGGAGCCAGTTTGGTGGCGGTTTTCAAAGACGCGACACCTGCGATGTCCAGATGGATCCAAGGCGTCTCCTCCTTCACGAAACGCGCCAGAAACTGCGCCGCCGTGATCGAGCCCGCAGGCCGCCCGCCCACGTTCTTCATGTCCGCCACCCGGCTTTTCAGCTGCTTGTCATAGCCCGCACCCAACGGCAGTCGCCAGGCCCCCTCGCCCTCGGCCTCCGCTGCCGAGAGAAACGCCTTCGACAAGGCGTCGTCGTTCGAAAAGACGCCCGCGTTCTCATGCCCCAAAGCAATAATCACCGCGCCCGTCAGCGTCGCCAGATCGACCATGGCGACCGGTTCGAACCGCTCCTGCGCGTACCACATGACGTCGCACAGAACGAGGCGGCCTTCGGCGTCGGTGTTAATCACCTCGACCGTGTCACCCTTCATCGAAGCCACGACATCGCCCGGTCGCTGCGCCCGCCCGTCCGGCATGTTCTCGACCAGCCCGATCAGCCCCACGACATTTGCCTTGGCCTTCCGCGCCGCCAACGCCTGCATGACGCCCGCGACGGTTCCGGCCCCGCCCATGTCCATCGTCATGTCTTCCATGCCGGCCGCCGGTTTCAACGAAATCCCGCCGGTGTCGAAAACGACGCCCTTGCCAATCAAGGCAAAAGGCTTCTCCTTGCCGCCGCCGTTCCATTCCATGACAACGACCTTGGACGGGCTTTCCGAGCCTTGGCCCACAGCCAGAAGCGTGCGCATCCCGAGCTTCTCCAGTTCGGGTTCCTCCAGCACCTGTACCTTCAGGCCAAGCGAACTCAGCGCCTCCAGCCGCGTGGCAAACTCGGTGGTGGTCAGAACGTTCGACGGCTCGTTCACAAGATCCCGCGCAAAGCAGACCCCTTCGGCCAGGGCCCGGACCGTTTCAAACCCTGCACCGGCATCCGCGTCCGAGGTCATCACCGTGACCCCGCCGGGAGATGTCTTGTCGTCCCCCGTCACGTGCCGGTCGAACCGGTAACTCTTCAGCAATACGCCCAACAGAACATCGTCCAGCCCCTTCAGCCCCGGCGCCAGTATCAACCCGCCCAACTGACCCAGCACAGCGCCGAACGTCGCCCCGCCTTCGCGGGCCGCAGCCCCTCGCGCCCGCTTTTCCAGACGGATCACATGAATGGCTTCCGCCGCCATGCCTGTCGGATAAGCCAGCGCCACGGCTTGGCCGTCCTTCAGCTTCTGAAACCGCTCGCTTTCGGCAAGCCGCGCTAGCGCCCCTTTCGTCAAACGGTTCACGCGGCGCGCCATGACGTCCATCTTGCCGCTCTCCGGCAAAAAGACCGCGACATGCCCCTCTGCACTCGCAATCGCGTCCAGATCGCTGTCGGTGAATGTCACAGAAGGAAGGTCAGCCATATCAGCGCTCGCTCGTTCGTTGGGGTGGTTCCCGACTTACCTAGACCGATGCCGCGCCCGCGTCACGGGGGGCGCCGGAAAATGGGTCATTTTCCGTCACGAATTCCGTCTCGGTATTCGGCCCGACCCGCCCGGGCGGGCTTTTGCCAGTGACGGTTTTACGCCGTCCAAACGATGGTCTAACCTCTCGCACAAAGAGCAGGCCCGCATGACCGGACGATTCGACAGATACCTTCTTTCCCAGTTGCTGATGCTCTTCGGCTTCTTCGCGCTGGTCCTCGTGCTTGTCTATTGGGTCAACCGGGCCGTCGTTCTCTTCGACCAGTTGATCGCCAATGGCCAATCCGCGGCGGTATTCCTTGAATTCACTGCGCTCACGCTCCCCAACGTCATCCGCATTGTCCTGCCGGTCGCCGCATTCGCAGGCACGATCTACGCCACCAACCGCTTGATGTCGGAAAGCGAATTGGTCGTCGTCCAGGCCACCGGCTTTTCGCCCTGGCGGCTTGCCCGGCCCGTCCTGATGTTCGGCGTTTTCATCTTTCTTCTATCGTCGATCCTCGCCCACCTGCTGGTCCCGATCAGTTCGGCCCGGCTTGCGGACCGCACGGCCGAGATATCCGAGAATATGACCGCCCGTCTCCTCAGCGAAGGCAGGTTCCTGCACCCCGCGGATGGGGTCACGTTCTACATCCGTGAAATCACCCCCGTCGGCGCCCTGTCCAACATCTTTCTCTCGGACGCCCGCGACCCGGCACGTCGCGTGACCTATACCGCGCGCGAAGCGCTTCTTGTCCGGGGAGAGACCGCGCCAAGCCTTGTCATGATCGACGGCATGGCACAGGCCTACGACAGTGATCGGAAACGGCTCTCAGTCACCCGGTTCGAGGACTTCGCTTTCGATCTGGAAGGCCTCATCGACGGGATCGCCCGCGACCGGCGACATCCCAATGAACTGCCGACCACGCTCTTGCTGGCAGCCAGCCAGGCCACCCAGGACATCACGCGCACAAGCCGCGCCCGCCTGATCGCGGAAGCCCACGAACGCTTCAGCAATGCGTTCAACGGGCTCGTCGCGCCGCTAATCGGGTTCGCCGCCCTTCTGGTGGGCGGCTTTTCCCGTTTCGGTGTCTGGCGCCAGATTCTCGCTGCCATCGGCGCCTTGATCGTCGTGCAGATACTCACCCAGGCAGGACAGGGCGCGGTGCAAAGCGATGCCAATGCTTGGCCACTGGCCTATGTCGGGCCGTTCTTCGGATTGCTGCTGGCCGGGTTTCTGCTGCTGCTCGCCGAACGCCCGACGCTCCTCAGGTGGCGGAGGCGAACGCGCACATGACCCTCCACCTATATTTCGGCAAACGCTTTCTGAAGAGCTTCTTCTCGGTCCTCCTGATCTTTTTCGCCATCCTGTTGCTGACGGGGTTGATCGAACAGATCCGGCGCCACGGCGGCAATGACGAGGCAAGCTTCGGCACGCTTCTTATGCTGGCCACGCTTTCGGTCCCGGCCGTTCTCTACCGCATTCTGCCTCTGGTGATGATCCTTGCGACACTGGCGCTGTTCCTTGGCCTCTCGCGATCGTCCGAACTGGTGGTGACACGCGCCTCCGGCAGATCGGCACTGAAAAGCCTCATCGCGCCCATCATTCTGGCGCTCGCGCTTGGCGTCATCGCCGTAGCCGCCGTCAACCCGATCGTCGCCGCGACGCAAAAGCAGTACGAAACGGTGACCACGCGAATCTCGGGCGAGGCGTCGACCCTCTCGGTCAGCGAAGAGGGTCTTTGGCTCCGTCAAGGCAACAGGGATGGGCAGACGGTCATCCGGGCCGACCGCGCCAATCTCGACGGCACACGGCTCTTTGGCGTCACCTTCATGGGGTTCTCGTCCGAAGGCCGCCCGACCTTCCGGATCGAGGCACGGGAAGCCGAACTCACAACCGGTGCCTGGAACATACGCGAGGCCAAGGAATGGCGGTTCGACACCGATGATCTGATCCCGGAAGTCGACAGCTTCGAAAGCCCGGCCCTCAGCCTCGCCTCAAACTTGACGCGGAACCAGATCCTCGACAGCTTCGGCACGCCCTCGGCCATCCCGATCTGGGAACTGCCGGGCTTCATTGCGCGCCTCGAAGCCGCTGGGTTCTCGGCGCGCAATCACCGAACGTTCTTCCACATGGAGCTGGCGCTGCCGCTTTTATTGGCGGCCATGGTGCTTGTGGGCGCTGGCTTCACCATGCGCCACACCCGCTTCGGGCGCACCGGCATCATGGTGCTCGCCGCGCTTGGGCTTGGCTTCACGCTTTATTTCATCCGGAACTTCGCCGCCATTCTCGGCGAGAACGGTCAGATCCCGATTCTCCTGGCCGCCTGGGGGCCACCCCTTGCGGCCCTTCTTCTGCCGCTCGGCCTGTTGTTGCACCTGGAAGACGGATGATCCGATACGCCGTTCTGTTTTGCTTGCTGTGCGTTGTCACGCTCACGCCCCGTGCCGCAGCTGCGCAAGACTTGGCCTCGCTCGTCGCCGATCAAATAGCCGTCGATCCGTCGGGCCGTGTGACCGCAAGCGGCAATGTCGAGGTCTTTTACCAAGGCACGCGGCTCTCTGCCCGGGAAGTGACCTATACCCGCGACGGCGATCAATTGACCATCGTTGGTCCCATCAGGGTGACCGACCCCGACGGCACCGTCGTACTGGCGGATCAGGCGCAATTGGACCGCGATCTGAGGAACGGCGTCCTTGTCTCGGCCCGGTTGGTGCTGGACCAGCAACTGCAACTCGCCGCCAACGAAATCGCGCGCGTCGATGATCGCTATACGCGGCTGGACCGGGTCGTCGCATCCTCCTGCGAGGTCTGCGCCAACGACCCAACCCCTTTGTGGGAGATTCGCGCGCGCCGGGTGATCCACGACGAACTCGAACGCCAGCTTTATTTCGAAGGCGCGCAGTTTCGTGTCGCCGGCGTGCCGATCTTCTACTTCCCGCGCCTCCGGCTTCCCGACCCCAGCGTCGGGCGCGCGACGGGGCTTCTGATCCCGCAATTCTCATCCTCCTCGGATCTCGGAACTGGGATCAAGCTCCCTTATTTCATCGCGCTTGGGGATCATGCGGACGCAACGCTGACACCTTACCTCTCGACCTCGACAACCACGTTGGAATTCGGTTACCGCCAACTGCTTCGAAACGGCCGCATCGATGTCGTCGGCGCCGTGACCGAGGACGATATTCGGGACGAGCGTGGCTATTTCTTCGGCAACGCATCTCTCAGGTTGCCGCGTGGATACACAGCGCAACTACAGCTCGAACTGGTGTCAGACCCGGGTTATCTTTTCGACTACGGATATTCGGACAAGGACCGGTTGAGCAATTCGATCTCGATCGGCCGGGTTCGGACCAAGGACAAGTTCCGCGCGTCGATTTCGGATTTCCGCACGCTTCGCGAGTCCGAAATTCCCATCGAAGACACTCTGCCCAACCAGTTCATCGAAGCCGAGTTCTCTCGTGAATTACCCGACCTGTCCTTTGGCGGCAGGACCGTCGCGACGGTGGGGTTGATGGCGCTCGAACGTCCGTCCTCAGCGGATATCGTCGGGCGCGACGTCACCCGGCTCAGTGCAGCGCTCAACTGGAACCGGTCGTGGATGACTGAACCCGGCATCATCGCGGGCAGCGAACTTGGCTTTCGCGTCGATGCTTACACCACCGCGCAGGACAGCACATTTGACGAAGCCCTGACCCGCGTTGTGCCACGCGCCGCCGCCGAGTTGCGCTGGCCGATGTCCCGGCGGACGCAGGATGGCGGCCGCGAGGTGCTGGAACCCATCGCGCGCATCGACTTTTCCGACACCGGCGGCGACGAAGCGCCCCTGGAAGACAGCCGCGTCGTGGAGTTCGACGAGGCGAACCTGTTTTCACCCTCGCGCTATCCGGGCTTCGATGGCGCCGAAGATGGTGTAAGGGTCGCTCTCGGCGCGTCGTGGCAACGGGTCGATCCGGATGGCTGGACACTCGACCTTGCCCTTGGACGCCTGGCCAATCTGACAGGAGATCTGGGCTTCGGCGAAGGGTCCGGGCTGGAGGGCGACCGCTCGGAATGGCTCCTTTCAGGGCGTCTTTCGATCGGCGACGATTTCCAGGTCATCTCTCGCTCGCTTTTTGACACCGACATCAACTTCACCCTCTCGGAAACGCGACTGGACTGGCGGAATGACCGGTTGGCTTTGGGCACACACTACCTTTTCGCCGTGCCGGAACCTTCCGAAGACCGGGATGCCAGCCTTTCCGAATGGGGACTGGATGGCACCTATCAGCTCAATGACCGATGGTCGGCCCGCGCAAACTGGCGCTATGATTTCAATGCCGATCGCGCCACTCGCACCGGCCTTGGTTTGGGCTATCAGACGGAATGCGCCGACATGTCCTTTTCCGTCTCGCGTCGCTACGCAGACTCCACTAGTGTGGACCCGACGACCGAATTCGGCTTCCGCGTCTCCTTGACCGGCATCGGCGGGCGTGAGAATGATCGCAATCTAAGACGGAAATGCAGAGGATAAGGCTTTGATGCGTATCGGTGTTTTGATCATGTCCGCGTGGTTGGCCATTTCTGCCCTCGGAAGCGACTTGGCAAGGGCACAGGGGCAGTTCAGCCCCGAACTTCAGGTGGGCACCTCTGTCGTCACCCGCCATCAGATCGACCAGCGGGCGCGGTTCCTCACACTCCTCGGAGCCCCCGGCGACACCCGAGAGCTGGCGCGCGAACAACTTATCAACCAAGCGCTTCAACTGGATGCCGCCGCCCGCGAAGGGATCGAAGTGACGCCCGAGGCCATCGAGGCGGGCATCACCGAATTCGCCGCCCGCGCCAATCTGACCGCCGAGCAATTCCTGACAATAACGGGCAATGCCGGCATCACCGAAGGCACCATCCGCGACTTTTTCACTTCCGGCGTCGCCTGGCGCGAGACGGTTCGGGCGCGCTTCGGTGATACGGCACGCGGCTCCATCTCGCAGGACCAGGTCCGCCGGTCGCTCGCACAATTGGGCACGGAAGGCGGCCAGCGCGTGCTGGTCTCCGAGATCCTCTTGCCCGCGAACACACCCGAGGCAGAGCGCGCCTCGCTCGACCGCGCCGCTGAACTGACACGCCTGCCGGATGAAACGGCTTTCTCCGCAGCCGCGCGCCGGTTTTCCGTGGCCCCCTCGGCCCCCCGCGGCGGCGAATTGAACTGGGTTGCCTTCGATGGCCTCCCCGAAGACGTCCAGCGCGCCATCGGCGGGCTTACACCCGGCCAGATCAGCCAGCCCGTCAGACTGGAAAACGCCATTGGCGTGTTCCTTCTCCGCGATTCCGAACGCATCGCCGCTGGCACGCCCGAGACGCTTGCGGTGGATTACGCGCTCTTCGTCGTCGGAGGCGGTGCGGCAGAGGCGAACGCGATCGCCCGTCGCGTCGATGTCTGCGACGACTTCTACGGCGTGGCCCAGGGCCTGCCGGAAGAGCGTCTGCTGCGCGAAACCCGCGTCATCCGCGAACTTCCCGCCGACATCGCCCGCGCCCTTGACACGCTCGACGAAAACGAAACGTCAACGGCAATTACGCGTGGCGGCAACGCCACTGTCCTGATGCTTTGCGCCCGCCAGCCCGCGACGGAAAGCACCGTGGATCTCGAAATCGCCGGAAACCGCCTTCTCAACGCCCGGCTTGGAACCGCGGCCGCCCATTACCTAAGCCAGCTTCGCGCCGACACCGACATAATCGATTTCAGCTCCAACTGATTTTCATGCCAGAGCAGCACCTTCCCCCCGTTGCGGTTTCCTGCGGCGATCCCTCGGGCATCGGCATCGAAGTGACCGTGGGCGCATGGCAAGCGCTTGACGGGGCCGTGCCGTTCTTTCTGATCGCCGATCCTGCGCATCTGCCGGAAAGCGCCCCGATCGTCATCATCGACAGCCCCGACCAGACCGCAAAGGCACTGCCGCGGGGCGTGCCGGTCCTGCTTCACGCCTTTCCACAAGAAGCCCCGCCGGGTCGCCCCAGATCGGACAACGCGCGAGGGGTCGTCGAAGTGATCAGGCGCGGCGTGAAGCTAGTGCAAGACGGCAAGGCCTCGGCCCTTTGCACCGCACCCATTGCCAAGAAGGAGCTGGTCGACCACGCGGGCTTCACCTGGCCTGGTCACACCGAGTTCCTCGCAGACCTGACAGGCGCCGACCGCCCCGTCATGATGATCGCCTCCGACGCCTTGCGCGTCGTGCCCGTCACCATCCACGTGCCGCTGGCCGAAGTGCCGACCTCGCTGACCGAACCGCTTCTGGAAGACACGCTTCGCATCACCCACGCCGCCCTCCGCGACCGCTTCGGCATCGCCGCACCGCGCCTTGCGGTCGCGGGCCTGAACCCGCATGCGGGCGAAGGCGGCATGCTTGGCACCGAAGACGCAAACCTGATCGCCCCGGTCTGCGAGCGCTTGCGCGCCGAAGGCATGGACATCCGGGGGCCGCTCCCCGCCGACACGATGTTCCATGCCGCCGCCCGCGTGCGCTATGACGCGGCCGTCGCGATGTACCACGATCAGGCGCTGGTGCCGATAAAGACGCTGGCCTTCGACACCGGCGTCAACGTCACGCTCGGCCTGCCGATCATCCGCACATCGCCGGATCACGGCACGGCGTTCGACATCGCCGGGCACGGCCTTGCCAACCCCGCCTCGATGACCGAGGCCCTGAAACTCGCCTGGTCGATGGCCCGGGCCGGATCCCCGTGATCGACGATCTGCCGCCCTTGCGCGAGGTCATTCAGGCCCATGGGCTGAGCGCGCGAAAGTCTTTGGGGCAGAATTTCCTTCTGGACCTCAACCTGACGGCCAAGATCGCCCGCGCCGCAGGCGATCTCACCGGCCACGACGTCCTTGAAATCGGCCCGGGCCCCGGTGGGCTGACCCGCGGCCTTCTGGCCTCTGGCGCACGCCGAGTCGTGGCCATCGAAAAGGACCCCCGGTGTTTGCCCGCACTCCAGCAGATCGCCGACGCCTATCCCGGGCGCCTTCACGTCATCGAAGGCGACGCGATGGAGATCGATGTCACAAGGCACCTGACCCCTCCTATCAAGATCGCCGCGAACCTGCCCTACAATGTCGGCACCGCGCTTCTGACATCCTGGCTCGATCCGCCGGACTGGCCGCCATTCTGGGAGAGCCTGACGCTCATGTTCCAGCGCGAGGTCGCGGACCGGATCGTGGCCCAGCCGGGGTCCAAGGCCTTTGGCCGCCTGTCGATCCTGACGCAGTGGCGGGCAGACGCGAAGATCGTCATGGACCTGCCGCCGCAAGCCTTCACGCCACCGCCAAAGGTACGTTCGGCGGTCGTCCAGATCACGGCGCTGCCGGAACCTCGGTTTCCGGCCAACTCGAAAGTGCTACAAGATATCGTGGCGCGGGCCTTTCAGCAGCGCCGCAAGATGCTCCGCGCCTCGCTCAAGGGCATCCCCGGCATCGAAGACAAACTGAAAGCCGCCGGTATCGATCCGACGGCGCGGGCCGAAACGATTGATCTGGAAAGATTTTGCGCGCTTGCAAGGGCCGTTGCCTGATCCCGTCGTTCACTGCACCCGGGACAACTCCGGAACAGCAGAAGTCGCTTCTTGCGGTCTTTCGGCTTCGCCTCGAGCGCAAAATCCGATGCTCGCTTACAACCGACCGGGAAACGCTCTCAGGCGGAAGGTGTTGATTTAGAGTGTTCCTCGAAAGCGTTAACCTTAACGATGGTTAACCTTAACGCATCGCCGCAGAAACCATCCCACCAGCTTCATCTTGCTCCAAATACGCAAATACGCCATCGGCCGCCCAAGACTGTCCACATCGGGTTCAAGACATTTGGGCAGCGCCAGGCGTTACTCTGCGGCGTCCGGTGTCGGCTGATCTCCAGCCGCAGCATCGGGCTCGGGTTTCCGCCGTGGGCGTCGCTGACGCGGCTGACTGTCTTCGGGCGTCTCCACTAGCGCGCTTTCGGGTTGGTCCGGGGCTGTTTCGATAACCGGATCGGATTCTGGCGCATCTGCGACAGGGGCCTGGATGTCCGGCTGTTCGCCCTCGCCTGCCGCCACCGGTGCCCGGTCACGAGAAGGTCCATCTTCGCCGCCCTGGCGTCCACCGCCGCCCTGCGCGCTGCGCTGCTGCTGGCGTTCCTGCTGCTGTTGTTGCTGCTGCGCCTGGCGTTCCTGCTGCTCGCGCTGCGCTTCGGCCAGCATGCGCAGATAGTGTTCGGCGTGTTGCTGGAAATTCTCCGTCGCCACCCGGTCGTTCGACAGTTGAGCGTCGCGGGCAAGCTGATTGTACTTGTCGATAATCTGTTGCGGTGTTCCCCGCACTTTGCCTTCTGGGCCCGAGCTGTCAAACACACGGTTGACGATATTGCCCATCGAGCGGTTGCGGTTCGACTTCGACCGCGATCGTGACTTGGATGATCTCATTAGCTTATTGTCCAGCCTTTGGTCTGGGTCTTGCGCAGATGTTTCCGAATGACGCCCGACCATCGGGCAACTGTCCGTGCAAGGGGTTAGCAGTTATCGGGAGATGCGGCAGCATCGTTTCCCCGTCCGCAAGATCGGTGTACCTACAGGATTTGGTGCGATCAAGCGATTTTTGCGAAGAAAATGGCACATATGCGCCGATCGAAGCGGTTTTAGCGCAGGTCTGCCTTAGACGGCATGCGCGCGGAAACCACGCGATCTCTACTATCAAGATCGGAATGAACGGACACATCTTCAAGACCGGCGGCCTTGAAAAGCTGCTGCACCGCGTTTCCCTGGGTCGGCCCGACCTCGACCAACAGGCGCCCGGAAGGCGCCAGATGATTGCGCGCTTCCGTGGAAATCACGCGATAAGCCGTCAGTCCGTCCGCATCATCCGTAAGCGCGCGGCGCGGTTCGTGATCTCGCACGTCGGGCGACAGCGCGTCCATCTCATCGCGCGCAATGTAGGGCGGGTTTGAGACGATCAGGTCGAACCGCCCCCCAACATCGTCGAACCAGTCTGAAACCGGCAATATTATGCGGTCGTCCACACCGTGCTTGGCGGCGTTCTCGCCAGCGATCAGAACCGCCTCTTCGGAGATATCCGTCCCGACACCTAGCGCCTCTGGCCGTTCCATCAGCAATGAAATGAGGATGCAACCGGATCCGGTTCCGATATCGAGGACTTTCGAAAAGGGTTCGGACAGGGCCAGTTCGACAAG
>JASJDQ010000095.1 GCA_030065075.1 Paracoccaceae bacterium | reverse complement strand
GGGATGACCAGCATCGCCGCGATCAGCAACACGCCCACCACCTTGATGGCCACCGCCACGGTGACCGCCAGAGCCAACGTGAGGATAAGCTGTTCCCGGCGCGGGTTCAGCCCGGCGGCGAACGCCAGTTCCTCACTCAGCGTCGATGTCAACAAGGCCGACCAGCGCCAGGCGATCAATCCCACGACGGCCACCGCACCGCCCCAGATCACCGCAAGGTCCATCCGGGATACCGCTAGGATATCGCCGAAAAGATAAGCCATCAGGTCGATGCGCACGCCAGACAGAAAGGATACGGCCACTAGCCCGAAAGCCAGCGAGGAATGGGCCAGAACGCCCAAAAGCGTATCCATCGCATACCCCCGCCCCGACAAGAGCGTGACCGTCACCGCCATGGCCAGAGCAAGCGCCATAGCTCCAAAGAAAATCGAGGTCTGAAAGGCAAGCGACAGGGCGACGCCAAGAATGGCGGCATGCGCCGTCGCGTCCCCGAAATAGGCCATCCGGCGCCAGACGACGAAACAGCCAAGGGGCGCCGCTGCAATCCCCACACCGATCCCCGCCAGCGTCGCGCGGGTCATGAAATCGTCCAGCATCACTCCGCCGCCTCGCTTGGTCCATGGTCATGATCGTGGTCATGTTCGTGATCGTGGTCATGCCGGTACAGCGCCAGCGCACCGCCCGTCCCTGTTCCAAAGAGCGCGCGATACTCTGGGGCCGAGGCCACGACCGCCGGGGTCCCCGCACAGCAGACATGACCGTTCAAGCAGATCACCCTGTCGGACGCCGCCATCACCACATGCAACTCGTGGCTGATCATCATGATCGCACAGCCGGTCTCGTTCCGAACGGTTTCGATCTGCCGATAGAACGCCGCGGAACCCGGCTGGTCGAGTCCCTGTGTCGCCTCGTCAAGCAAAAGCACATCCGGCTGGTTTATCAGCGCACGCGCCAGCAGCACACGTTGAAACTGACCACCGGAAAGCGATGTCATTTGGCTTTTCAACAAGTTCGGCACACCCGCGGTTTCAAGCGCGTCCTTACACGCCTCGCGATCCACCTGCTCCGCCAGCCTCAAGAAACGCTCGACCGTGATCGGCAGAGTTCGGTCAATATGCAGACGCTGCGGCACATATCCGATCTTCAGCCCCGGCGCCTTGACCACGCGACCGGCAAAGGGGCGCTCTGATCCGATGATTGCCTTGAACAGACTGGTCTTGCCGGACCCATTCGGCCCGACAATGGTCAGGATCTCGCCCCGCTCGACGGTCAGGTTCACACCGTGCAGAACCGTATTGGACCCGTACCGGATGCCAAGGCCTTCGACCGTGATCAGGCTCATGACCCCGACGCCTCGGCACAGTCCGGGCACAGCCCTTCGGCTTCGACGACCGTCCGCTCGATCTGAAATCCGGTCGAGCGCGCGGCGGCCCCAAGCGCCCCCTTCAATGGCGTTGACTGCGCCTCGGCAACCGCATCGCACTTGCGGCAGATCATGAAGGCAGGCGAGTGGGTCTCGCCCGGATGAACGCAGGCCACGAAGGCGTTTAGGCGCTCGATCTTGTGGACAAACCCGTTCTTCACAAGGAAATCCAAAGCGCGATACGCAACCGGCGGCTGCGATCCGAACCCGGCGTCGCGCAACAAGTCAAGGATGGCATAGGCTCCAAGCGCGCGATGCTCCTGCAACAAAAGCTCAAGCACCTTGCGCCGGACCGGCGTCAGACGCAGCCCTCTCTCCGCACAGACCTCTTCGGCTGCCGCAAGCGTGTCTTCGACGCAAGCGGCGTGATCATGGTCCGAAAACGCGACCGGTGCAGACGCGCTGCCCTCTCGACTTGTCATGTTATTTCATATCTTGTATGGCCCCTCTGAAATGTTATAAAATCACATAGAGGGACCGATGTCCAGAAAGCTACTCCCGGTAACGATTGCAGGCGCACTGTTGGGGACGACGGCGCTGGCCGACGCGCCTTCCGTCGCGGTCGACATTGCCCCCGTCCACTCGCTGGTCGCACGCGTCATGGATGGCGTCGGCACGCCCGATCTGGTTATTCCGCCAGGTGCCTCGCCGCACGAACACACGCTGCGCCCATCGGAAGCTGCGGCGCTTGAAAACGCCGACATCGTCTTCTGGATCGGCGAAGACCTGACCCCCTGGCTGGAAAGCGCCGTGGAAACGCTTGCAGCAGGGGCCGCAGTGACGGCGCTCCTGGAAACGGACGGGATAACCCTGCTCGACTTCCGTGAAGATGCACTGTTCGAAGCGCACGAGCACGACGGCGAAGAGAAGCATGAACACGAAGACCACGCCGACGAGGAACACGACGAGCATGAGCATGAAGATCATGCCGAAGAGGATCACGATGATCATGACCACGAAGGCCATGCGCATGAGGGGCATGATCCGCACGCCTGGCTGTCCCCAGACAATGCAGCTACGTGGCTGAACGTCATCGCGGCCCAACTCTCGGCCGCCGATCCCGACAACGCGGCCACCTATTACGCCAATGCGGCCGCCGGACGCGAAGAAATTGAAGCCCTGCAGGTCGACGTATCTGGCACGCTCGACCCCGTCCGCGGGCAACAGTTCGTCGCCTTCCACGATGCCTATCAGTACTTCGAGGTCGCCTTCGATTTCCCCGCGGCAGGCGCGATTTCGCTCTCCGATGCCACTGACCCCAGTCCGGCACGCATCGCCGAGATAAGGGAACGCGTGCAAAATGAAGGGATCGACTGTGTCCTTGCCGAGCCTCAATACAACGAGGGACTTGTTGCAACGGTCATGGATGGCACCGTGGCCAACACGGCAGTGGTCGATCCACTCGGTGCCGGTCTCGAGCTTGGCCCCGGCCTTTACCCGCAACTTCTGAAGGACTTCGCCACGACGCTGGCAACCTGTCTCGAATAGCGGATATCGCGACCGGACCTTGGTCAGCTCGTCTCATTGGGCAAATTCCGGCGAAGATGACGGCGGAAGCCTCGGTCAGGTCGGCCCCCGACAACAGGCGCTTGGCCCCAATTGATCGACAGGGGCCTTGGTCCATGGGCAATCCCAAATATTTCCGGGGAATTCAGAGACAAAAGAAGGTTCGGCAAAATCTTGAGTATTTCACTCGGAAAGGGTTGCCAGCGAAGGGATTTGATGTAATTGAGTGTTTCAGTAAGGTATCTGTCCGAGGGAGACGACTGAAATGAAGCTCACAGGCAAGGCATCCGTGCTGGCGCTGGCCGCCACCGCGGTCTTGGCAACGGAGGCGATGGCAGAAGGTGAAGTGAACCTCTACTCGTCGCGCCACTATGACACCGACGAGCGGCTCTATTCCGATTTCGAAGAGATGACCGGGATCACCATCAACCGCATCGAGGGCAAGGCGGACGAGTTGATCGCCCGCATGGAGGCCGAAGGCGCCAACAGCCCGGCAGATATCCTGCTGACCGTCGATACCTCACGCCTGGAACGCGCCAAGAATGCCGGTGTCTTGCAGTCCATCGACAGCGATCTGCTGGAAACGCGCATTCCCGAAAACCTGCAGGACGCCGACAATCAGTGGTTCGGCTTTTCGCAGCGCGCACGCATCATCTTCTACGACAAGGCGGACGTAACCGATCCACCGAAAACCTACCTCGACCTCGCCGACCCCAAGTTCAAGGGTCAGGTCTGCCACCGGTCGTCGTCGAACGTCTATAGCCAGACGCTGCTGTCGGCCGTGATCGAGAACCACGGTGCGGAGGCGGCCAAGGCCTGGGCGCAAGGCGTCGTCGACAATTTTGCCCGCGCGCCGCAGGGCGGCGACACAGATCAGTTGCGCGGCCTTGTCTCTGGCGAATGCGACATCTCTATTTCCAACACCTACTACTTCGCGCGCGCCATCCGACGGGACGTTGACGGTCTTTCGGCAGACGCCCGCGCCAACATCGGATGGGTCTTCCCGGCACAGAACGCCGAAGG
The DNA here is from genome assembly GCA_030065075.1 of Paracoccaceae bacterium. Lineage (GTDB taxonomy): Bacteria > Pseudomonadota > Alphaproteobacteria > Rhodobacterales > Rhodobacteraceae > JAJDOD01. Next base: position 9,686 of record JASJDQ010000095.1, on the reverse strand, counting down.
GGCACACATGAACCTCTCCGGCGGCGGTGTGGCCGCGAATGCGCCAAACAAGGACAATGCAGTGAAGTTTCTTGAGTACCTCGCGTCCGATCAGGCACAAAAGTACTTCTCGGATGGCAACGACGAGTATCCGGCGGTCCCCGGCGTGGAACTTGCCCCGTCGGTGGCAGCACTTGGCATGTTCCGCCCCGACGACGTTGACTTGTCGAAAGTTGCAAAGAACGTGCCCACGGCCCAGGCCATCTTCAACGAAGTCGGCTGGGAGTAGTCCCCCCTGCTGGGCGCATGTCCCGATGCGCCCAGCATCGACTTCGGCGCGGTCAATCCCCTCGAACCTAGGCAGCACCGTGCGCATGGCTTTCACTGCACCAAACTTCCCGGGCTCCCACATCGTCAAGCGTTGGCTCTATGTTTGGCGAGCGTTGAACTTGTTTTCGAAATTGAGCGTAGTCGCCATCAGTAAATCCGCAGCAATAATAGCAGGTTGCAGACCGAACTGAATGTTCAGACTGGCGGCCCGTTCGGCCGCCAGCCTTTCATCGGCATCACCCCACGACGTTGTGTTCGGGGCCATAGGGGAAGCCGGTAATATTCTCGTTTCCGTCTTCGGTAATGATCAGGATGTCGTGCTCTCGGTACCCGCCCGCACCCGGCTGGCCTTCGGGTATCGTCAACATGGGCTCCATCGAAATCACCATGCCCGGTTCAAGAACCGTATCGATGTCTTCGCGCAACTCCAGCCCTGCTTCGCGCCCGTAGTAGTGGCTCAGAACCCCGAAGGAATGCCCATAGCCGAAGGTCCGGTACTTCAGCAGATCACGCTCGGCAAAGAAGGCGTTGATCTGTTCCGTCACCTCGGCGCAGGACACGCCCGGTTTCAGCAGGCTCATGCCAAATTCATGCGCGGCGACATTGGCCTGCCAGACGTCAAGCGATGCCGCGTCCACCTCTTCGACGAACAAGGTCCGCTCGAGCGCAGTGTAATAGCCTGATATCATGGGGAAAGTGTTGAGACTCAGGATATCGCCGCGTTCCAACGCGCGCGCCGTGACGGGGTTGTGCGCCCCATCGGTGTTGATGCCGGACTGGAACCAGACCCACGTGTCGCGGTATTCCGCGTCCGGATACCGGCGCGCAATCTCAAGCTCCATGGCGTCCCGTCCCGCCATCGCCACGTCGATTTCCCGCACGCCCGGTTTGATCGCATCGCGGACCGCATAGCCGCCCACGTCCGCAGTGGCGGCACCCGCACGGATCAAGTCAATCTCGGCAGGCGACTTGTGCATCCTTTGCTGCATCGTTGCGGGCGCGATATCCACCGTCGCCGAAGGCGCAAGAAACTCGGTCAGCAACGTCATCTGCGCAATCGACAGGTGGTCGCCCTCGAAGCCGATCACCTTGCCGGGTCCGGTCACCGACAGGATCGCGCGCCAGTAATTGTTCCGCTGCCAGTCCGTATAGGTGATGTTGTCGCCATAGCAGCGGCGCCAAGGCTGGGCTGCGTCGATACCGGCGCTGAAGGTTACCGTATCGGTCATCGTGACGACCTGCGCATAAGGCCGCCCGAACGCGCAGTAGAGAAAGCCCGAGTAATAGGCGACATTGTGCATCGAGGTAAGCACACAAGCGTCTATCCCCTGCGCCGCCATGCTTTTTCGAAGCCCCTCCAGCCGCGCTTCGTATTCGGCATCGGCAAAGGGGAGCACCTTGTCCCCTTGATGAAATCGATAGTGCTGCGGACGCTCCATGATATTCCTTCCACATCATGTTCGCGCGAATGATGACAGGAAGACCTTCCCCAACCGCGCGAACGGCAAGCAAGTTCCCGGCGTTCAGGATGTTCGAAGTGGGCACGCAGTTCGCGTGGCGACGCCATCGCCAGCCCATGCGCGAAGGTATCATGGTGACATTGGACTGCGCAAGAGAGGGGGCCCCTCGTTTCCTTGACATCTGCCTTGGTCGGACTGCGCTGTCTGATTTCGAAATCGATGCCTTCTCGCGTCGCGATTGAATCCATCGAGATTAGCATGCATTCGGCCAGCGCCGCCTCGGGCAAATCGCCTGAAGAGAGTTCATTGCCTTTTCCGGTACAAGGGCAATCCATGGCAACTGATTTGCCTTTCCCCTTGTCGGCTGCTGTGCAGTGTTGGCCACCGTCCTAGACGGTCTTGAGTTGACCCGTCTTCACATCCCACAAGCGAAACTGGAATGCAGTCTGCAGCTCTTCGGCCGTTGCGGCTTTGACAGATATCACCGTGGCGAACGATCGCTTCCTGCTTGTTCCCCCTTGCACCTCGGTTCGGAGATCAATCTCGGGCACCGCTCCATCCCGATCAATTGATGAGGGTCAATCCGATTGGAGATGGGCAGGCTAACTTTGGCCCGGATAGCACTAGGCTCGACATGACACGCACCGGGACGAGACAAACGATAGACACGCTCGCCGAGCTTCGCCAACGCTTTGCAGGCGACCAGCGCCTCGGCCAGGACTTCAAGCCAAGGCGGATGCAGGTCGAACCGGACGGCGCCCTCATTCTGGAAGGAGAGGTTGAGCGGGTTGCACAAAAGAAAATCGTGCTTGAACTGGCCGCCGCGCATCCGGCCGTCGATGCAATTGTTGACCGCGTGCGGGTTCGACCGGCTGAGCGCATTGACGATGCCGCGATCCGGAAACACCTGCGCGAGGTGTTCACCCTAGACCCCAGCCTTGCCGGATTGAAGATAACAGAAATTGGCGAGGCCGGTGCGCTCGCCGAACTCTCCCGGCCCGATGATGCGATTGGGGAGTTCGACTATGCCGTGAGCGAGGGCGTTGTCATTCTGAATGGATCGGTCAGCGACCTTGCCGTCAAACGCTACATCGGGGTCCTTGTATGGTGGTGCCCCGGGTCTCGGGATGTGGTCAACGGGATCGTGGCGGCCTCGGACGAAACCGATGGGCCCGACCGAATTACCGATGCGGTGCGCGCGGTGCTCGAGAAGGACCCGTATGTCGATGCGGCCCAGGTCAAGGTTGGCGTGCGCAACCGGGTTGTGCGGCTGACGGGCTGGCTACCGAGCCCAGCACAGTCCCATATGGCGGAAAACGATGCCTGGTACGTGTTCGGCGTGGATGACGTCATCAATCAAATCGAGACGCCGGGATAAGGAGGAACGACTTGGAGCAGAAAGAAATCAAGCGGATTTTCGGCGATATTACGGATCACAAGGCGGCGGAAATCGCTTCAAGCGGCTTGCCGGTGGTGGAGCTGGAGAAAATCGCCTTTCTACTGGCAGGAGACACCGATCATGGAATCGAGATGGGTCATCTATCGCCGAGAGCTCAAGACCTTTTGGCTCTGCTTCGACGGGATGACGAAAGCTGGGAAGACCAGCCCTAGGCAATTGATCCCATGACAAAAGGGCGTTGCCGGAAGGACGCTAAGGTGCATCACCCGCAAACCGTACTGAAGGAATAGCCGTGACGGACTGTCGGCTACGCTCCGGCTGTTTCACGTGTTTTGTTGGATCGAGGCAGACCTGGATCTCGTCGAAGTCGAGCGTCTCTTTCACCTCAAGCTGCGAGATCAGCTTTTCCACACGGGGCTTGTGATCGGCCAGGATCTTGGCCGCGTCACTCTCGGCCTCCTTGAGCAGATCGATGATGGCTTGGTCCACCTGCGCCGCAGTCGCATCGGAGTGGGTCCGAGGCTGCGCGATGGCGCGACCAAGAAACGGATGGTCGTCGCTTTGCCGCAGATCGATGGGGCCCAGCGTATCGGTCATGCCCCAGCGCGCGATCATCGAGCGCGCCATGGCCGTGGCCCGGCGGATGTCGTCATCCGCGCCCGAACTGACTGTACCAAGGAACATGCGCTCGGCGGCCCGTCCCGCAAGCAGCATGACGAGTTGGGTGCGCAGGTAATCCTCGTCCAGCGTGTGGCGCTCACTTTCCGGCAAGGTATGCGTTCCACCAAGCGCATGACCGCGCGGAATGATTGTCACCTTGTAAAGCGGATCGGCGTCGGGTGTGAAATAGGCGACGGCGGTATGGCCGGCCTCGTGCACCGCAAGTCGGTGGCGGTCTTCCGGTCGGATCGCAAGCGTGCGTACCGTTCCCATCATCACCTTGTCGCGCGCTTCGTCGAGGTCCTCGCGGGAAATCAGGCTGGCATCACGTCGCGCCGCGCCAATGGCCGCCTCGTTAAGCAGGTTCTTGAGGTCCGCCCCGGAAAACCCTGGCGTTCCCGCCGCGATCTGGTCGAGATCGCCTGTGTCCGCGAGCGGCAAGTTCCTGGCGTGAATGTCGAGAATTGCGCGCCGGGCTGTCTTGTCGGGCAGGTTCAATGTCACGTGCCGGTCGAAACGGCCCGGACGAAGCAACGCCGGGTCCAAAACGTCAGGCCGGTTGGTGGCCGCCAGAACGACGACGGCTTCGCGCTCGGCAAAGCCGTCGAGTTCGGCCAGGATCTGGTTCAGCGTCTGCTCCCGTTCATCGTGACCGCCACCAAGCCCGGTCCCGCGGGTCCGTCCGATACTGTCGAGCTCGTCGATGAAGATGATCGATGGTGCTGAGTTGCGCGCGGCTTCAAACATGTTGCGCACACGGCCCGCCCCGACGCCCACGAAAATCTCGATGAATTCCGAACCCGAAGTGGAAAAGAAGGGAACGTCGGCCTCTCCGGCAAGGGCCTTGGCCAGCAACGTCTTGCCGGTGCCCGGTGGCCCGACCAGCAGCACGCCATGTGGAACCTCGGCGCCAACGCGCGAAAACCGATCGGGATCGCGGAGGAACTCGACCAGTTCCGCCACTTCCCGCTTGGCCTGATCCTGCCCGGCCACATCGGCGAAGGTCACTTTCCGGGCAGGTTTGCTCGGCTTCGAAAATCGGCCGCCGAGGAGGCCACCGGCCAGCCCGCGCGGCCCGCCCGCGATGCCGCCGCTCATCATTCGCCGCTGCAGCCATAGATAGACACCAAGGATGACGATCCAAGGCAGCATGTACGTGAAGATCGAGACACCTGTTGGCTCGGTGGCGGTGATCTCGACCCCCTGATCTTCGAGCAATTCCAGCAAATCCGGATCGCCTTGCGCCGGAACCACTGCGCTGAACGTGTGGGCATCGTCAGCGTCGGACACCTTGGTATCAACGAAGATCACATGTTCCCGCAACTCCGCCGACTGGACCTGACCGTCGCGTATCATCGTCTTCAGTGCGCTGTAAGGCAGGCGTGTTTCCTGCTGTGCGGGCTCCACGAAAAGGCTCATGACCAACACGAAGCTGACCAGCATCGCGAGAACGATCAGCGGTTGCCATCCCGGTTGGTCCGGCCCGTCACCAAAAGGTCTTCGGGGCTCTTGCGGCATATGTCACTGCTTCTTCAAGGTTCATCGACGACGCGACTTCGACGCGCAGGTACCGTCCCACCGCTATCGAAGGTGAGTATGATACAACAACAGGCACGGGTACAATCTCCTTGGGCCGGGTCCGTGGTTAACAATGCCGCCGTCAGCGCGCACGGGCATTGACGCGGATCAATGCAAACAGGACAGCTTCACCGCACGCTGATCTCGTCAGTCAGATCAGGACACGTAATGGCCGACCCACCGCTAGAAGTTATCGCGAACTTTGAGGTTCGCCGCCGCCAGTATCTGGGACCGGAAGGTGAAACGGTCGCTGAATTGCCCGAATTTGCGCAGGATCGTGAGGCAGTCGTCGCCCTTTATCGCGGTATGATCGAAACCCGGGTTTTCGACGAGAAAGCAATCGCGCTTCAACGTACGGGGCGTCTTGGCACCTATGCATCTTCGCTTGGGCAAGAGGCTGTTTCGATTGGTCTTGCCGCCGCGATGCGGGCCGAAGATGTGCTGTTGCCGTCGTTCCGAGAACACGGTGCGCAACTCTGGCGCGGCGTGGCGATGGAAGAGGTGCTGCTGTTCTGGGGCGGAGACGAACGTGGCTCGGATTTCGCCGGACCACGCCGCGATTTCCCGGTCTGCATCCCCGTTGGCGATCAATATCCGCACGCGGCAGGCGTGGCACTTGCGCTGCAGCGCGAGGGCGCCGGGGTTGCTGTGGCCGTGGGGGGCGACGGATCAACCTCGAAGGGCGATTTCTACGAGGCGCTGAACATCGTCGGTGTGTGGAATTTGCCGACCGTCTTTGTGATCAACAACAATCAATGGGCGATCTCGATGCCTCGGTCTGAACAAACCGCCGCCGAGACCATTGCACAGAAGGCGATCGCGGTGGGTCTGCCCTGCGAACAGGTGGATGGCTGCGACGCCCTTGCCGTCCGCGCGGCTGTAGCGGCGGCCGTCGAACGCGCCCGCCGGGGCGGCGGTGGTGCATTGATCGAATGCGTGACGTATCGCCTGTGCGACCACACGACCGCCGACGACGCCTCTCGCTACCGCGAGGATGCGGAAGTCAGCGCGGCTTGGGCCAACGAACCGATCAAACGGATGCGCGCCTTCCTTGCCGCCGCGCATGACTGGACCAAGAAGGAAGAGACGGCCCTGCGAGAGGCGGCGCGCGCAAGGGTCGAAGCGGCGGCGACCGCCTATTTGGGTACTCCACCAATGGACGCAGTCGACATCTTCCAACACCTTCGCTGTGCGCCCGCCTCTGACACGTTGCGCGACATGACGGACCACGAGGCGGCGAATGGCTGAATTGACGATGATCGAAGCGATCCGCACCGCACTCGGCCGGGCCATGGAAGAGGATCCGTCCGTTCTGATCCTGGGGGAAGATGTGGGTATTGATGGCGGCGTCTTTCGTGCCACCGACGGGCTTGTCCAGCGCCATGGAAGTGAACGCGTGAAGGACACGCCCGTCTCTGAATCCGCAATCGCTGGTGTCGCCGTTGGCGCGGCAGCGCAAGGACTGCGCCCGGTGGCAGAGATCCAATTCGCCGGGTTCATCTATCCCGCCATCGACCAGATCGTGAACCATGCCGGGCGCCTTCGCGCCCGCACCCGAGGTCGGCTGAGTTGCCCGATGGTTTTGCGAGCGCCCTATGGCGGCGGCATTCACGCGCCTGAACATCACTCCGAAAGTCCCGAGGCCATGTTCGCGCATATCCCGGGCATACGCGTCGTGATCCCCTCCTCTCCGGCGCGCGCCTATGGCCTGCTGCTGGCGGCGATCCGCGATCCCGATCCGGTGGTGTTCCTCGAGCCGAAACGCCTCTATCGCGCCTTCGCCGAGGAGGTCGTTGATGATGGGGAGGCGCTGCCATTGGACGCGGCCTTTTCCCTGCGCGACGGGGACGATCTGACAATCGTCACATGGGGCGCACTGACGAAAGAGACCCTCGAAGCGGCAGAGTTGCTTTCTGCGGAGGGCGTGGAGACGGCGGTCATCGACCTCGCCACGCTGAAACCCTACGACGCGGCGGCCGTGATCGCTTCGGTCGAGCGTACGGGCCGCTGTCTGATTGCCCACGAGGCCGCGCGCACAGCCGGGTTCGGCGCCGAGGTTGCGGCCTGTGTCGCAGAGAACGCGGTCACGTCATTGATCGCGCCGGTCCGACGGGTGTCGGGATATGACACGGTCATGCCTCTGCCTCGGCTGGAAGCGGTCTACATGCCCTCAAGCGAGCGGATCGTGGCGGCTGGGCGGGAGTTGATGCAATGGCGGTAAAGACATTCCTCTTGCCCGATCTTGGCGAGGGTCTGCAGGAGGCCGAAATCGTTGAATGGTTCGCCGCCGAAGGCGCTCGGGTGGTCGCCGATCAGCCGCTGCTTTCCGTCGAAACGGACAAGGCCGTCGTCGAGGTGCCGAGCCCCTGGACTGGGACCGTCGTGAGCCGCCGCGCCTCCGCGGGTGACGTGTTGAGTATCGGCGACCCGCTGGCGGATATCGAAGACAGCAGCTTGGCCGAAGCAGACAAGGGCGCGATCGTCGGCGACTTCGGGCCACGCTCGCCAGAACAGGCGCCCGCCGTTCCGGATCAGGAGCCTGCTGCCCGAGCAACGCCCGCTGTCCGCGCGCGCGCCCGGGACTTGGGAGTTGATCTGGCGACCATCTCCGGTACCGGCCCCGGAGGCGCGATCACCCGCGAGGATGTAGAGGCAGCGTCCCTGAAGCGCGGCGACGGGACACGCCGCAGCATGGCGCGCGCCATGGCCCGCGCGCGGGACAAGGTGGTGCCCGCGACAGTCACCGACGTCGCGGATGTCACAGCGTGGTATGACGACGACGCCGACGTCCTGACGCGCCTGATCGCCGCCCTCATCGCCGGTGCGGCGACGGAACCGGTGCTCAACCAATGGTTCGAGGCGGACACGCCGCAGCCTGGCGGCGTCGCCATCGCCATGGCTGTCGATGCACCGCATGGGTTGATAACGCCGGTTCTTCACGACGCGGCCAAGTTGACATCAGAAGAGCTGCGCCTGCGCGTCGACGTCCTGATCGAGAAGACCCGCGCGCGCCGCCTTGCCCCTGAGGAGCGCCATGGCGGCACCATCACGCTTTCAAATTTCGGCCCGATCGGCGGGCGCCACGCATCCTTGGTCGTGACCCCGCCGCAGGTCGCCATTCTCGGCGCCGGCCGCGCCTATGACACTGTCGGCTGGCGCGACGGCCAAGCCGCGCGCGTTGTTGAGTTGCCACTCTCGCTGACCTTCGATCATCGCGCCGTGACCGGCGGCGAGGCTGCGAGGTTCCTCGCGGCGGCCAAAGCGCATCTCGAACAGGAGACCCCATGAACAGCTTCGAATATGTCGACGACCTTGGCCCGGAAAAGGTGATCGAGATCACCGATCCGAAAGCCGGTCTTCGTGCGATCCTCGTCGTCGACAACACAGCCTGCGGCCCGGCCCTTGGTGGCTGCCGCATGGCGCCGGATGTGTCACTGGACGAGTGCTTCCGCCTCGCCCGCGCCATGACATTCAAGAACGCTGCCGCGGGTCTCCCGCATGGTGGCGGGAAATCCGTGATCTTCGGCGATCCGAAGATGGAAGGCATCCGAAAAGAAGCCCTGATCCGAAGCTTTGCCCGCGCCATCGGAGAGGTGAAGAGCTATATCACCGGTCCTGACATGGGCACCGACGAGACCGCCATGGCGTGGGTCCGCGACGAAATCGGCCGATCCGTCGGCTTGCCGCGAGAAATTGGCGGCGTGCCGTTGGACGAAATTGGGGCCACCGGACGTGGCCTCGCTGTGGCAGCGGATGTGGCGGAGGCCGCGATGGGGATTCCGCTTGCTGGAGCTCGTGTTGCCGTTCAGGGCTACGGTGCCGTGGGCAAATGGGCGGCGCACTTCCTCGCCGAACGCGGTGCCGTTCTGGTTGCTGCCTCCGACTCGCGCGGTGCAGTGCATGCGCCGGGGGGCCTCGACCTGGAAGTGTTGAACGCGGCCAAGGCCGAGGGGCGGAGCGTCGCTGAGGCCGGGCCGGCGCTGGAAATGGACATCGTTGGCGTCGATTGCGACATTCTCGTTCCAGCTGCCCGACCAGACGTGATCCGCGCCGATAATGTTGAAGACATCAAGGCCAGGCTGATCCTCGAGGGGGCCAATATCCCAGCCTCGTTCGAGGCCGAACAAAGACTGCACGAGCGCGGCATCCTGGTCGCTCCCGACTTCATCGCCAATGCCGGCGGAGTGATTTGCGCCTCGGTAGAATACCACGGAGGGTCCGAGACGGACGCGGTTAAAGCAATTACTGAGAGGATCTCGAGCAATATGGAAGAGCTTCTT
>JASJDQ010000094.1 GCA_030065075.1 Paracoccaceae bacterium | reverse complement strand
CGGGGCCGTTTCTCTGGCGAGAAACGGCCCCGGAAAGCGTATTTTTGGCAAGATGAAGACGCCTTTGTTGAACCTCTGCCCGGAGCTTGATCTAACCGCACCACGAAAACGAAGGGCATTTCATGGCACGCATCGCATTGGGCCGCACCGGCATCGAGGTTGAAAACTATTGCCTGGGCACCATGACGTGGGGGACGCAGACCGAAGAGGCGGGCGCACATGCCCAGATCGATCGCGCGCTCGACGCAGGTCTCGATTTCCTGGACACCGCCGAGATGTATCCCGTGAACCCTGTGCGCGCCGAAACGGCCGGGGTGACCGAGACCATCATCGGCAACTGGATTGCAAAGAACGGCAAGCGTGACAAATGGGTTATTGCGACCAAGCATTCCGGCAAGCGGGCCGAGATGCGGGACGGCCGCGGCATTGGGCCGGACACCGTGCGCGAGGTGCTTGAAGGGTCGCTTCGTCGCCTGCAGACGGACTATGTCGATCTCTATCAATTCCATTGGCCGAACCGGGCGCACTATCATTTCCGTCGGAACTGGGAATTTGACCCAAGCCAGCAACCCCCGGCGACCGAGACGTTGGATAATTTTGCGACGACCCTTGAGGTGCTGAAGGACCTGGTCGCCGAGGGCAAAATCCGTGCGTTCGGCTTGTCGAATGAAACGGCATGGGGGACGCTTCGGTGGCTGGAGGCGGCCGAGCGGACAGGCGGGCCACGGGTTGCAACGATCCAGAACGAGTATTCGCTGATGTGCCGTCATTATGATACGGACCTGGCGGAGGTCGGGTATCAGGAAGACGTAACCCTTCTGGCGTTCTCGCCGCTGGCCGCGGGGCTGCTCACCGGAAAATACGCCGACGGTGCGGTGCCGGAGAGTTCGCGCATGGCGATCAGCGAGACGCTTGGGGGGCGGCGGACGCCAAATGCCTTTGCGGCCGCAGATGCCTATGTGCGCGTGGCTGAAGAGCACGGCTTGGACCCGGTGCATATGGCGCTTGCCTGGGTGGCGGAGCGGCCTTTCCCGACAATCCCGATCTTTGGTGCCACGACGCTCGCGCAATTGGATCGCATCCTTGCGGGGCGCCATCTGCAGTTGACGGACGACGTTAGGGCTGCGCTCTTAATGGCACACCGGGCGCATCCAATGCCCTATTGACAGTCGGCGGCATCTTGCCGATGCGCCTGCCGCCCCCTAGGCTGGCCGCACTTGGGGGAGGCTTGGGAGGCCGAGCATGTCTGTGGTCCGTCGTGTTCTGACGGTTTTCATACTGGGTATCGTTCTGGTCGCCTGTGACGAAGGCACGGGGGCGTCCACGGACACGGGAGCCGACATTCCCGGCCTTCTGTCACCGCAGCGCGCGGCCTGCGAAAAGGGCGGCGGACGGTGGGGTTCGGTGCCGGGTCGCGATGCATTCATCTGTTACCGCCAGACGCGCGACGCCAACAAGCGTTGCGAAAGCGAGCGTGACTGCGAGGGCCTTTGCCTGGCGCGGTCTCGGACCTGTGCGCCGCAAACCCCCCTCCTCGGATGCCATGAAGTGCTGGGCAGTAATGGAGTGCGTCAGACGCGATGTCTCGAATGAAACTAGGACATTTCCTTTCGCTGGGGCTGACGCTGGCCGCTTGTGGAACAGCGTATCGCGATCGCGACGTCGCGATCACCTCGATGGCCGTTTTCGAGCCTGACCGCTATGCCGGGCTTTGGTACGAGGTCGCGCGGTTCCCGGTGCCGTTTCAAACCGGGTGCGTGAATGTGCAGGCTGATTACGCGGTGACCGGGCCAGGCAGCTTGAGCGTGCGGAACTCGTGCTTTCGGGACGGCGCGCTGTCGGTGATCGACGGAAGCGCTTCGATTGTGGGCCCCGGGCGCTTGAAAGTCCGGTTGAGTGGGGTCCCATTTCCCGCGGATTATTGGGTGCTTTGGGTCGATCAGGATTATACTACCGCAGTGGTTGGCACACCGTCGGGGCGGGCAGGGTGGATCCTGAACAGGACGCCGGATATTCGCGCCGATCGGTTGAAGGCTGCCCGTGATGTGTTGCGCTTCAACGGCTATGATGTGGATCAGTTGCAGATGACGGCACAGGGGGATGGCGCGTGAGTCAGCGGGTCAGCATCCTTGGCCTCGGCGCGCGCGGACAGGCCTGGGCCGTTGCGTGTCTGGCCTCTGGATGGCGGGTGCGCGGCTTTGACCCCGATCCCCTGGCGGGGCGATCCTTGAAAGACACACCGGATTTTCGGCGAGAGCCCACGATTTCGGCTGCGGTACAGTCAGCGGAATTGGTTTTCTGCTGCCTGCCGGATCGGCTGGAACTCGTCCAGATGGTGTTGCAGCGTGCGCAAGCTGCGGCCGGGGATGCCGCCGTTGTTTTCGTCGATACACCGTCTTTCGATGTGGATGCCGTACAGGCTTGTGCCATTCGCCCGGCAGAGGTTTTTCGGGTGGATGTCATGGGGACCGGCGGTCTGTCGCTGGAGGCCACATCGCGTAATGCCGACGAATGCAAGCAACGGGTCAAGAAGATCGTTGCCGAGCTTGCGGCTGTGCGCTCGCTTCAGCCCACCCCGCGCCCCGGCGATTATCCGACGGACGCCGAAAGCGCCTGAAGATGTTTGGGCCAGTCGCGTGCCGAGACATGGGCTTCGCGGACGAGAGCGTCGAAGTGATCCGTCAGGTCGCGGACACGTTGCCGATCGCGAAAGGCGAGGTACTGCTGGCCAAGGTAAATCACGCCGATCAGCGGCCCGAAGACGGTTAGTCCGGCGGACCAGAGGCGGCGCGCATCGAACAGGTGAACGCGAAGCGCCGGGTAAAGTTGGTCGTGCAGGTCTATGAAATGGGCCATTTGCTCGTCTCGGATGTGTTGCGGCAGCCCACTATAATACCCGGTGCGCCCGACGAAGCTTTCGACGGTATAAAGCGGCATCGCGATTTCGAAATCTGACATCGATTCGCGCAGCCCGTCCAATCGGTCGTGGCTGGCACCGATTGCCTGTTCGGTGGTCCGCCCCAGATAGGGTTCGTATTCCCAGCGGAGCATGGCGTCGGTTTTCAGCATGTCCGGCAAGGTGGCGGGAACGTGACGTATCTTGTAGCCGGCCGCTTCGCGCTGCCAGGTCAAGATCTGTTCATCAAGCGGTGTTCGCACCGCGCGGGAGACCACGACCGAACTTGCCAGTAGTTCAGCGGCCTGTTCCGGAAGGTCGGTCAGCCCCAACAGCCAGTCGCCCGAGACACCAAGCGCCGTGGCGCATTCGGCCACCACTTGCGCGTTCGGCAGACGCGCGGAGGTCTGGCCCAACAGTTGCGACACCGTCGAGCGGTCGACACCGATGCGGCGCGCAAGGCTGGCGCGGGTTTCGCCGCGCGTGTTCATCGCCTCGCTCAGGCGTTTACGGAACAGTAGGGCACGCGTGCGTTTATCCATGTTCGGTGAATTTCTTCAACATTGTGGGCCTAATGTTGCGCATTCTTGGAGTGTTCACAAGTCCGTGATCTGGTTAGCAAGAAGTGTCATGCGAAAGTTGCGAAGTATCGAGTGGCCCACTGTTGCCCTTTTTCTGGTCGTCTACGGCGTCTGGAGCATGGCGATCTTCTGGTTGGCGGAGGTGTCGCTGTGGCTTGCCGTTCCGATCGCCGCCGTCTCGATTGCGTTTCAAGGCTCGCTTCAGCACGAGGCGCTTCACGGTCATCCGACCGGATCGTGCTTGCTGAATACCGCTCTTGCCTGGCCGCCCCTCACGCTTGTTATCCCGTACCTTCGTTTTCGTGACACGCATCTGGACCACCACAAGGACGCCTCGCTGACCGATCCCTTCGAGGATCCGGAGACCAACTTCCTGGACGGCGACCACTGGGCGCGCCTTCCGCTGGCGCTCAAGGCTTTGCTGACGCTGAACAACACCCTGGCGGGTCGGCTTCTGTTGGGACCCGCCATCGGAACGGTTTTCTTCCTGCGAAGCGATTGGAGCGCATGGCGGGCCGATCCGCGCGTCGCGCACGGTTGGCTTTGGCATGTCCCGGCGGTTGCGGTGATCGTCGCGATCGTCTGGGCGTCACCCATGCCGCTTTGGGCGTATGGCGTCGCGGTCTATGTGGGCTTGGCCTTGTTACGCATCCGGACGTTTCTGGAGCATCAGGCCCATGAACAGGCGCGCGCCCGTTCGGTCATTATCGAGGATCGCGGACCGTTGGCGCTTTTGTTCCTGAACAACAATCTTCATGCCGTGCATCACGCACATCCCGGCGTCGCCTGGTACCGCTTGCCGGCGCTTTACCGGCGCCATCGCGAGCGGTTTCTGGCGATGAATGGCGGGTACCTTTTTTCGTCTTACAGCATGATTTTCCGACGCTACCTGTTCCATACGAAAGACCCGGTGGCGCATCCCTTGACAGCACGGTCCGACTGAGCGGCTTGTCGGTCGCCTGAATTCGCGGCAGACAAGCGGTCGTGGAGCTTTGGGTTTTCTTTTCCATACTGGCGGCGGCGGCGCAGACCATGCGGTTTGCGGTTCAGAAAGTGCTGGCTGGTGGTGCGCTAAGCCCGGCGGCGGCGACCTGGGCTCGGTTCTTGTGGTCATGGCCAGTCGCAATTGTCCTGGCGGCGCTTTACGGGCAGGCGACTGGGGCAGCATGGCCGGACCTGTCACTTGAGTTTCTGGTTTTCGGCGCGCTGGGCGGCATGTTTCAGATCCTGGCTACGATCTGCACGGTCAGCCTGTTCAAGGAGCGTGCTTTCGCGGTCGGCATCACATTCAAGAAGACCGAGGTCATGCTGACGGCGCTGGCCGGTTTCATCATTCTGGGGGATGCGATTCCCGGCTGGGGTGCGGCAGCGATCGCGCTGGGGTTTGTGGGCGTTCTTTTGCTTTCCGACCCGCCGGGTGGCGGAAGTTTGTTCAATCGGGCCGCGGGGATCGGGCTTTTGTCGGGCGTGTTCTTCGCGCTCTCCGCAGTTAGCTACCGTGGGGCGGCGTTGGCGCTGGATACTGGCGACCCGATCCTGACAGGCGGTGTCACATTGGCGGTGGTGGCCGCCTTTCAAACGGCGATTCTGGCGGTGTGGCTGGTGTGGAAAGAGCCGGGGCAGGTGCGCGCGACGTTCCTGGCATGGCGACCGACAATGGTGGTGAGCCTGTTTTCCCTGATCGGCAGTTGGAGCTGGTTTGCCGCCTTTTCGCTGATGAATGCGGCGTATGTCTTTGCAGTTGGGCAGATCGAGCTGATCTTTTCGCTTCTGGTGGGCTGGATTTGGTTTCGCGAAAAGCTGTCGGCGCGGGAGCTTTTGGGGATGTTGGTCTTGACCGCGTCCATTTTGGGTGTCGCGTATCTTGTCTGAAGTGAGCGTTTGCTGACGCTCAATTCAGAGCCAAAGCACATCCCGTTCTAAATCGTCGTTCCTGACAAAGGGCACTCGGTCCGGTGCATCCGTGCGTGGCAGGTGGCGAGCCAGTTCTGCCAGGACAACGCGCGTGATGAAGGGTAAGTTCAGGTTTCGCACGTCCGGCAAGGGCACCCATTGGATGTGGGAAAGCTCTGCCTCGGTTGGCTCGAAGCGGTCAGGGTCGCTGGTCAGCCGTGCGGCATCGGCCAGGAAGAACCGGGCGTCGAACCGTCGAGGTCGCCCGGGTGGCGTGATGGCGCGAAAGAAGAAGTGAAGGCCTGCCCCGCCGCCATCCAGGGTCTGCCCGGTTTCTTCGCGAAGCTCGCGGAGCGCTGCGGCGGCGAGCGCATCTGGGCTTCGCTCAGAGCTTTGTTCCAACCGGTCGCGGCAAAGCGCTCCAAGCGTCACGGGACCGTCGGCGTCGCTGTCGTCGACGGCGCCGCCAGGGAAAACGAACTTGTCTGCCATGAAGGCGGCCGCCTTGCCGCGTTGGCCCATCAGGATGCGCGGGTTTTCAACAGGATCGCGGACCAGAATGAGCGTTGACGCATCCCTGATCGGGATGTCGCTCACCTTTTGCCGAAGCCGTGCATCCGTTTCGCCCATTGCAGACCCACTATCGCGCCTTTTAACCTTGGCAGAAGGTAAAGCGACAACGCGACACAGCCAACGGTAAAGACGCTGGCAAGCACCATGGGATCGGGGCGAAAGGTGGTGAAGGCCCAGATGATCGCCGGCGCCATGATATGGCCGACAATCAGGATCGTCAGATACGCGGGCCCGTCGTCCGCCCGGTGATGGTGCAATTCCTCACCGCATACGGCGCATTCATCGCGGACCTTCAGATAGGACCGCATGATCGGGCCCTTACCGCAGGAGGGGCAGCGCTGGCGCCAGCCGCGAAACATCGCAGGCCGCACCGGGCGTTCCGCAACCTCTTGGGTCGTTGCACGCAGGTCTTCTTCGCTGAATTTTGGCTCAATCGTCATGATGTATCCGCTCTCACCGGCACGTCATACGCCACGGCGGCGAACGGCAGCAGACGACGGAATGTCCTTGCGTCGGGATGTCGCGGGGCCGGTCCTTAGAGCCTTGGAATGCCGCAAATGTCGTCCGCTTCGCGGATGCAGTCAGTGCGGCCGGTTGCAACCCAACAGAGCGCCGTTTGATCCCATTGATAGGTTGCCGGACGATCGCTGGCCCATATGGACCGATTGACCATGCGGTCGACTATGCCGTTGGCCGAGCCCATGAAGCCGGGTTCGGCAAGCGCTTCGCGCATCGGGACGGGGTCAACGCGCAACAGTTGAACAGGCTGCATCGTTACGCCGCCTTCCAGCCGCAACGGAGCCTTTGTCGACCACTCCACCTGACAAGTTCGGGGAGGTAGCCGGAAGGTCTGATCGCGCACGCTTAATGCCGGGGTGTCGTCGGACAAGTCCATGATCAGGATATGGCCGATCAGTGCGGCTGGCAGAACGGTGGGCGGACCGTCGCGAAAGAGGTCCCGGCATAGTTTCGTTGTGCTGATGCCGCGGATATACTGATCGCCAGCGCCGAGGTTGAATGCGCTCTGGTAGAGAAGGGGGTTTACCACGTCTTCGGTCCTGACCGGTCTGTCGATCCCGAAGCCGCCGTAGACGATTTTCTTCCGGTAACAGTGTATGGTGTTTTCGCCCGCGAGGGTTTCGCCTTGCACCGAATTTTCGAACGCGAGGGTGACTTTCAGCGCTTCACCGGTTTTCCATTCGTTCAGGTTCCAGGCCTCTGCCTCGGCCAGGGCCCGGTCGCGCTGCCAGGACTGGTATTCCGACCACCCGAATAGGCCTGTCGCCGCAAGGACGAGGGCCAGCAGAGTAATGCCTGCTATGCGAAGAGCCGTCCGCATCACTTCAGTCGCGCGTTCCAGAGAATTTCTCTGCCCAGGCCTCGCGGTCCTCGTCGCTGATCTTGGCGAAAAGGACGTTTGGCACCGTGAAGCCGTGTCCCGGCGTGAGGGCTGTCAGGGCGTCGTTCATGTCGCCAGGCCAGTTCGTGTCTTGCGTATTCATCGCGCTCAGAATGCGGGCCGACGCGTCCGGGATGAAGGGCGCCGAGAGCACGGCGTAGACGCGGATCAGGTTCAGGGCGAGCCGGATCTGCGCGGCGGCGCGTTCGGGGTCCTCCTTGAAGACCGACCAAGGCGCGGCGCTTTGCAGGTATTCGTTTCCCAAAACCCAAAGCGCGCGCAATTCGTTCGCGGCCTTCCGGACTTCGATCGCTTCCAATTGGGCTTCATAGGCCTTGAGACCGTCCGAGAGCTTGGCGATCAGGGCCTCTTCCTCTGCCCCCCACGCGCCGCCTTGTGGCACCTTTTCGCCAAACTTCGAGCGGCAGAATTTGGTGACGCGGCTGACGAAGTTGCCCAAGACGTCGGCAAGGTCCTTGTTGACGCTGGCCTGGAAGTTCTCCCACGTGAATTCACTGTCGGAATTCTCGGGCGCGTGGGAGAGAAGCCACCAGCGCCAGTAGTCGGCGGGCAGGATCTCGAGGGCCTGGTCCATGAAGACGCCACGGCCCTGAGACGTGCTGAACTGGCCGCCATCGTAGTTCAGGTAGTTGAAGGATTTGATGTAATCCACGAGCTTCCAGGGCTCGCCTGAGCCGATGATCGTGGCCGGGAAGCTGAGCGTGTGGAAGGGCACGTTGTCCTTGCCCATGAACTGGACGTAGCGGACATCATCGGCGCCCTTGTCGGTGCGCCACCAGCGTTCCCAGTCGTCGGCGCCCCGGTCGTCGGCCCATTCCTTTGCGCAGGCGATGTATTCGATGGGTGCGTCAAACCAGACGTAGAAGACCTTGCCTTCCATGCCGGGCCAGTCCTCGTCGCCCTTCTTGACCGGGATGCCCCAGTCGAGGTCGCGGGTGATGCCACGGTCCTGCAGGCCATCGCCGTCGTTCAGCCATTTCTTGGCGATGGATGTCGTCAGCACCGGCCAGTCGGATTTGCTGTCGATCCAGTCGGAGAGTTCCTGGCGCAACGACCGCTGCTTGAGGTAGAGGTGCTTGGTTTCGCGCACCTCCAGATCGGTCGAGCCTGAAATGGCGCTGCGGGGCTCGATCAAGTCGGTCGGGTCGAGTTGCTTGGTGCAGTTTTCGCACTGGTCGCCGCGCGCCCTTTCGTAGCCGCAGTTCGGGCAGGTGCCTTCGATATATCGGTCGGGCAGGAAACGGCCGTCGGCGTTGGAGTAGACCTGTTTTTCGGTGACTTCCTCGATCAGCCCGTTTTCGGCCAGTTTGCCCGCGAAATGCTGAGTCAAAGCATGGTTCTGGGGGGATGACGAGCGCCCGAACTTGTCGAAGGAGAGGCGAAAGCCATCCGAGAGGTCTTTCTGGACCGCCCACATCTCGGCGCAGTAGTCCGCGACCGGCTTTCCGGCCTTGGCGGCGGCGAGTTCCGCTGGCGTGCCGTGCTCGTCCGTCGCGCAGAGGAACAGGACTTCGTGACCGCGGGCCCGGCAGTAGCGCGCGTAGAGATCGGCGGGCAACTGGCTGCCCACGAGATTGCCGAGGTGTTTGATTCCGTTGATGTAGGGGATCGCGCTGGTGATGAGAATTCGGGCCATGCCTGTGTCCTGTCTGGTCGGAGCGTTCCTTAGCCCAAGGGCGCGCGGGCGTCACCCGATTTCGGCTCGCCTTTCGGTGATTGCAGCGCGATCACCTGTCGGCAGGGTATTTCGGGCAATGCCGGAGAGAGGCGAGCCGATCCCCGCGCCGCTTTGCGGCGCGGGGAAGGGGCATTGCCCCTCGCGCGCGGTGCGCGCTCACCCCGGGATATTTGGGAACGAGCGAAGAAGTATCGGCGTCAATTCCGACAGGGGATTGGCAATTCGGTCCGCGCGTTTCCGACGCGCTGCACAACGAAGCAGCGTTTTTCGTCAAGTTGCTTGGCGGATGGTGCCGTTTCCGGATCGACGGTCAGCCGGTCTTCCAACTCGGCGCGCAGCAAGTGATTGGCGTCATGTGGGTCCGCGACAAGCGTCACTTCGAATTGTCCATCTGCGGTTTCGGTGGCCGAGCGAAACATCGCCTTGACGTTACGGTAGGTGGTGCGCGGCTTCCAGGTTCCATTGACTTTGACGCGGGTCGTTCGTTCGCGAGCATCGAAGAAGGTGAGCGTTTCACCGGGCGACCAAGTGCTGACGATTTCGGGGTCGAGCGTCATCGTCACAGTCAGTCTGCGCATCTGCGGCGCAAGACGGATTGCGTTGCCGTTGTCACGGTATTCAAGCCGAACAGCCACTTCCTCGGGCACTGGGTCCTTGATTTTCCGGTAGCTGACCTCGCTTCGGGAGCGACGTATCGCCAAGGCGGCGGCATTTCTGTTGGAGAGTTCGAAGAATACCACGTTGTCTTGTGTGCCAAGAACAAGGCTGCTCGCAAAAGGCAGCCTTTTGGGCATGCCGTTTTCATCCTTATAGGTGAATTCGACCCTTGCGCCGATGGGCAGCGGTGCCTTTTTCCCATCCACCACGAAGGCAGCGGACTGGTGGCCAAGGGCAACGGGCAACAGGTCCCGGGCATGGGCCGGTGCGCAAAGGAGGACGAAAAGGGCGAATGTTCGTATCAAATGGGTCATGGGCTGCTGTTTGATTTCCTGCAGGGCAACTTAGACAGGTGATACGGTAGAAATGTGGCGAAACGTTCAGCATCCGAGGGGATGCTGAACTGGTCTTTGTGCTGGCCCGTAGGCGTTAAGCCTTTGCCGTTGCAGGCGCTTTGCGCTTTTTCCGGGTATCCGGATGGAGCGCGGTGGCGAGTATGTGCTCGGAGTTGTGGAGCACGTGGTTCGCCTTTCCGACGATCTTCGGGTCGGGCGGCGTTGCGACTTTCGGGTCTTTGCCCGGATAGTCGAGCGTGGACAGGAAGTGCTTCATGCAGTTCAGTCTTGCGCGCTTCTTGTCATCCGACTTGATGATCGTCCAGGGTGCATCGGCAGTGTCGGTATAGAACAGCATCGCCTCTTTCGCTTCGGTGTAATCGTCCCATTTGCCAAGGCTCGCCTTGTCGATGGGGCTGAGTTTCCAGCGCTTCAGCGGGTCGGTTTCGCGTGCGGCAAAGCGGCGCCTCTGTTCGTCCTTGGTGACCGAGAACCAGTACTTGTAAAGCCGGATGCCGCTGCGCACCAGCATCCGCTCGAGTTCGGGGGTTTGGCGCATGAATTCGAGATATTCGGACGGTTCGCAAAAGCTCATCACCCGTTCGACACCGGCGCGGTTGTACCAGGAGCGGTCGTAGAAGACCATTTCGCCGGTTGTCGGCAGGTGGTCGATGTATCGCTGGAAATACCACTGGCCGCGTTCTTCGTCCGTTGGCTTGTTAAGCGCGACCACCCGCGCGGCGCGCGGGTTCAGATGCTCGGTAAACCGCTTGATCGTGCCGCCCTTGCCAGCAGCATCGCGCCCTTCGAACAACATTACGAACTTCTGGCCGGTTTCCTGCGCCCAAAGCTGCACCTTCAAGAGTTCCGCCTGAAGCTGCGCTTTCTCGGTTTCATAGGCCTTTCGGTCCATTTTTTCCGCATAAGGGTAACGGCCATTGTCAAAAATGGCGTCGGTTTCGGTATCCACGGTCTGATCTTTTGGCATAGGCATTATCCCGGTCATTTGACCAAGGAAGCCTGCCATAGATCGATGTTGTGCGCTTTGACACGGATCAAACATTGGGCAGGAAAAGAGCGTTGAAACCTAAAGGTTTTCTTGCTGCATCATGCCCAGGATATGATATCCGCCGTCCACGCGGATGATTTCGCCCGTGGTACAGGCGCCTGCGTCTGAGCAAAGGTACACTGCAGTCCCGCCGACCGCTTCGAGCGTTGCGTTCGAGCGCAAGGGCGCGTTCTTTTCCGTGGTGCGATAGGTCGCACGGCTGCCGCTGATGGCGGCACCCGCAAGCGTTTTCATCGGGCCGGGGCTGATCGCGTTCACTCGGATGCCGCCCGGCCCCATGTCGTTGGCCAGATAGCGCACCGCGCTTTCCAATGCAGCCTTTGCCACGCCCATGACGTTGTAGTTCGGCTGTACGCGGTTAGAGCCCATGTACGTCAGCGTGATCAGCGCGCCGCCTTCCGTCATCAGGGGCTCGGCCCGACGGGCGACATCGACGAAGGAAAAACACGAGATATCCAGCGACGCCCGGAAGTTCTCGCGGCTGGTATCGACGAACCGACCGCCCAGTTCTGCCTTATCGGAAAAGGCGATGGCGTGGACGACGAAGTCAAGTTGGCCCCACTTCTGGGCAAGCGTGTCGAAAAGCGCGTCCAACGACGCTTCATCGGTCACATCCACGTCGACAAGGATGTCCGAACTCACGCTGGCGGCCAGCGGTTCGAGGCGCTTTCCAAAGGCTTCGCCCTGATAGGAAAAGGCAAGCTCGGCACCGGCATCGGCAAGAGCTTTAGCGATGCCCCAGGCGATTGAGCGTTCGTTCGCCACGCCCATGATCAGCCCGCGCTTGCCGTCCATCACGCCCATTTTGTTGCCTCCCACTGCGGTTTTCATGGTGATGCCGCGCCGGGGCGGTCAGTGCAAGACGATTTGCGGGGGCGGTGGAGTGTGGTTTTGTGGTGGTGCCTGTTGGGGAATCTCAGGGACTTGGCAGTGCAGCGAATGACGGCTTCGAGCCCAATCTGTACCTTTAGTTTCTTAGCTGCGAGTGCACGCAGCAGGATTAATTCCGCAAACGCTCGAAATCTTGTTCTGCTCCGCGGCCAGGAAACCGGTCGTCCGCGCATTGAGCAGCGATATTGGGCGAGCGCCTCAAGACGCGGGGGACTGGCGGTCGTTCGCCACCGCAAAAACTTATGCCACGCCATCTGCGCAACGCGACCTTTGTTCTTTTCGGGCCAGGATCGGTCCTGTGCACCTGCGGAGTTTGTGCGCGCAGGTGCTTTCAGACACGGTCACTCAAGCCATTGATATGATCCAAGCGTCAGTGCAGTGCTGATGCCTGGGCATGGAGGGAGGATTGGAGGGCATACCAATGCCAAGAGTCCAACTCTTCGCTTTCACTCCGAAACATCGAGCTTGGAATAGAGGAAGGATCGTCGGCCAAAAGTGGCGGAGACCTACCGAAAGACAGGGACTATTAGGGCGGTTCCTCGTCAGCAAGCGTTGCGCGTTCGCCTTTGCAGCCCATGGAGGTATCGAGTTGCAACTTTGTGAACCCTGCTCTTGCATAGGCGGCAATCATGGCTTCGGCTTTTGTCATAGTCTCGTCGGCCGGCAGGTCTCTCCAAGGGTTAGGTCCCAGATGATCGCCGTCCAAGTTGATCTTTTCCCTTTCCGGCCCAACCTTTTCGGCGATGCTTTCGGCAAACTCGGGACTTGAAAGCGAAGACCCCATAACGTGCAGGTGATCTGCTTCCGCAATCACATTATCGTCGGCGCCGTGGTGATGACTCAGCCGGCGGTCGGCGCTAAGGCGAGCATTAAAGACGAAATATGTGCCGCCGTTCTCGCGATAGCGGACGAAGGCGCTTCCGGTTGGGCGGTCGGGGTCAATATGGACATCGGAAGCGTCCACGCCGTCTTGGCGCAGCCGGTTCAGATTGAGATGCCCGAAATCGTCGTCGCCTACGGCGGAGATGATCGCAACAGGCTGGCTGACTTCAGCGACTTGATCCGCGAAAATAGCGGGTGCCCCGGAAGGAAAGGGCCCAGTCAGCGGCTGCGCTTCACGAAAGCCGTCGCCGGTTGTGTCCGCCATGATCTCGACCAGGATTTCCCCGATCACCATCCCCTATTTCATCTTGGGATTATCCTGTTGTCATTGAGCGGTGGGGCGGTTCTCGGACGTTCGTCGCCAAGAATTTCAGCGCCGCGAAATGCCTTGACCGCCGCGCAAATGGGACGCTACTGTCAATGCGAAACTTTACGCGCGAAACTAATAAAGTCCCGCGCGCTACTGTATCAACCATAAGTCGGCATGAGATATGGGCGGAAGCGAAGGCATGTCAGGAAAGAAAATCAAGACCATGGAAGAGCTGTCCCAACTTAGCGGGATATCGCGACCAACATTGTCGAAGTATTTCCAAGATCCCAAGAGTGTCCGAGAGTCTACGAAAGAGAGGGTTGAAACTGCGCTTGAGGAGTACGATTACCGACCAAATATCTTCGCCGTTAACCAGAACCGGAAGCTGACAAGAACAATCGGCATACTGGTCCCTTATCTGGCTGATCCCTTCTTTGCAGAGATTGTGCGCATGATCGAGCGGCAATGCATTGACGCAGGCTACTGGCCGATTGTGTTTAGCGCACATGGCGAAAAAGAAATGGAAAACAATGCCTTGTCGACTCTCGAGTCGCTTCGGCCCGCTGGCGCATTGGTCGCGCCGTTGGGCCGAGGCTCGGATATCGATGTCGTCCAGCGCTTTGCCGATGCGGTGCCGACAGTGGTCTTTGATAGCAACGTCCCGGTCGGCCAAGCCTTTGTTGGCTCAGATAACTTTCAAAGCATTCCATTAATTGTGGACTATCTATGCAGAACCGGAGAGCCGCCCTGCTTCTTCGAGATGCCGCCGGTGAATCCGAACGCAAACAAACGTCGCGAAGCCTATTGTCTGGCGATGGAGCGGCTGGGGCATGATCCTATGGTGATCCAGGTCGCTGGGAGCGATTGGGGCTTTGAGCGGATTGGCTTGGAAGAAGGAGTGCGGCTGATCGATTCGCGTGGGTTGCCCTCGAATACAGTTCTGTGCAGCAACGATCGGCTTGCGATCGGGCTGCTGGCGGCCGCCTACGAAAAAGGCCTGCGGGTCGGACATGGCCCAGGATGCGCGATGCGCATTGCCGGGCACGACGACCATCCCTGGGCACAGTTCACCTGCCCGCCGCTGACGACAGTTTCTCAAGATTACAAGGCGATAGCACGGAGAAGCCTGTCGGTTCTTTTCGACATCATCAAAGGCGAGAACGTGCCGGACGAACGAGAGGAAACCCTATTCGAAGGCAAACTTGTCCTGCGCGCTTCGGCCTGAACCCTCTAAATTTTACGCGCGAAAAATTTGTTGACTCATATGTTGCCGCAAGGTTAGTCAGAAAGTGCAAAAAACTAGCTGCATCCATTTATCCATGGGAGGAAAACTCGGATGAAACTAAAGAGTGCTTTGATAGGCGCTTCAGCTCTTGTGGCCGTCACGACGACTGCTGCTCTGGCTGAGAACCTCGTAATCGCGACCGTGAACAACGGCGACATGATCCGCATGCAGGGTCTGACCAATGATTTCACCGAAAAGACCGGCCACACGGTCGAGTGGGTGACACTGGAAGAAAACGTGCTTCGTCAGCGTGTGACGACCGACATCACCACCAAAGGCGGTGCTTTCGACATCATGACGATCGGAATGTACGAAACCCCGATTTGGGGAGCCAATGGCTGGCTTGTTCCGCTTGACGATCTGTCGGCCGACTATGACGTCGATGACCTTCTGCCGGCTATGCGCGCAGGTCTCAGCCACGAAGGCACGCTTTATGCGGCGCCGTTCTATGGCGAAAGCTCGATGATCATGTACCGTACCGACCTGATGGAAAAAGCTGGCCTGGAAATGCCGGATGCGCCGACATGGCAATTCATCCGTGAGGCAGCTGCCGCGATGACCGATCGCGACAACGACATCAACGGCATCTGCCTGCGCGGCAAGGCCGGTTGGGGTGAAGGCGGCGC
>JASJDQ010000093.1 GCA_030065075.1 Paracoccaceae bacterium | reverse complement strand
GTGTTCGAAGCCCATGTAGGGGCCGAACCACGTGTCGGGGTAGTTGACGGAGGACCGCAGGCATTCTGGCGAACCGGTGGGCGCGAAGGTGTGATAGGTCGAAAAATGTGCCTTGCCGAAGAACGCTGTATCGTAGCCAGCGGCGGCCAGCGATCCGGCGAAGCCTTTCTCGCCCACGGCCGGGCCCAGATCGATACCGTTGTCGTGGACGCCGTGCGTGCGGCAGAGCTGGCCCGTTAGGATCGAGGCACGTGCGGGCTGACAGACGACACAAGGCGTGATGCAGTTCCGGAACCGCGTGCCGTCGGCGGCCAGTTGGTCCAGATGCGGTGTCTTGATCTTGCGGCCCTCGAACCCGAAGCAATCGGCACGCTGCTGGTCGGCGGAAATCAGAAGGATATTCGGTCGGGTCATGTGAGGGTGGGTTCTTTCTTGGGACGCAGTGAGAAGACGATGACAATCAGGGTGAGCAGCATCAAAGCGCTGGCCGTCAGGCTGGAGAACAGGAAGAACGGGTCACCGCCTGTGGCGGCAAAGGCCTGCCGCGCGGTTTCCTCGAGATTGCTGCCAAGGATAAATGCGATGACGAACGGCAAGGGCGAGATACCCAACCGGCGCATGACATATCCGAGGACGCCAAAGCCGATGGCGAACCAGATTGCCGAAAGGCGCGTTTCTTGCACGTAGATCGCTGTCAGCGTCAGCAGCAGAACGCTGGGCAGCAGGATGTGTTTGGGGATGCGGATCATGATGCCCATCGAGCGCATGAAGACGCCGCCGATGGTCCAGTTGAGCGCGTTGGCGATGAACATCGCGGTAAAGATACCGAAGGCAATCACCAGTTCCGGGTTCACGCTGTCGGTCGAGAACTTGAAAACGGAAGGGCCGGGGTTGAAACCGCCAATGCTTTCGGCGGCGAGGATCAGGAAGACGGCGGCGGCATTGCCGGGGATACCGAGCGAGAGGACGGGGATCAGGTTGGCGCCCGAGACGCTGGAATTCGCGGCCTCGGTCGCGGCTACACCTTCCATGGCGCCGTCGCCGAAGGCTGGCGTGTCGTCCGTGCGGGTCTTTGCGTGGCGGGCGCGCCCGACCGTGTAGCCCAACGTCGCGGCCAGCGTCGAACCGACGCCGGGCAGGGCGCCGATGGCGGTTCCAATGAGCGCGGAGCGACCGATGAAGGGGAAGATGCGCTTCAGATCACCACGGCTGAGCGTTTGGTCGCCGTGTGCGGCCGCGCCTTCATAGCGCTGGTTGGTCAAGCGCTCGGTCCAGAGGTCGTCGAGTCCCTTGAACACCTCGCCCAGGATCAGCACGCCCAGGACGGCGGTGGTGATCGGGAAGCCTTGGGCCAGCGCCTCGGTCCCGAGGGAAAGGCGGGGGTAGAAGTCTTCCCCGGTCCCGACGTAGGCCGCCAAGAGGCCCAAACCGGTGGCAATCAGCCCCTTGCCCACCGATCCGCCGATGACGCTGGCGATGAACGCGAGCGACAAGATCAGCAGGGCCGTCTTTTCGGGCAGGTCCAGATAGGCCTCGACCAGAACTGCCAGAAAGGGGGCGCAGATAATCAGCACAAGGTCCGAAAACGTGTCCCCACTCGCGGAGGAGAAATGCGCGACGCGAAGTGCTTTCTTGGCTTGACCGCGCTGGGTCATCGGATAGCCGTCGAGCGTTGTCATGAAGGCATCCGGCGTACCGGGTGTGTTGAAGAGGACCGCAGGGACCGCGCCGCCCACGGTCGCGCCCTTCATGACGCCGATGAGAAAGCCGAAGACGGGCAAGAGCGCGTCCGGGTTGAAGCCGAAGGTCGAAATAAGGATAGGTAGCGAAATGGCCATGGCCATCGGCCCGGCGAGGCCCGGGGTTGCGCCGACCATGATGCCAAGAAGGAAGCCCCCCAGGATCATCACGGGCGTGACGGGCAGGGCAAGGCCCAATAGCCCGATCTCGGGGCCTTGGAAGACTGCGAGAACGCCGAGCCAGATGTAGTCGAGGACGCCCATCAGACGTCCCCATTGGGCGGCAAAAGCAGGTCGTCGAAGGGCAGATCGAAGACGGCGATCAGCGCCAGAACGACGCCGAGGCCGATCAGAACAGCGCGCAGCGACATGCGGCGTTCGATGGCTGCGATCAGCCCCGTGACCAGAAGGACGCCACCGGCGGCAAAGCCCAACCATTTCCATGGGGCGGTGTCGCGGAGGATGCGATAGGGCTCTTCAGGGCCAACGAGGGCGACGGCCAGCGGACCGGTCCAGCGCATGACCGAGAAGACCACGACCAGAAGTGCCACCAGCGCGACGATGAAACGAAGGTGGACGGCGCTAAGAGCTGGCTGGTCGTTCGCATTCCTATCCGACACCATCAAAAGCAGGCCGCCAAATCCTATGAAGAATGCTGCGATTGTCGGGGCCAGCGCGTCGCCAATGCTAACCCGGCGGCGGACCGTTTCGAGCAACCCGGAGTCGGTGTCGAAAGGCACCCATAGGCCCGCGATCGCCACAGCAAAGACAAGGCAGACAAGGCCGAGATAAAGGTTTGCGCGCGGTGTGCGGTGCATATCAGCAGAACCCATCCCGGGTTTAGGGCGCGGCCCCCCTGTCCCCCAACACCGGGGACCGTGCGGAAGGCCTTATTCGGAAGCGGCTTTCAATAACGCTCCTGCGGCCTCGTAGTCACTGGCGACCAGGGCGTCGAGATCGGCGCCCTTGATGACGCTTGCACCACCGAAGGCCTTCTTGATGATGCCGCCCGCCTTGGTGCTTTCGTCTTCCGCAACGGCGGCGATGGCATCGGAGAGCGCCGCGCGCGCGTCCTCCGGCATGCCTGCCGGACCGATGAACATGAAGTAGCCATCGGCCACGAACTCGACGCCAAGGTCGGCCATCGTCGGCGCGTCCGGCGTCTGTTGCAGCGGCTCGGAAAGGGCAGAGGCGAGGTTTACCAGATCGCCTGCCGCGACTCCCTTGGCCTGGATGCCGGCCATGAAGCCCAGGTCCATGTCGCCCGCATTCACGCCGTCCATGACGGCACGGCCGCCGCGCACCTGCACGATGTTGAAGTCAACGCCATTTGCTTCGCCCAGCAGATACGCGAGGTCGGAAAGCTTCGGGCTCATCGTACCGAAGCGGAGATCGGCCCCGCCCTTTGCGGCTTCAACGACGTCGGCGAAGCTGTTCCAGCCCTTTGACGAGAGCGACACGACGGCCATCTGGAACCCGGCCGTGGTGACGATTGGCGTGAATTGTTCGGGCGTCATCCCAGCATCTGCGGCCCGCATGTTGTAGCCGAGCGACTCCGTCACGACCATGCCGATCACCGAGCCATCGTTCGGCATGTCCTTGATGGCGGCGGCCAGGTTCAGGCCGCCCTTGCCGGTCACTTGTTCGGGGATGAACTGCCAGCCCATCCGGGCCTCCAGTTCCTCTGCAATCAGGCGGGCCTGAGTGTCCGCCCCGCCTCCCGCGGCAAAGGCGATCATCAGCTTGATCGGTCCCGGAGGGGTCCAATCCGCGGCATTGGCCGCGAATGCCGACAGGCTGAGCGCGGCGGCGAGCAACAATTTCTTCATGACATCCTCCCTGAAGTCGATGAATGTTGGCGGCAATCTGTTGATTGGTCAACCAATGCTTTCGCTTTCCGTCTTTTGGCGGCAACTATACGAAGCGGAAGACCGCGCGCAAAAGGGTAAATGCGACGATGAAACTGACTGTCCTTGGCTCGGGTTCGCCGGAACCATACGCGCGGCGCGCGTCTTCGGGGTATTTGCTTGAGGTGGCAGGCACCCGCATTCTGCTGGACTGCGGCGGCGGCGTTTACTCGCGCCTGTTGGAAGCGGGATACATGCCCGAGGATGTGGATTACCTCTTTTTCACGCATCTCCACTCGGACCACATGATGGACTACGGGCGGTTGATCCACGGCGCATGGGAAATGGCCGGTAACTCGCCGCGCGTCTTTGGGCCCGCGCCATTGGCGCATATCAACGAACGGCTGTTCGGGGCGGATGGCGCGCTGGCACACGACTTGCGCGCACGGACCGAGTTCGAGCCGAGCAAGGAGGTCTGGCGGGCCCGGGGGGGTGTTCTGCCGCGTCCCTGGCCCGCGCCGGAAGTGACCGAGATTGCACCCGGTTTTGTGTATGAGGCAGACGGCTGGCGGTTGACCGCCTGCGAGGTGCCGCATGCGCAGCCGCATCTGATCTGCATGGCTTTTCGTGTAGATGCGGGTGGCAAGAGTTTCGTTTACGCGGGCGATGCCGGGCATTGCGAGGCACTCAGCACCCTGGCGCAGAACGTCGATCTGTTGCTGCACTGGTGCTACCGCGGCGAGGGCGAGACAGTGACGCCTATGCTGGACCGCCTGTCGCCCACGCCCTTGGAGACGGCGCGGTTCGCGAAGGAAGCGTGCGTGAAGCGGCTGCTGCTGACGCATTTCCGTGTGCACATGGACAGTGACGAGGGTCACGCTCGTGCCAAGGCCGCGCTGGCCGAAGGCTTCGGACCGAACGCGGGGATCGTCGAGGACCTGGACGTCTACGACATCTGACGCGGCTCAGGCCGCGTCCGCCAGCGCATCGGCGGCCTTGGCGACGGCGCGCTGGGTCAGCGCAAGATCGTCCTCGGTCAGCGCCAGGGAGGGGTAGAGCTTGCCCGGCGATTTGAAGACACGCTCTTGGCGCAGAACCTCGTTCCAGCGCGCATTGTCGGCGGGATCATCGTGGCGCGCATTGCGGTAGTCCGTAACTTGCGCGTTTGTGAAATAGACGTCGAAAAGGGTCGGGTCGCCGCAGATGCGATGCGGTATGCCGCGGGTGGATAGTGCTTGGATTTGCATATCCATTAGGCGCTGACCGAGGCTGCGCAGGCGGTCGTATTGGCCAGGGCGGCGGAGGATCTCCATCGTCTTGAGCCCGGCGGCGGCAGCGACCGGATTGCCAGAGAGCGTCCCCAACTGCATGAGCCATTTGTCCAGGCCCACAACATCCTTGTCGAAGTGGGACATGATCTCGGCGGACGCCCCAAGGGCCGCCAGCGGGAAGCCCCCGCCGATGATCTTGCCCAGCGTGCAAATGTCGGGGATGACGCCGTAGCGTTCCTGCGCGCCGCCATAGTCCAGGCGGAAGCCGGTGACGATTTCGTCAAAGATCAGAAGTACTTGATGGCGCGTACAAAGCTCACGCAGGCCTTGCAGGAAGCCTGGCGCGGCGGGGATGATCCGTTGCAAGGGCTCGACGATCAGCGCGGCGATATCGTCATGTTCGTCCATCAGCGAAGCGACCGCGTCGAGGTCGTTGAAAGGCGCGATCAGCATCTGATCGGCCACGCCTTGCGGGATGCCCGCGCTGTCGGGGACGGCCTGGGGGAAGTTCACGAGCGTGGTGGGCGCAAGGCTCATCTGCGCTTCGGCGCTCATCCCGTGATAGCCGCCTTCGAACTTCAGGACCTTGTTCTTGCCGGTGTAAGCGCGGGCGAGGCGCAGCGCATACATATCGGCCTCGCCGCCCGAGGTGACGAAGCGCACCTGCTTGCAGCAGGGCACAGCGTCACAGATCGCTTCGGCCAATTCGATGCCGCGCGCGTTGTTGGCGAAGAAGGTCATGCCCAACGGCAGCTGCTCCAGCACCGCTTCGATGACCTCCGGGTGGCCGTGGCCCAGAAGCATCGGGCCGGACCCGATCAGGTAGTCGACGTATTCGCGCCCGTCTTCGTCCCAGACGTGGGAGCCCTCGCCCCGTGCGATGACAATGCCGGGGTCGAAATTGCCGAAGCCCGCTGCGGGCAGCACCTGTTTGGCGCGCTCGGTCCAGTCGGATTGGGTGTGGAGTTTCTGCATGTCAGTCGAGTTCCAGAATGCGGTCGCCAAGCACGGCCACGTCCGGCGTCACGCCCAGCCCCGGGCCTTGGGGCGGTGCGATGCGGCCGTCCTTGCGCGTCGGCGCGTCGGGGCAAAGACGAGGAGTGACGTAGGACGCCAGGTCGCAGGTGTTCAAAAGCGATCCGCGCGGTGTGGAGGCCGCGAAGTGCAGCGCGGCGGCGGTAACGATGTCAGAGCCCCAGGTGCATTCGGCGCAGATTTCGGCACCCAGATGTACTACCAGATCGCGGGCGCGCCGCATCGCTGAAAGCCCACCGAACTTCGACAGTTTCAGCGCGACGGCATCGAGGCAGCCTAGTTCATGCGCCCGCAAAAGCGAGGCCAAATCGAAGGCGCATTCGTCAATTTTCATTGGCAGGCCAGTGGCTTGGCGGACGGCGGCGCAGTCCTCCAGCGTCTTGCAGGGTTGTTCCAGCATCACGTCCAGATAGGCCACGGCACGGCCTGTGCGTGTGGCCTGCAGCCGCGAGGCGCCGCAGTTCCAGTCGCCATAAACCAACGGGCCGGGACCCACGGCTTCCCGCACCTTGATCAGACGTTCGGCGTCGGCCTCCCAGTTCTGATCCGCGCCGAGCTTTGCCTGAAATTGCCGGATGCCGGTGGCGTATGCCTCGCGCGCGATCCGCGCCATCTCGTCTGGGGAAATGCAGGTGATCGAGTGATAGAGCGGCATGTCGGCACGTGTGCGCCCGCCCAGAAGATCGTAGAGCGGCAGGTTCACGGCTTTGCCGAAAAGGTCCCAAAGCGCCATGTCGACGATGGACTTGGCGGCGGCGTGGCCGATCAGGACCCCGTCGAGCTTCCGCATCGGCGCGTCGATGCCTGTGGGCGTTATGCCGAGGATGTCGGGTGCCATTTCGGTGATCGCGCTGGGCACGCCCTTGGCGAAGGCGGGCAGGTAATGGGGGATGGGGCAGACCTCTCCCCACCCCTTCAGACCTGTGTCGGTTTCCAGGCAAAGCACGTGCGTTTCGACCGTGGCGCAGGTTTTGCCGTCGGCCATGTAATAGGTTTCGTGGCTCGTCAGGTCGATGGACCAAAGGGTTATGTTTTTGATCTTCATGAATAAACTGCCATTGGCGCGCCAAGCGCGTCCTCATCCGGGTGCACGCCCAAACCTGGCGCCTCAGGCAGGTGCAGATAGCCGTTCTGATTGCGGGGGCCGCGTCCGCCCGCGATTTCGATGGTCAACATGTCCTGACATGCCCAGACGGCGCGGCAGTGTGCATCCGGGATGGTTGCCGCCAAATGCAGCGCCTCGGCATCGGCCAGAACCGAGCCGCCGGTCGCCATGACGAACATGTCGATGCCATGGGCCAGCGCGATGTCGCGCATGCGTGCAGCTTTGGTCAGCCCACCGACGCGATTGAGCTTGATGCCGAAGACCTCGGCCAGACTTTCGCGTGCGATGCGGGCGGCATCCTGAAGCGTGACGAGGCTTTCGTCGACCGACACCGGCGCGCTGTGAAGCGGGCGAAGGGCGGCGATGTCGTCAAGCGTCTCGCAAGGTTGCTCAAAGGTGACGTTCAGGCTTTCGCATGCGCGCATGACTTGAAGGGCTTGCTGCCGGGTCCAGCCGCGATTGACGTCGTAGAGGATAACTTCTTCCGCTGGCCGGTTAGCTTCGACGTCGCGGATGCGCGCGATATCACGATCGACATCGCCGCCGATCTTGACGGAATGGGCGACGTAACCGCGGTCGCGGTAGCGTTGCAGCACATCGCGCGTCTCAGTCACCGTTTTGGCGCCGACGGATGATGCGATGGGGCGGGGCGTGCGGGAACCACCGCCCATCAGATCGGCAATCGGCAGCCCCGCGGCTTGACCCGCAATGTCCCAACACGCCATGTCGATAGGAGACTTGGCATAGAGATGGCCGGGAAGGGCCGTGTCCATGGCGCGTTCGACGTCCAGCACTTTTCGCGGGTCGAGGCCGAGAATGAAGATCGCCATGGTTTCCAGCCCGGCCCGAAGGCCGGGGCCATGGGCGGGCACATAGGTGTGGCCCCAGGGCGTGCCTTCGCCCCAGCCGATAAACCCCTCATCCGTCTCAACCTTCACGAATGTCGCGTCGAGCGTTTCGAACTTCAGGCGCCCGCCCGATAGCCAGTAGGGATGCTCAAGCGGCAGATCGACTTGAAAGACGCTGATGCGGGTAATCTTCATGTGTTCAAGTCCGAGGGGCGGAGCAAATTAGCTCCCTTCCAGAACGCGATGGCCAGAAGCGCGCTGTCGGTCATATCCGCGCTGTGCCGGATGTTGGGCGGGTGGTGTATGAGATCGCCCGGTTTTGCGTCTACCGGCGGTCGGTTTTCGGTGCGGAACGTGGCGCCACCTGCCAGCACGCAATAGATTTCCTCGGGTTCATGGCGATGGTCGGGATAGTGCAAGCCGTTATGCCAGTAGCCGATCGAAACACGGATGTCTTGATGCAGATACGGGCCCTCGGGAGAGACCAGGTTGAACCACCCGGAATGCTCCAGAAAATGAGCGCTGACCTGGGCTTCCGTGTAACTTTGCGACCAGTGCAATTCGTTCGCTGCCGCCTTGATGGCGTGTACAAGCGGCGCGGTCAGGGCGCAGGTGGGCAATCCGGCATTTTGTTGCAAAAGGTCAACCGCGTTTCGGTGCCTTGGCGGCAAATCTTGCCTTTGAAGGCCTTCCAAGGCGTCGCAGACGAAGTCGTTGAGCATAGGCATAGCGGCCACCAAGGCCTGCGTTTCGGTCAACACCGCGCCTATGTGGGCTTCGCGCGTCATTCGGCAGCGACCTCGACCGCGTCGGCGCGGGGCAGACGGCTTTGCGCGTCATAGGCCGGTTCAGCCAAGACGCGGGCCGGGCGCGAGGTGCCGTGAATGACAACGTGCAATTTGGTGCCCGGTTTGGCTGCCTTGGGTTGGATGTAGGCAAAGGCGAGGACCTTACCGACGGTCGGCCCAAAGGCGACCGAAGCGATAGAGCCGACGACGGTGCCGTCGTGCAGCACGGCTTCACCGCCGTGGCCGTCAATCTGTCCGTCAGGCTCGATTTCGAGATAGGCGCACACCCAGGGTAGGTCGGTGTTGAGTGTCTTGTCACGGCCAAGGTAGTCCTTGTCGGTGCGCGCGAAGCGCAGCACGTCGGCCTCGGCCAGCGTGACTTCGTTGGTGAGTTCGCCCGCGCCCTTGAAGCCCTTTTCCATCCGCATCGCGTTCATCGCGAAACTGCCATAGTCGGCGATGCCGTGCGGCTGGCCTGCGTCCCACAGCGCCTGATAGACGTCCTTCAAAGCCGCGTTCGGCATGTGGAACTCCCAACCCAACTCGCCCGCGTAGGACATCCGCAGCGCCCAGACGTCGTGGCCCGCAATGGCGATCTGCTGCGCCGAGAGCCAGCGGAAGGACGCATTGTCCAGCGGGACAGCGGTGACGCTCGCCAACACATCGCGGGCGCGGGGGCCGTTGAGCGTCAGCGCCGACCATTTGTCGGAAAGCGCGGTGACGGTCATGTCCTCGTCCGCGCGATGCTGCGCCAGATGGTCCAGCAGGCGCTGTTCGAAGAAGGCGGCTGAGACCAAATAGAAGCGGTCTTCGGCAAGGCGGACAAGCGTGGTTTCCAGCTCGATCCGGCCCAGGCGGTTCAGCATGTGGGTCAGGGTGATGCTTCCCACCTTTTGCGGCATCCGATTGGCGGTCAGCCGGTCCAGAAGCGCGTAAGCACCCGGTCCCGCGACCTCGACCTTGGTAAAGGCGGTGACGTCCATGAGGCCCACGCGTTTACGGACGGCACGGACCTCTTCCGCCACCAGATCGTCCACGGCCGTGCGGCGGAAGCTGTAGTGGTCACACTGTTCGACGCCGCCCTTGGCGAAGAAACGCGGGCGTTCGAAGCCGTAGTTCTCCTCGTACACCGCGCCTTTTGCTTTCAGTGTCTCATAGAGCAGCGATGGCTTGATGGGACGGCCCGCCAGACGGTTGAAATGGGGGAAGGGGATCTCGTGGCGCAGGCAGTAATCCTCCTTCGCCTTGATCACCTGCCAGTCCTTGTCGGCGTAACTTCCAAACCGGCGCGGATCATAGTCGCGCATCGAGATATCCGCCGCGCCGTGCACCATCCAGCGCGCCAGCTCGCGTGTCAGCCCCGGCCCCCAGCCGATACCGATCTGGGTGCCGCAGCAGCACCAGTAATTCCGGACGCCCGGCGCCGGACCGATCAGCGGGTTGCCGTCTGGCGGATGGCTGATCGCACCGTGGACCTCGCGCGTGATGCCGAGATCGGCGAAGACAGGCATGCGGTTCAGGCTTTCTTCCAGCCACGGCATGATCCGGTCATAGTCGGCGTCGAAAAGCTCGTTCTCGGCCTCCCACGGGCAATGGTCCTCCCAGACGGTGTTCGGGTTCTCCTTTTCATAGATGCCGATCAGCCCGCGTTTCTGCTCCATCCGGATATAGCCCGAGACCTTGCGGTCATCTCGAATGACGGGCAGCTCGCGATCGAGGTCCTGGAACTCCGGCACAGGTTCGGTGACGAAGTAGTGGTGCGTCATCGAGGTCATGGGCAGTTGCAGGTCCGACCACTCGCCCATCTGGCGGGCATAGGTGCCGCCTGCATTGACGACGTGTTCGCAGGTGATCGTGCCGTGTTCGGTTTCCACGACCCATTCGCCGTTCGCGGCTTTATGGATGTTTGTCGCCCGGCAGCGGCGGATGATTTTCGCGCCCAAAGCGCGAGCACCCGCCGCCATCGCCATCGTGACGTTTGTCGGATCTACGTGTCCATCGTCGGGGGTGTGCAGCGCGCCGAGGACACCGTCGAGGTTGTAGAAAGGGTGCAGTTCGGCCACGCGCTCCGGGCCAACCAGCTCAATGTTGAAACCCAGCGAACGCGCGACGGACAGCGTGTGTCGCAGCCAGTCCATCTCGTCTTCCGTGTAGGCCAGCCGGAACGAGCCGCAGCCGTGCCACGTGACGGCCTGGCCCGTCTCGGTTTCCAGCGCACCGGAATAGAGGCCGATATTGTAATCGACGCATTTGCCCAAGCTGAAGCTGGAGGTCGAATGGGTGATTTGCCCGGCAGCGTGCCATGTGCTGCCACTGGTCAGTTCGGCTTTCTCCAGCAGTACGGTTTCCGCCCCCCAGCCTTCATGCGCCAGGTGATAGGCAAGGCCCACGCCCATGACGCCGCCTCCGACAATGACGACGCGGGCATGCGCGGGCAGGACGGCGGTGGACATGGGCGACTCCGATCCGAAAACTGTTGGACAGGCTAGGGGTCGATATGTACCATTGTCAATTATGAATGGGACAAATGTGTCATCGCGCGTGTTGGAACGCCTGTCCGACGAGTGGGATGACCTCACACCCGAGGCGCAGAAGGCCGCGCGCTATGTGCTGGAAAACCCGCAGGATGTGGGCGTCTCGACCGTACGCGAGATCGCGGAGGCGGCAAAAGTTAAGCCCAACACCTTCGTGCGCATGGCGCGGCAGGTGGGGTTCGAGGGGTACGAGGATTTTCGCGCGCCCTTCCGCGAGGCGATCCGGCAGGGCACGGCAAGCTTTCCCGATCGCGCGCGCTGGTTGCAGGGCGTGCGGAAGACCGGCGACATGGGCGGGCTTTATGCCGACATGGCCGAGGCTGCTCTGAAGAACCTCGAAGAAACTTTCGCCGCCATCGACGCTAACGCGCTAAACGCGGCAGCAGAAGCCATCTGGAACAGCCGTCAGGTCTTCACGCTTGGCGTCGGTGTGAACAATGCCATCGCGCGGAACTTCACCTATCTGGCGTCCACCGGCATGACCCAGTTCCACGCCATTCCACGGGCAGGCTCGACGCCGGTTGACGATCTGGCCTGGGCCGATCAGCGCGACGTGCTGATCGCGATGACCATGAGGCCCTATCGGACGGAAGTGATCGACGCGGTCGAGGTGGCACGCGAACAGGGGCTGACCATCGTCGCGCTTTCCGACAGCCCCGCCAGTCCGATCATTCGCGCCGCCGACCACCGGTTCATCGTCAACGTCGACACGCCGCAGTTCTTCCCATCTTCGGTATCGACCATCGCGGTGCTGGAAACGCTTCTGAGCTTCGTCATCGCCGCCGCCTCGGACGAAATCGTGGGCCGGGTCAAGACCTTCCACGACCGCCGTGCGCAACTCGGTATCTATCAGGAAGACCCGGCATGAGTGCTGTACCCACCCGGTCGCTGGCGGCACGCTATTACACCGATCCGGCCGTCTTCGAGGTCGAAAAGGCCGGGCTCTTGTCCGAAACCTGGCAGTTTGCCTGTCACGCCAGCCAGCTTCGGAACCCGGGCGACTACGTCACTTTCGAGCTTGCCGACGAAAGCCTGTTTTGCATCCGGGGGCGCGACGATGTGATCCGCACGTTCTACAACGTCTGTCAGCACCGTGCGCATCAGTTGCTCAGCGGCACAGGCACCACCCGCGTCGTCGTCTGTCCTTATCACGCCTGGACCTACGAACTGACGGGCGGTCTGCGTGCCGCGCCCAACGCGAAATCCGTCCCCGGCTTCGATGCGTCGGAAATTTGCCTGACAGAGGTGCGGACCGAGGAGTTCCTTGGCTTCGTCTTCGTCAATCTCGACGCCAACGCGAGGCCCATGGACGAGTGGTTTCCCGGAGCGCGAGCGGAAATGGAGGCGTTCCTGCCGCATTGGGAAATGCTCGCCCCCCTCGAATGGGTCGAGGTGCCAGAGGCCTGCAATTGGAAAGTCTCGGTCGAGAACTATTCGGAATGCTACCATTGCAGCCTATGCCACCCGACCTTTTCATGTGGCGTCATCCAGCCTCAGACCTATGACATTCAGCCCCAGGGTTATTGCCTGCGGCACACGACCGAATGCAACGATCTTGATGCGATGTCCTACGACATCGAAAGCGGTTACCCGAACAACGACAAGTATTCGTCGTGGTTCCTCTGGCCGATGTTCTCGTTCCAGGTCTATCCGGGCAATCTTCTGAACACCTACCACTGGCGCGCCGCCGATGCGGAACATGTGGTGGTCTGGCGGGGCTGGTATTCGGTGGGGGGCAAGGAGGACGAGATTGTCCGCCAGATGGCGGTGCAGGATCGCGAAACCACGGTCGAAGAAGACATCCACCTTGTCGAAAGCGTGCAGCGCGGCCTCAAATCAAAGGGCTATGTGCCGGGGCCGCTCGTCGTCGATCCCAACTGCGGCGTGATGTCGGAACATTCCATCCTGCACCTGCAACGCTGGATGCGCGAGGCGATCGATGGATAGGGCTGCCGCGCGCGAAGCGAGCGCGCACTTCGGTCGAGGCCCGAAGGCCGAGATGGAGGCGGACGGGCCCGCCGGTGCCACCCCATGATGCCCACCGAGTGGCAGCCCGAACACAAGCTCTTTCCCCATCAGGTGGGCTTCACCTGTCCGCCGTTCGATTATGACGCGGCCCCATCTGATTTCCTGCGCATGTGTCCTGAAACGGTCGGTGTCCACGGCTGGATGCTCCATGTGCCCGATTATGTCCACGGGCTGGACCAGCGGAAGGCGAACTTCGGGATGATAGAGGATTTCGTGCATTGCATGTCCCGAAACGGTGTCGATGTCTGCGGGCAGGTCGGCTCGAACTGGGTCCATGCCAGCGGGCTGGGGGTCGACGGTATCCGCGCGCACTGCGAGGCGCTTTCCGACAAGTACCAGACGCGCTTTCACATGGCGGGCTACGCCATGGTCGAAGCGCTTCGGGCACTTGGCGTGGAAAAAGTGGCGCTCAATGCGGCCTATCATT
This sequence comes from Paracoccaceae bacterium, assembly GCA_030065075.1. Taxonomy (GTDB): domain Bacteria; phylum Pseudomonadota; class Alphaproteobacteria; order Rhodobacterales; family Rhodobacteraceae; genus JAJDOD01. The sequence goes on along the minus strand of JASJDQ010000093.1, from coordinate 1,379 downwards.
GGCCCGCGTGGTGGCAAGGCACGGTTGGGTTCCTGAAGGAAGCGGGCTTCGATGTCCTTTGGGCCGGCAACTTCGCCGATCAGGGCTGGTTTCCGGACCAAGAGGCGGTCAACGCAGAGCGCTGGGTCTTCGAGGGTGATCTGGCGGCGAAGAGCTTCGCCTATGTGGCCGAGCAGGCGCCCGACGCGGACGCTTACCTGATCAACGGCATGTGCAATTTCCGTTCCGGACCGGACGGGTTGCCCCAGCGGCCCTTGCACCTGGCACGCGAGTTGGAGGCGATGCTGGGCAAGCCGGTCGTCGGCCATGATATCGCGCTATACTGGCGTATTTTCAAAGATTTGAGTCTGGCGCCGGTGACGCCGCAAGGCCGCTTGTTGGAAAGCTTGCGATGCACAAAATAATCGCGCTTTGGGCCGTGCCGAGGTCCACCTCGACCGCGTTCGAGTGGATGATGCGCCAACGCGGCGACCTCGACTGCCTGCACGAACCCTTCGGCGAGGCGTGGTATCAGGGCGAAGACCCGCTTTGGCCGCGCTTTCGCCCCGGTGACAAGACGACGCCCGGCCTGACGCTCGAAAGCGTGTGGGAGGATATTAAGGTGCGTGCCCGGAAAGGGCCGGTCTTCCTGAAGGACTTTCCGCATTACATCAACCACATGTGGACGCCGGAATTCCTGGCGCATTTCACCCACGCCTTCCTGATCCGTGACCCGGCGAAGACCATCACGTCGATCCACGACAAGTGGCCGGACTTCGACGAGTTGGAGGTGGGCTTTCCCGAGCAACGCGCGCTCTTCGATCTGCTGACGGCGTTGAACGGGGCGCCGCCGCCCGTGATCGACAGCGATGATCTGCTGGAAGACCCTGAAACCATGGTCGCGGCCTTCTGCAAGGCCGTGGGCATCCCCTTTCTGCCCGATGCGCTTAGCTGGGAACCCGGCGCCGACACCGCGCAATACAGCTGGTGGGACGGCGGCAGCTTTCACGCGAACCTCAAGGCCTCGACCGGGCTGAAGCCTCAAACGCGCCGCTATGTCGAGATCGCGGAGGCGCCCGAACGCGTGGCGCGCGTGTATCGCCGGATGCGAGCCCATTACGATCACCTCTACCAATACCGCCTGATATCAAAGACAAGGACGACCCCATGAGTACATTTGACGAAGACCTTTTTCTGAAGGGCCTGGAACAACGGAAGGGCACTTTGGGCGCCGAATACGTTGAAAAGAACCTCGCCGCGGCGGATGACTTCACGCGCCCGTTTCAGGAGGCCATGACCGCCTGGTGCTGGGGCTTTGGCTGGGGTGACGATGTGATCGATCCCAAGACGCGGTCCATGATGAACCTCGCGATGATCGGCGCGCTCGGCAAGATGCACGA
>JASJDQ010000092.1 GCA_030065075.1 Paracoccaceae bacterium | reverse complement strand
CCCCCCCCCCCCCCCCCCCCCCCCCCCCCCCCCTCACCGCGACGCCGCAGGCGGCGCAATCAACGATCAGGAACACCCAATGCTGGCGCGCGCCGCCTGCGCTTCGATCGACGCATCGGACGTCGGGAACCGAACACTGACCTCGGAGAGTGTGATACAGGCTTCCTGCGTTTGCCCCAGGCCGTCGAGCGACTGGCCAAGGCGCAAAAGCGCTGTTGGCGCCGTCGGGCCCTCTGGCGTGCCCGAGTAGCTTTCCAGATAGGCCCGCGCTGCCGAAGAGGTCAGACCCAGCTTCGACAGGCTTTCGCCCCGCATCAGATGCGCAAGACCGGTCAAAGGCCCGCCCTGATATGTCTCGGTGAACCTCTGGAACTGCTCGGCCGCACCTTCATAATCGCCGCCGTCATAGCTTGCCTTGGCCCGAGTGAAATCGTCCTTCTCGGCAAAGGCCAGTTCCACGCCACCCAGATCGGCCAGCCCGGCGACGGGATCCGTGCTTGCGACGGCCGCGGGCGCACCTCCGCCGCTGTCAGTCCCGCCATTTGTTGCCGCGGGCAAGGCACCGCCACCAAGTGTCGTGGTCTCGCCCAGTGCGCCGATGTCGCAGCCGCTTTCCAACTCGCAAAGCCGGAATTCCAGATCGCCGATCCGGTTGGTGCCGTCGGACACGACCGCATCCACGCGGTTTGTCAGCTGCTCGGTCGCCGCCGTCAGCCGCTGCACTTCGGCCTCCATGGCGTCCAGACGCTCCAGCGCGTTTGTGCCCGCAAGGTTCACATTCGCGCCGCCGGTCGTGGAAAGCTCACGCTTCAGCTTCTGCATCTCGACATAGAGCACGGTCAGTTCCTGACGGATGTCCGCCAGCGTCTGATCGTCCTGAGCCGCCACCGGCGTCGCCAGCAAAACGGCCGCAAGGATAAGACCCCTCATCACAACTCTCCGCGTCTCAAGCACCCGCGCCCGCGGTGATGACCGTCACCGAGCGTCGGTTCTGCGAATAGCAGGCTTCGTCCGAACAAATCTCGATTGGGCGCTCCTTGCCATAGGAAATCGTCTTCAACCGGCCCGGCGCGACGCCTTTCGAGATCAGATAGTTCTGTACCGCCGAGGCGCGGCGCGCGCCCAGGGCAAGGTTGTATTCCCGCGTGCCCTGTTCGTCCGCGTGCCCTTCGATCAGCGCCGAGTATTCGCCATTGGCCAAAAGCCAATCCGCCTGCCCGTCAAGCACCGATTGGGCTGAGAACGATAGCGTCGACTGATCGACCTCGAACAATACGCGATCGCCGATCGTTGCATTGAAATACGCGGGCGAGGACGGATCGTTGATCGATCCGGCTGCACCGGCCCCCGCGCCACCGCCTGCACCACCCGAGCCGAAACGGTCGGCGCTTGTACATGCACCCAGTGCCAATGCGGCCAGTAGAAGGGCTGTTTTCGTGAATGTCATCTTCGTCACCTGTGATCTTTTTTTCACTGCTCTTGCCGCCAAGGTATCACTGCTTTGCGTCCATGAAAACGGGCGGAATGCCGCTTTGGCACGTCGGCAAAGTCATGCCGGTCGGGCCTGTTAAGCAATAGCAGCCGCCGAAACGGGTCGCAAAGTGCCGCCTTGGCGTCCAACGAGCAGCTATTTTTCCACGATTTTTGGTTGGCTTTCCGCATCCAACCCCTTGTCATCAAACCGTGACGCTGCGTCATCTGGGGAAAAACTCTGGTGCTTTCCCCCTATATCCAAAGCGGTTTGAGCTTATCTAGCTCTCATGTTTGATTTTGATGACATATCGCTTGATCTGAATGCTGACACGGAACACCTGCGCAGCGCGCTCTTTTCCATGAAGGGCAAAAAGGACGGCCCACGGCTGGTCGTTGCGGGACCGGACGACACCGTGCGCGCCTTGGCGGAGATGTTCTGGGACTTGCCAGACATCGTGAACATGCGCGGCTCGCTCGTTTTGCGCGACGACACGCAGGACCCGGCCTTTGATTTGCCGGACGCTGTCCTGACCCTGCGCACCAGCCGTTCGACCGAGGCATTCCTCCAGACGTTGGGCCGCATGACAGCGCTTGGCATGATCACGGGCCGTGGCGTGCCACGGCGGTGGGTGGCCTGACGAAGACATACTGCCGGATACCCTTCCCAAGACCACCACAAACAAAACGGGAAGGTGAGATCGCTCTGCCGGGACACTCACGACACTGGGGAGCAGGGCGATCTTGAGCGGGACCCGGGACACGTGCTGGTGTGGCCCGGGTTTCGCCTTTTTGGGGGTCATCAATTCAAGTGCTGGCGGCGCAGAGGGCGTCGCGTGCGCATTGACGCGCGCCGTTCGCTGGCGGTCGGCGCGCGCCTTGGTCACGCACTGTTCACCCCACCGCGCGCATTTCTGTACAAAACGGAAAAACCGGCCTCTGAACCATGTACAAAACGTACAGAAGACGCGTTTCCGCGAACGTACAGCTCACGCATTGTTCAGTATTTTTGCCAAATCCCAAGCCGACTGTGCGTTGCCATTTACGGCAAAAGCGGCGACCACGCCGGGTCAGAGGCCGCTGTATTTGTTGGCACGCGGCGCAGGTTCCTTCCCGAGATATCGACACTGAACAAGGCCGGACGCCCATCGGCCCCTGCACTTTCACGTGTGAACATCAGAACACGCCCATTCGGTGCCCACGTCGGGCCTTCATCCAGGAAAGACGCGGTCAATAGGCGCTCGTTCGAGCCGTCCGTACGCATGACCCCGATGTGGAACCGCCCCGCGTTCTGCTTTGTAAACGCTATGAAATCTCCCCTCGGCGACCAGACGGGCGTGCCATAGCGCCCCTGCCCGAAGCTGATGCGCTTGGGCTCGCCCCCGTTCACGCTCATGACGTACAGCTGCTGGTTGCCGGAGCGGTCGCTCTCGAAAACGATCTGGCTGCCATCGGGCGAGAAAGAGGGCGCGGTTTCGATCGACGGCGCACTTGTCAGCCGCACCCGTTCACTGGTCGACAGATCAAGGCGATAGATGTCGGTATTGCCGCCACGCGCCTCCGAATAAACAACCGTTCGCCCGTTCGGCGCATAACGCGGCGCGAAGGTCATCGATTCAGCGTCCAGCGTCGACAGCGCCCGCTTCTGCACCTGCCCCACGCTCAGCTCATAAATCTGTGGAAAACCAGTCTCATAGCTGGTGAATAGCACCCGGTCGCCAGTCGGTGAAAAGCGTGGCGCCAACACGATCGAGGACGCATCGGTCAGGTACTGCACATTGGCGCCATCGTAGTCCATGATCGCCAGCCGCTTCTGCCGCGCATTCTTGGGACCCGTTTCCTCGACATAGACGACGCGGCTGTCGAAATAGCCATCTTCGCCCGTGATCCGACTATAGACCTGATCCGCCACCTTGTGCGCCACACGCCGCCAACTGTTTGTATTTCCGGCAAATTGCAGGCCATCGCCGAGGGGCGCACCGGTGAAGATATCGAAAAGGCGGAACTTCACCAGCAGGCGATTGTCTGACGTGAGCGTCACAGCCCCCACCACAAGCGCTTCGGCGTTGATGGCTTTCCAGTCCGCATAGGCCACGGGCGCATCGAACCCGGTGACCTGACTGATGTAGGCGTCACGCGGCAGGTCCCGGAATAGCCCTGTCCCCACCAAGTCCGAGGCCACGACACCTGTGATTTCGCGCGCATAGTCCGCAGCCGCCGCGTTCTCGGCGAGGAAGGGCGCGACAACGATGGGTACCGGTTCGATGACCCCTTCGGTGATCTCGATCCGCAAAGGCCCGGATCGTTCCTGTGCGTGCACGGGGGCAAGCATGGCCAAGCCAAAAACGAGGGCAAGAATGATCTTCATCTGAACTGCATCCCTTCCGGGTTGAACGTCATTTCGATTTCACGCCATTGGTCGAACTTTTCAACCGGTAGCGGGAAGCCTCGCGCGCCACAGCGGATAATCGCCCGCCGCGCGGCCTCGTACGCCTGCCGTGCGCCAGCCTCGGACCCGCCGGAAAAATCGACCATCCGGATGGACCCGGTGATCGGCTTGCCGGATTGCTCCATCTCGACGGCGACTACAACGGTGGTGCCCAGTGCTTCAGTCGATAGGCTGCCCACATTCCAGCACCGGCTGACAGCGACGCGAAGACCGTCCTTCTCGCCGCCGGTAAGTGGAGGACCGCTTCGAACCGGCGCTTCGGTCTCTGCCTCTCTGAGGGCGTCGGCTACCGCATCGTCCGTTCGGGGCTGGGTGTCGGAAGGCTCTGGCGCGGCAGGCGTTTCGGCGCGACGGACCGGGCGCGTAGGCCGGGCGCGAGGCCGCATGGAACTGGCGGGCGCGTAGGTTTTTTCTTCCTCAGCCTCGGTCACGATCCGATCGCTGGCCGCCTCGGGCGCGGCAGCGTCTTCGGGCTCCGGCTGGATTTCGGGCTCGGGCGTCGGCTCCGGTGCTGTGTCCGGGACAACATCGGGCGCGCTTTCCACATCCGGCGGGGGTGCCACCTGCGGAACAGCCGCCACGCGTGGCGCGGGCGCGGCCACTGCGTCGGCTTCCAGCGACGTGCCGTCCAGTTCCGAGGGTGGTGCCGGGACGGGCGGCGTGTCGTCCACGATGACTGCGTTCGGCACCGGATCCGGCGTTGTAATGTCGGGTACCTCAGGCGCTTCAGGCACTTCTACGTCCGGCGTCTCGGGCAGGTTCGGTGGAGCGTCTTCAGCCGGTGCCTCTGGCGCCGTTTCTTCGGTGGCGGGTTCGGAAACTTCCGGTGCATCTGTCTGGGCTTCGGGTTCGGCCCCGGGCAGAACAAGAGCGGCGAATTCTGCCTCCGAGATGACTGTGACATCCGACACCGTCATCGGTTCAGGCACCCGGTCGCCTCGAAAGAGCCCGCCAAAAAGAATGAACAGGATAAGGGCCGAATGCCCCACAAAGGAAAGGGTCCAGCCCAGTCGCAAGGCTTATCCGCCATCCAGCGTCGGCCCGCCCGTGTCGGTGACAAGCCCGATGTTGGTGATGCCGGCCGCATTAAGCGCGCCCATGATCTGCACGACGCGGGCGTAAGGGATCGCACCGTCGGCGCGCAGGAACACGCGGTCGGACGTGCGCTCGGCCAGCACACCGCGAAGACGCGGCACGATTTCGTCTTCGGTGACATCCGTGGTCTGAATTTGAATGCGCCCGTCCGCAGTCAGGGTCACCGCCAGCGGCTCCTCCTGTTCGGACGGCAGGCTGGATGCCGCGGTCTTGGGCAATTCGACCGGTACGCCGACGGTCGTGAGCGGTGCGGCCACCATGAAGATGATCAAAAGCACCAACATCACATCCACGAAGGGCGTAACGTTGATTTCGGACATCGGGCGGTTGCGCCTCCGGCGGCGACTTCCACCGGCCCGCTCGGACTGTTGCACGGCGGCGCCCATCAGCGTTGATCCAATTGGCGCGACAAAATAGTGGCAAATTCATCGGCAAAGCTTTCGTATCCCGCGATGATCCGATCACTATCTGCCGAGAGCTTGTTATAGAATATCACCGCTGGGATGGCGGCGAGCAGGCCCAAACCGGTGGCAAGAAGGGCTTCGGCAATCCCGGGAGCCACGACAGCCAGATTGGTGCTTTGCTGCTGCCCGATCTCGATGAAGGCGTTCATGATGCCGATGACTGTCCCGAAGAGCCCGATGAAGGGGGCGGTCGAGCCGATCGTTGCCAGAAGCGGTAGGCCCTTTTGCAGGCTCTCGGCCTCTTTCTGAATTGCCACGTCCATCGATCGGTCGATACGGACGTGCGCGCCTCCGATGGTTTCGCCGTCTTGTTTGTGGCTGCGCCGCCATTCGGTCATGCCCGCCGCAAAAACGCGTTCAGTGCGACCAGCGGGCGTCGGCCCGATATCGTCAAAGAGTGTATCGAGCGGATCGCCGGACCAGAATTGCCCTTCGAACCGTCCCGTTTCGCGGCGCGCACGCGCGTATTGGCGGTGTTTATCGAAGATCACGGCCCAGCCCCAGACAGAGGCCAGGATGAGAACGATCATCACGAGTTTGACGGTGAACGTGGCGCGCCAGAAAAGCGCCCACATCGAGAAATCGGCATGCGCTGCCGCGGCCAAGGCTTCGGTTTCCATCTTCCTGCTCTTTTCGACCCATGTTCGTATTGTCTTTTGGGTCCCTCGTTGTGCTCAATCTACCCGACGCAGAGGGGCGTTGCCAAGAAGAACCCGGCATATTGCCGCCGATTGGCCAGCGCGCTTTCGCTCAGGCGTTTTCGTCGATCAGCGCTCTGACGTCGGTGGGCAAACGTGTTGGGCGACCGTCGTCGGTCAGTGCAACAAGGGTCACGGCGGCGGAGAACAGAAGGTCGGTACCCCGCCGCACATCCTGGGTCAGTTCGAGCCGCGCGCCGGTATGTGCGCGCACGCAAGTTTCGACCGTCAGTTCGTCATCGAAGCGGGCGGGGATGAGGTAGTCTGCCTCGACGCGCCGGACAGCAAAGACGATGCCGGTCTCCTGCTTCAAGCGGGATTGGTCGATGCCGAGGCTGCGCACCCATTCCGTGCGCGCGCGTTCAACGAATTTCAGATAGTTGGCGTAGTAGACGATGCCCGCCAGATCGGTGTCTTCGTAGTAGACGCGGCAAGTGAATTCATGAGCCATGTCTTTACATGGCCCAGCGATGTACTGACGTCCACCAGTTGGTAGGTTTCAAATTGCGCGCCTGTGGCGCACGCGATGCCTCCTTGGGGCTCTGCCCCAAACCCCGGGATATTTTCAGGTCGATGGAGACAGCTCCGTTTTCCCTAGCGCGCTGGCTCCTGTAAGCAGATCGGTACGCAATGTGATCAATTCGTTTTCATGTTGTTCACCTCGGCCAGCGCGTCCGAGATGATGGCGTACCATTCACCGGAGTCACGCATCTCCGTTAGGCCGCGGTTCAGCATGGCGATGTAGACGCGCCCGCGCGGGTTGGTCTTGTGGGTCACGAAGCTCATGTTCAGGAGGTTCGTCAGATAGGGGTTCTGGACGATCTTGCCTTCAATCCCCATGCCACTGGCGGCGCTGGCGACGTTTTCCAACTCAAGCGGCACGACATCGACGTCGCCGTCCGACATCAGTTCAAAGCAGTCTTCAACCGTTTTCGGGGCCACCATGGTGACGACTGGTTCGCTCAGGCCTTGTTCCTCCAGATCGAAGGTGAACCAGCCTTCGGGGCGGCAGATGCGCGCACCGGCGAGGTCGGCGTAGTTGCGGACGCCTTCGTATTCATTCCCGGGCATGGTGAAGAAGCCGACAACCGACTCGTAGATCGGGAGGGAGGCGTCAAGCTCGGTACAGCGCTTGGCCATGGCTTCCGAGAGAAGGTCGATCTTGGTGCAATCGGGCATGTACCAGGCGATCGAGATGTCGAATGCGCCGAGCGGCAAAAGCGTCGAGAGGTGCGAACCCCAGTCATCGACGAAGCTGACGTTGTATTCGCGGCTGTTGCCACCGCGGTTGAGTGCGGTCGTGGCCAGCCTGACCAGCATACCGCCGCCTTCGAATTCCTCACCCACGAAGGGCGCCCAGCCGTTGGCGGAGACGACCTTGATAGGTGGTTCGAAACTGTTGGTCGAACTGGTGCGCGTGTTCGCCACCTGCTCCTGCTGTTCGATGATCTGCTGGGCCGTCGAGCCGCCCGGCAGGCTGCCATCCGCGCAAGGGAGTTGCAGCGCGATGCCTGTTTCGAGCGTGTTGGGATTGGTGATCAGATTGCGGTTCGCGTTGAAGATCGTCTGGTAGTCGAACGACCCATAGGCGGCTTCCGCGATGTTTGCCAGCGTATCGCCGGACTGAACGGTGTAGACCGAGCAGGCCTCCTGCGCGGCCGCGGTACCAGGCACGGCGGGCAAAAGAAGCGCCGCCACAACGAAGAGAGATTTCAGCGTTTTCATTGGCGTTTTCACTTTCTCGATAGGGTTCCGGGGGGTGCCGGGTTTGGTCCGGTCATTTGTTGGCTCTTCAAACGCACGCATCTTCGCCTCCTAGTTCACCAAGGCGGCAGTCTGTTCCTTCAGGCTGTCCGAGACGATTGCCGCCCATTCACCGCTTTCAAGCATGATGCCGAGGCCGGTGTTCAATTGCTCGACCAGTTGCACGGTCTTGGGGTTGTCCTTGTGGAGCGCGACGCGAAGCGGCTGGATGGAGAAGAGATGCGGGTTTTCCGACACCTGCTGCTCAAGCCCTAGGTCGCTCACCACACGTTCACCTGCACGTGTGTCGAGCGCTACAAGATCGGCCTTGCCGGAGAGAAGCAGTTGGAAGCATGCGGTGGCGGATGTTGGCTGCAAGAGCGTAACGTCAGATGTCATCAACCCCTGCTCTTCAAGATGTCCTGTCGGATAACCTTCAGGACGGCAAATGCGGGTGCCTACCATATCATCGAAGCGTTGCAGGCCTTCGAACCCGGAGCCGGTCCAGGCAAAGAAGCCCTCGACAATCTCATAGAACGGGTCTGTGTAGACAAAGTTCTGGCAGGCATAGAGTTCCACCTCGGTCAGCATGCCTTGCGTCTCACACCCGGGGCGCGACCAGGGAAAGCTTGCGTCGAAGCTTTGGCGCGGCAGAAGCGTTTCGACGTGGGCGGCCCAGTCGTTGACGAAAACCACCTCGAAGCGCGTCTCGGGCGCTGCACGGACCATGGCGTTCGTCACGAGGTGCGTGAAGAGGCCACGGTGGCTCAGACTTTCGTCCGTGTAAGGAAGGTAGCCGTTCGCGGTCACGAAGCTGATTTCAGCCTTGCCCGGGGCAGTTCGGCTGGCACCGAGCGCAGCCTTCGGCAAAGCGCCATCTGCGCACGGCAGCCGAAGCACCAACCCGATCGAGATGACACTCGGGTCGCGCCCGATCTCTTCCCGGTTGGCACGCCAGATCCGGCGGTGATTGCGGTCGCCATAGACCCGTTCGGAGATGTCCTTGAGCGTGTCGCCCTTTTGCACCCGGTAGAAATCGCAGGCGGCCTGTGCGTCGACGGGCCTTGTGTCGAAGAAAATTGCCGAAAGCATGAAGATTACCGCCACTGCGAGACGTTGCATTGCCTGTATCCTTTTGTTTTTCAGCGTTTCTTTACGCATTTTTACTCAAAGCCCTTTGGGCCGTTTCATTAGTCTTCGCGGGCCAGCGGCCAATCCAGCAACTGACGAGCGCCGTTGCGGAGTACCGTAAGACGAGCCGTTTCGGATTTCTGGTCGGCCAGCTTTCCCAAAGCTTTTTCCACGTCTTCGTGGGATGCAAAAACAATGCCTGTCTGATCCTCGGCGCGCAGGATGTCGCCCAGGGCAAGGCCGCTTTCCGGCATTCCAACGGTCACGACGCGAGTGACCCAGTTCAGGCTTTCGCGCCGAGTTTCCAGGATGGTCCCGTCGGCCAGCCCGATCTCGCGGACAACCGGCACGGCCATCAGGGCGCGGTCCAGGATGTCCTTGGCTGGATCTCGGTAGCGTACGGTCGAACGGGTGTAGCCGTCGGGATCGACCGTCAGGTTGTTCAGAACACTTACAAGAAGCGGTGTGTCTTGCTGCAGCGGCTCACCGTTGAAAGAGTAGAGAATGACACCCTCGGCGATCCAATTGCCAGAGATGGACAAGTCGGCCGTGTCTGAAACGTCGGTAATGACGATGGTGTTGGCCGATCGCACGCGCTCGGTCCGCGAAGCGAATGGCATGTCGACGTCCCAGTGGGAAAAGGTGATCTGGCTGGGCAGGACCCGACCGGGCTGAACAAAGAAGTTGGGCGGCGTCGTGTCGGCAGTCACGCGACGCTCTGTCTGCAGCGGGGGGAGGGCTGCGATTTCCCTGCCGCGCGCGACCGGCTTGCTTGGTGGAGCTTCAATGGGGTGCGCGGTCGGTGTCTGGGCGCTCAACATGACGGTTTTTATGTCCGTCAGCGGGCCGGCGACCTCCGGCAGTGGATCGGTCGCGGCTTTGACGACTTGGTTCTGCACGGCAGTCGGTGACACAAGAACGGAATTCATCAAGCTTTTACCCGGTTCATTGGCCTTGGCAGGAAGAGGGCCGACGGTTTCAATGATCGGGGACTGAAGTCCGGCGTTTGCATAGGCCTGTGCAACGGGTGCGGACGTGCTCTTTACAGGCGGAAACTGTGAGGGCGCGAGGACGTTTGGTGAACGGTCGGTCATGTCACCGGCAAGGGCAATCGCGCCTTGAGGGGGCACGTGCTGAAACAACGCGGGCGCTTCGCTGACCACGCGGGGGCTCGGTTCGGTCTGCGTTCCGAATGGGCTGGGCGGAAATGCCGCGGGCAGCGCCGCGATCCAGCGCGATGGGGAGGAATCCGTCCGAGTTGTCATAGCTGGGGCATGACCCAGTGCTGGCTCGCCAAGCAGGGAAAGCTCGGTCAACGGAGCCGGTTGCGTGGGCGCGGGCCCGAAAAGGCCGGAAAGCGATAGGGCCAGAATGGCGAGACCCGCGGCAATCGCGCCGCCCGCAAGCTTTGCGTGCCGGGTGATCGAAACGTCACCTGTGGCCAGTGCAAAGGTAAGCGGGAGAGACTTATCGGGTTCTAATTCGGGAAGGCGGGCCAGCCATTCATCTGCCGATTGCAGGCGGTTCTCCGGGATAACCTCCAAAGCCTTGTCGATAGCCGCAAGAAACCCTTTCGGATAACCCGTGACAGTGTTCGCCAACGGCACATAGGGGTCCGGTTTCTTCGCAGCCAGTGCTCCAAGACGGGCCTGTCCACCGATGGGAGCTTCGCCGGTGATCACATGGTACATGGAGGCGGCGAAGGAATAGAGGTCACTCCAAGGCCCCTGCTCGCTGCCGGCGATATAGAATTCCTGCGGGCTATACCCATCTTTGACGAATTTCAGCTTCGACAGGGCGCGTTGCTTCTGTTGTGTCTTTTCACGCGCGGCGCCAAAGTCGATCAACACCGGATCGCCGCCGGGCGCGATCAGGATGTTGTCGGGCGAAATGTCACGATGGAGCATGCCGTGGTCGTGCACGTGCTTGATCGCGCTCAGCATTTTTCTGGTCAGGTCCTGCACTGCACCGGGGCCAAGTCGCAGCTTGCTGGTGTCGACCACGTCCAGCAGGTCGGGCCCGTCAATGAAATCCATCGCCATATAGGCGGTGTCATTTTCTTCGAAGATCTGGTGTACGTGGACGATGCCGTCGTGGCACATGTTCGCCAGCCGATGCGCCTCTTCCACGAAATGCTGCACAATTGTTTCTAGCTCGGATCTGTACTTGGGGCTACGAGGCGCCATGCAGGCGCCGGTCCGATAGGCCAGTTCTCCGGGAAAGCACTCTTTGACAACGACTTTGCGCTGCAAGCTGTCGGTCGCGGTATAGGTAATGCCGAACCCACCACAATTCAGGTACCCGTCGATGGTGTACTGACCAAGAAGCAGTTTCGTGCCCGCTGGCAGAAACTGCAGACCTGCTTCGTCTGATGTGGTGTCGCTCGTTTCCGAACTACGGTATTTGTTAAGGTCGACGACCTCGTTGCCTTGCATTGTGCCACCCCAATGCGGTTCACCCAGAAAACCCATTGAACTCGGCAAGAACATCGTCTGGTAGATGATTGATTTGCGGCAATTTTGTGATCAATTCTTGGCGCTTTGTGGGAGGACCCGACTGTTTTAGGCGGTGTTCCGCACTGCAATTGGCTTGTGCCGCCGGGATTTTTGGTGGCAAGGCAAGGCAAGATCGGAACGAACTGCCATCGGGAGTAGCGGATGACCAAGGGGCTTCGAGTTGCATTGATCCGTGGAGATGGCATCGGTGTCGACGTTGCCAATGGGTCCATGGCGGTTGTTGATCGTGCCATCGAAGCCATCGGTTTGCCGGTTCTGGTCTATGACGAGATCCATGCGGGCGCGGGTTATTTTTGCGAGACCGGACGGGACATCGAACCCGATGGCGAGGCCCGAGCGGGCGCGGCCGATGCGATTTTCCTGGGCGCGATCGGACTTCCATCGGTCCGGCATGAGGATGGGACCGAGATCAGCCCGCACCTGCGGCTCCGAGACATGTTCGGGCTTTACGCAGGTGTTCGCCCTGTGAAGGCCTACCCAAATGCGCCCAAGCGTCTTGCCGATCCGCGCGCCGAGGGCATTGATCTGGTTATTCTCCGCGAGTCGACCGAAGGCCTCTTCTATTCCGCGGCCGCCCACGGCCGAAGCGATATTCGTGGTGACACAGAGGTCCGCGATACACTTCGCATTACGCGCGAGGTGACAGAGAAGCTTCACCGGTTCGGCTTTCGACTGGCCGAACGGCGAAAGGCGCGGGGCAGACCGGGACATCTGACCTGCGTCGACAAGGCCAACGTCTTTGCCTCTATGGCTTTCTTCCGCAAGATTTTCGACGAAATCCGGCCCGCGTTTCCTGATGTTACCGTGGGCTACAATTACGTGGATGCGCAGGCGCTTGATCTTGTGCGCCAGCCTTGGGCGTTCGACGTTCTGGTGATGGAGAACATGTTCGGCGATATCCTCTCCGACCTCGCGGGAGGTTTGGTGGGCGGCATGGGCATGGCGGCCTGCGCCGAGATTGGCGACGAACATGGACTGTTCCAGCCTGCTCATGGATCGGCGCCCGACATCATGGGGCAAGACAAGGCAAACCCATTGGCCGCGATCCTGTCCGGGGCGTTGATGCTGGATTACATGGCAGAGACATCGGGCGAGCCGCGCTATGCCGAGGCCGCAGGTCTCATTGAAGGTGCGGTCGAAGCCGGCTTTGCCGCGAACCGCTTGCAGCCAATGGAATTCGGTGGGCCAATGGGCACGAAAGCAATCGTGGCGGAAGTACTGGATCGCTTGCCGTGAGACGCAGAGTGCCCGGGCGCGCTGTCAATCAGGCCCAGAGACCTTTTCGAAACGGCCGTCCTTGAATTCTTGCCTGGGTCGGACCCAGACCGTGCCCTCTGTATCATCGTAGATGACGACGGCAGACCGATCCGGCTCCCAGACACCTTCCGACAACACACGATAGAGACCCCCCTTGCGATGCCGATGTGTCGCCTGCCAATCACCACCTGTCATGCTGAGAGCACCGATCCGGTGATCGCATTCGGTCGATAGGTCGTGCAGCCCTTGCACCCCTGTTGATAGGCTAGGAGGTAGATCGATGCGAAGTCGTCGAAAACGATATCTTCCGGACAGTTCACGGTCTTGGAGATCCCGCTGTCGATCCACCGCTGCGCCGTGGCCTGCGTGCGAATGTGATCCTCGGGCGCCAGATCGGCAACCGTAACGAAGGCGGGGGGTAAAGGTGCATCCTGCCCGAAGCGCTGGTGAAAGGCCCAGGCCGCGTAATCCTGCACCTCTTCTAGGCTTTTGCTTCCGTCGGGCCGGGTGATCCTCCGCGTGAAGGACGCTGAAAAAACCGGCTCGATCCCCGACGACACATTGCCCGCGAACATGGAGGTCGTTCCGGTCGGAGGTATCGTCGTGAGCACGCCGTTTCGCAAACCAAACGCCGCCACCTCGCTGCGTGTTTTCGGCTCAAGGCGCTGTATCGCAGGTTGATTCTGGTGCAGCGCAGCCTGATAGGCCGGGAACGCGCCACGTTCGGCCGCAAGACGCGCGGACGTCCGATACGCCACGTTCTGCAAGGTGCTCAGCCAAAGCTCGAGCTTGGCGAGCGCCGCATCCGAGCCATAGCGGATGCCAAGCATGATCAAGGCATTGGCAAGGCCGGTGATCCCGATCCCGATCCGACGCTTGTTTTGTGCTTCCCACATCTGTGCGGGTACCGGGAACCGGCTTACGTCGATCACGTTGTCCAGCATACGAACCGCTGTGGCGGTCAGGGATTGCAGGGCACCAAGGTCGAGCTGCGCGTCGCGTTCAAATGGTTGTTCCACCAGCCGCGCAAGGTTGATCGAAGCCAGAGGACAGGCGCCGTATGGTGGCAAAGGCTGCTCGGCACAGGAATTGGTCGCGGCTACCTGTTCGGCGTAGCACAACGGGTTGGCAGCATTGATCCTGTCGATGAAAAGAACCCCGGGCTCGGCAGCCTCATAGGTTTGGGTCATGATCTGGTTCCAGAGTGCGCGCGCGCTGATTGTTCGTCTGGTTTCTCCCGCCCAAGTCAAGTCCCAGGGTGCATCCTCCGCGACCGCCTCCATAAAGCGATCCGTGACAAGTACCGAGACATTGAAATTGCGCAATCGGCTGGGATCGGATTTGGCCGAAACAAAGGTCTCGATATCCGGGTGGTCGCACGACAGCGTCGCCATCATCGCGCCACGTCCCATCCCCGTGACGATCATTGCGCATATGGCATCGGCAATATCCATGACCGCGAGCGGCCCCGCCGCGGGGCAATCAAGGCCACTGACCGGCGTGCCTGCGGGCCGAATGGTCGAGAAGTCAAACCCCAGTCCGCCCCCCATCTTCATGGTGCGCGCGGCGTCCTTCAATGTCTCCATGATACCGTCTATCGAATCCGGGATGGTTCGCATCACGAAGGTATTGAACAGTGTGACGTCGCGTGTCGTTCCGCACCCCGAAAGAATGCGACCGCCCGGCAGCAATTGGAAGTCGGCCATGGCCTGATAGAATTCCCGCGCGCGCGCGGACCGGTTCGCCTCGGGTTCCGCCGCCGCCAGGCCGCGCGCCACGCGCAGCCATGTATCATCGACGGTTTCGTCGACAATCCTGCCAAACGAGACATACCGATATTTCTGACGCCAAATCTGCTCGGCAATCGATTGTTCGAACACATCGCGAGCACCGCGAAGCTTGAAGGACACATTCATGTCGGACGTTCTTTTTCAGTTGCAGCGAAGAACGGAGACTAGACCCCTGTATGGCAACAAAGCTGACATAGGTATTTTACGGGGTCAAAGTATTTTTAATTTAATTTTAATAACTTAACAAATGTTTGTGTGCAGCTAGCTGCTGTTAACTCATTCTTTCTGCGCGCGCCAAAGGAATAGTGTTTTC
>JASJDQ010000091.1 GCA_030065075.1 Paracoccaceae bacterium | reverse complement strand
CTTTTGGCCGCCGGTTACAAAACAACGGTGATCGACTACGACTCGAACCAAATCGACACGCTTCGCAAGTTCGGGGCCCGCGTGTATTACGGCGACGCGACGCGTCCCGATCTGTTGACCGCCGCCGGGATCGGCCGCGCGAAGGTTCTTGTCATTTGCATCGACAACCCCGAACAGGTGACCAAACTTGCCGAATACGCCATTTCGACCTATCCGAACTTGCATGTCGTGGCCGCCGCCCGCAATCGCCACCATGTCTACGAACTCTGGCGCATCGGGTGCCGCGACATCATCCGCGAAACCTATGACAGCGCGCTTCGGATCGGGCGTTCGGCGTTCGAGGCCACCGGCATTCCGCGCGAGAAAGCCGAGCAATTGGTCAATGCCTTCAACGACATGGACCGACGCGCCATGATCGAAGTGGCCGATGCCTACGATCCTGCGATTCCGCCCTCCGAAAACGAGGCCTATGTGGCCCGTGTCCGTGAAATTCGCGGTCCTTGGCAGGAGGAATTGAATAAGAAAATGATGGCGATCCTGGATCGACGCTAGTCGATTGGGGCGTGAAGTCTGGTGCCCTTCGTTACGATCCCACCGCGATTGCCGATCTCGATACTGCCATAGCGCTGCCGGAAACTCTCTGGAAGCGCACGGTCTCCCGGCACCGAGAGCCAAAGCCGCAGCAAATGCCGACGCTGATGCGGATCGGGCCAATCGGTGAAGCCCGTCCGGTCGTGCAGCTGTGTGTGGTTATAAACGAACTGCATATCGCCCGGTACCAGCCGCATGACCAGATGCAGCGCGGGATCATTGGCAAGCGCATCGAACATGTCCAGCGCTTCGACATGTGCGTCCGTCAGCCGCATGGCGCCCTCGAACCGCTGGGCACTGTCAATGTATTGCCGCTGATAGAAGACGGTTAGTTTGCCCTCGTGCCACGACAGGGGCGGGATCGTCATGAACGGCTCCATCCCTTCCGGCACTTCGCTGCGCCGGTCGGTGGCGATCGGATCGAAAAGAAGTGCCAGCAGGTCGGGTCGGTCACGAAGCATCCGATTGTAAATCGCCTCGGCACTGACCAGCAGCGAGTCGCCGCCTTCCCTGGCGTCCTTCAGACAAAGCAGCCCCACGACGTCGGCGCTGTCGGTGTGAAAGCTCTGCCGCGCGCTCGTCTGATAGATCCGCGTCTTCGGGTCCGTCGGATCGGCGTCAACGTTCCGGACGTGGCCCAGCAAATGGCCTTCGGCGTTCTGCGACCGGGCCGACCCGAGATGCGCTCCGATCCCGCAAAAAATCGCCGCCGCCTTTTTGCGCGAGTAGGACGTCACCGGCAACCCACTCAGAACCTCGAAGCCGATCCCATGGATCAGCTTATGACGCAACCTCCCCAAGTGCTCCGCGAATGGACCCAGCGGGAAATCCGAAGCTTGAAGTTCACCGATATCCTTCCCTTTCGACAGGAAGTGTTCCGCCGCCGCCTCAAGCTCGGCAATCGTGGCAGGATCAAGCTCGACCCACCAAAGCTCGGGGCGCGCCGCCATGTCGGCGCCGACCCAGGCCGCAGGCCCGGTCAGAGCGTCAGGAAGATCACCGACATCAAGCGGCAAGGCCAGTCTGACCCATCGCCAGGAACTTGGCTCGGCGATCCTTTATCAGGTCTTCACGCGACATCGGAGCAAGCTGGTTCAGGATGTCTTCGATGCACTGGCCAACCGATTTGATCGTGGCGTCCCTGTCGCGCTGCGCACCGCCCATGGGCTCGCCAATGATCCGGTCGATGACCCCCAGCTTGTGCAGGTCCTGCGCCGTCAACCGCAACGCTTCGGCGGCCTCGCGCATTTTCTCAGCGTCTTTCCAAAGGATCGACGCACAGCCCTCGGGCGAGATGACCGAGTAAATCGAATGCTCCAGCATCGCCACGCGGTTCGCCGTCGCAAAGGCCACGGCTCCGCCCGAGCCGCCTTCGCCCACGACAACAGACACCAGCGGCACGCCCAGCTTCAGGCACTTCTCGGTCGAGCGCGCAATCGCTTCCGACTGGCCGCGCTCTTCCGCGCCCTTGCCGGGATACGCCCCCGGCGTGTCGATCAGAGTAACGACAGGCACATTGAACCGGTCCGCCAGATCCATCAGCCGGATCGCCTTCCGGTACCCCTCGGGGCGCGCCATGCCAAAGTTCTTTTCGATCCGGCTGTTGGTGTCGCTCCCTTTCTCGTGCCCGATCACCATCACGGGTCGGTCGTTGAGCCGCGCCAAGCCGCCCATTACCGCCTGATCGTCGGCAAAGTTCCGATCCCCTGCCAAGGGCGAGTATTCGGTGAAAAGGGCATCGATGTAGTCGCTTGAATGGGGGCGATCGCCATGTCGCGCCACTTGGCATTTTTGCCATGGCGAGAGGTCCTTGTACAAACCCTGCAGCATGTCGCGCGCCTTCTTGTCCAGCGCCGCCGCTTCCTTTTCGACATCCATTTCCGGATTGGCACGCGCCATGGCGCGCAGCTCTTCGGCTTTGCCCTCGATCTCGGCCAGAGGCTTCTCGAATTCCAGATAGTTCTGCATGCGTGCCTACCTTTTGACTTCGGAGCCTATATGGCCAGTTGGACGGCAATGCGCAAGAAACTGAAACCTGCCCTATTCGTGGGGCATCAACCAATGCGCGCCTGTCGGTGTGATGGACATCATGCGGTTGGCAAAGAGAGCCGGTTTACCGACTACCGGCTTGACCTCGACGCCCCGGTCGAAAAGCAGGCGTCCTAGACACCGCCTCTCTTTGCCTCGTCCAGCAAGGCGTCAGACTTCTGCTCGACGGCCTCCTCAAGCGTTGCCATGAACTCCTTGACCGGCAACCCCGGTGGGATCGGGTCCAGAAATTCGACTACCGCTTTGCCGGGCTTGCGCAAGACACCGCGCTTCGGCCAGAAGTACCCGACATTTGCGGCAACCGGGACGCAGGGCTGCCCAAGCTGCTCGTACAAGACACCCGTTCCGACCTTGTACGGCCGTTTCACGCCTGGTGCGACACGGGTACCTTGCGGATAGATAATCAACTGCCCGGGCTCTGCACGCCCCTTCTCTACGTCCCTCTTCATCTTCTCGATAGCCGCGCCCCGCTTACCGCGGTCAACCGGAACACACCCGATCCGAAGCCCGTATTGGCCCAGGAAAGGGGCATACATCAGCTCGCGCTTCATGATGAATTTGCCGCGCGGCACCGAGTTATAGATCATGATAATATCCAAAAACGACTGGTGCTTGGCCGCGATCACGACTTCGCCGTCCGGCGGTGTGCCACGCACCTCCGTTTCCAGCCCGACCAGCCAACGCAACATCCACCGTACGAATACGCACCACGCATGACACGCCTTGAAGGCCCAGTCTCTGCTGATCAAAGCGGGGATGAAGAAGAGCACCGCATAAATCGCCATCATGGCATAAATCGCGATGTTGAAGATAAGCGATCGCAGGTATTGCATCATTCAACTCCCGACAATCGACGCCGCGCGGCAACCCAGGTGGCTGCAAAGGCAAGACCGGCGGCAAGAACCGGCACCAGCAGCGGCAACAGCCATTCGACACCGTCAAAGCCAAGGCCGCTCAACACACCCGCTTCGACACCCCCCGGAATAGCCGCGACCGTTACCATCGCCAGCACCACGCCCCCGAGGGCTCCCAAGAAAGCACGTATCGTGAAACGGCGCGTGAATGCGGCGGCGATCCAACTGTCGCGCGCGCCGATCAGGCGCAAAACGTCGATCACCTGACCGTTGGCCGCCAACGAGGCCGCGGCCGCCAACGCAACAGTCACCGCCGTCACGGTCGCAATCAGGCAAAGCGACAGAACCCCCAGAAAGCGCAGTCGCGACGCCGCCTCCACAAGAGGGATGCGCCACCGGCTATGGGTGTCGTAAACCGCCCCGGGCGCTTCTGCCGACAAACGCAGGCGCAAGCCGTCCAACTCAGGGCCTATCTCGGTTTCCGTCACTTCGATCAGGGTCGGCAGCCGCAATTTGTCCAACGGCACACCTTCGCCGAACCACGGCGCAAGCAATGCGATCTGCTCGTGGTCCTCGATCACGCGCACGGCCGCAATGCCGGGCGTTTGCCGAAGCGCCGTCAAAACAGCCTCGGTCTGCACCATTTCTTCGCCGCCACTGGCCGGAATGCGCACCGTCGCGGTTCCGCTCAGCTCGTTTTCCCACCGCGTCGCCAATTCGCTGGCCGCCAGCCCCAATGCAATCGCGAAAACGGCCAAAAAGGCCATCGCTGCGGAACTGACAACCGTCAAAGCCGCTGTAAAGCCTGAAGGCGGCACAACACGGTTCGCGGTGCCATCGCCCAAAAGAAGGGTCCGAAAACTAATCACAACTCGGCCCCCGCGGATACACCCTGATCGCGGATCCGAAGCACCCGCGCGGGGATGCGCGACTTCGCCTGCCGGATTAGGTTCAGGTCGTGCGTGGCGCACAGCACGGTCTTGCCCAAGCGGTTCAACTCGATCAGCAGATCCAAGAGCTTCAAGGACATCTCCCAATCGACATTGCCGGTGGGTTCATCCGCCAGCACGATCTCGGGCGACAGGATGACCGCGCGCGCCAAGGCCGCCCTTTGTCGCTCTCCCCCGGACAACTCCGGCGGGTATCGGTCGGCAACACCGCCCAGGCCAACCCACCCCATAAGCTCGCTCAAGTCGCCCGGATCGTCGGAAGAACGACCGCTGACGGCCAATGGCAGCGTGACATTCTCTGCAACGGTAAGGTGATCCACAAACCGGCTATCCTGATGAACAACTCCAATCCGACGCCGGAAAGACGCGATCGCGTCCCGGTCCAACCCGCGCGTATCCTGCCCCAAAAGGCGGACACGTCCGTGATTTGCCCTCAATTGCAGGGAACACAGCCGCAGAAGCGTTGTTTTACCAGCGCCGGACGGCCCGGTCAGAAAGTGAAAGCTCCCCTCGGGCAGCAAAAGCGTCACATCCTGAAACAGAGTGCGGTCGCCAAAGCTCATTTTGACACTGTCCAGCTCGATCAAGCAGCTTCTCCGCACCTTTGAGGTCGCTTTTGCCCGACTTGCCAAGCGGGATCAACGCCGCGGGTTCCACGCGGCGTTTCAAGCTGCTAAGACTTAGGCGGCAGGTGGGTTAGAAGCCCGAATGGGCACCCGGTTCAGGCGAGGATAGGCATATGCGGCTGGTTTGTCCCAATTGCAGCGCTCAATATGAGATCGACGGATCGATGATCCCCGACGAAGGGCGTGACGTACAGTGTTCGAATTGCGGGCACACATGGTTCGAGCTGCCCGGTCCTGCAGAGCCAGCCGCGGCCATGCCAGCCGGTGACGCATTTGGGGCCGACGATACATCCGAAGACGTGTCCGATTTTGAAGAGCCATCAACCGAACCGACGGCAAGCAGCCGGGCCGCAACCCGACCCGAAAACCTGAGCCGCGAGGTCTTCGAAGCCGAGGACGACGAAACAGACTTTCAGCGTGCCCTGGAAGAAGCCGCCTATGGCGATGACGCCTTCATAGACGATGCGAGCGAAGAAAGTGCTGACGCTGAAGCGCCGGATGAGGCGTCCGCAAGCGAACACACCGAAGAACAGGTCGCCACGGAAGAAACAACTGCTCCCGAGGAAGAAATCCTGTCAGAGCCGGATGAGGATGCGGATGCGGGTGGGTACGAGGAAGATGCCGCGGTCGAAGACCAGAAAGACATATATGCGGACGCGACCGCCGCCGTTGCCGCTGCCGCGGCAGCGACAACGGTCGGCGACAGCGGACCGGAGGGACGCCGTCCAGCGGACGCCGCCGATTTGGACATCCTCCGCGAAGAGGCCGAACGTGAACTCTCCCAGCGCCGCGCGCCTCCGTCAGAGACTATCGAAACGCAAGCCGACCTGGGGCTCGACACGATCCGCAACCGCGAGACACCATCGCGGGCGCTCAGGGCGCGGATGGCGCATCTGGGCGAAGACGCACCCGAAATGGAAGCACGGGCGAAACCTGAATCGCCCAAACTGGAAACACCCGCCGAACCGGAAGAAGACGTCGCCTATGAAGAGCCGAAGCGTGATCTTCTGCCGGACATCGACGAGATAAATTCAACCCTCAAACCATCCCCACGTGGCACGGATTCAATGCAGGACGCCAAGCGCCGCTCGGGGTTCCGAATTGGTTTCTTTTTGGTGGTGTTCCTCGTTATCGCAATGATCTTCGCATATGCCCAGGCGCCCGCCATCGCGCGTGCTCTGCCGGAGGCCGAAGCCGGTTTGATCACCTACGTCGATCGTGCGAACCAGTTACGTGACTGGATTTCGGGGCTGATCAGCGGCTGAACAGTTTCTGGAAAAGAATTCGATTCGAAAGCTTTTCAAGCTTCCGGCTATCAAATCAGAAACGTTCAAGCAGACGCTTGAGGTACTCAAGCTCTTCGGTTGGACGCTGCTGATCGCCCGAACGGCGGCGGATTTCATCTAGCAGTTCGCGCGCACGGCGATAGACATCTTCGCCCTGTAGCAGGCTTTCATCGGTGCCGATCTGTCCATTCTGCCCGACATCGCGGCCCAGCGGATCGCGGCTGCCGTTCTCGTTGGCGTCCCCCATCTGTTCGCCTTGCTGGCCGCCCTGCTGCTGTTGCTGCTCTGCCATCTGCTCGGCCAGCTCGCGCATGCCTTCGCGCAAGGCCTCCATCGCGTCTGCCTGGTTATCCAGCGCACCGGCGAAATCTTCTTCCCGAAGCGCATCTTCGGCCCGGTCCATCGCCTCACCTGCGCGGCCCAAGCTTTCGCGGGCCGCATCGCCCTCGGGCGTCCCCGCACCGGGGAGGTTCTGCGTTTGCCGGTTCAATTCGTTCCTAAGCGCCTGCTGGCGATCCGCAAGACTGCCCTCGGCGCCGCCACCCGGCTGTTGGCCCTGTTGGCCCGGGCGTGGCTGACCCTGTTGCCCCGGCTGCTGACCTTGCCCTTGTTGCTGGCCTTGCTGTCCCTGGCCCTGACTGTGCTGCTGGCCCTGACCCTGATCGCCATCGCGGCCCTGGTTCTGCTGCGACTGACCCTGCTGAGCATTTGGATTGAATTGTTCCTGCAAGTCGCGGAAGGCCTCGTCCGAGAGGCCCTGCTGCTCGCGAAGCGTCTCGGCCAACCCCTCCATCGCCTGCTGGCCCGGACTCTGCTGACCTTGCTGGCCCTGAGTAACCTGCATGTTCTCCATCATCTGGCGTAACTGATCCAACAACTGCTGCGCTTCGGCCATTCGGCCCTGTTCCATCAGTTCCTGAAGACGATCCAGCATGTCCTGCAAATCCTGCTGGGACATCTCCTGCATCTCGCCTTCGGCCATCTGTTGTTGCTGCGACGGGTCGCTCTGCTCGGCCAACTGCCGCATATAGTCCTGCATCGCCTCGCGCAGTTCCTGCATCAGCTCGGCAATCTCTTCGTCCGTCGCACCGTTCTCGATGGCCTCGCTCAGCCGATCCTGCGCCCGCCTGAGCCGCGCCAGCGCGTCCGACAGATCGCCCTCTTCGATCTCCAGCGCCAGATCCCACAAGACATCCGCCAATTCTTCGACCGTTTCGTCATTCAGACGATCAATCTCCAAACGGGTCTCAAGACGGCGCACCGCGAAACGCAACTTCAGATAGACAGTTTCTGACCGGAACACGTCTTCGGGCGTAAACGACACTGCCCGCAACACCTGCGCAACCCGTTGCCCGTTGTCTCGGTTCCACAACAGATCGCGCCGCTGTTCGATGATCGCCTTCGCCAAGGGGTCAAAAAACCGCCGCCCTGGGAGCGTGGCAAACTGCGGGGCCGACAGCCCCTCCTGCCCGGCAGCGTCGGCAGCAATCAAACCAGCCTCCACCGGCAAATTCGCCCAGGGATGCTTCGAGAAATCTTCGATCACAGTCTCGGCAAACTCGGTCCGGTCTCCCGAAATGGTCATCGGCAGGTCCAACACGATGGGCTCTCGCGGTTCAGGGTCCAACGCAAGCCCGAAGTCGCGTTCGACTTCTTTCAGGTCCAGCGTGATCTCGATCCGCCCGCCGATCACGCCATAATCGTCACGCGCCTCGAACGGCGCTTCCATCCGACCGCCCTCGCCCTGCGCCATTGGGCCGTCGAATTCGATCTCGGGCGGCAGGTCGGTCTCGGCCTCGATGGTCCAACTTTGCCCACCCGGCCCTTCGATCCGCAGCTCTCCGGTGTCCAGAACTTCGAAGGTATGGGACGGATCCGTCGCAGGCGGCAAATCCGTGGTGCGCCCGGAAACGGTCTCGTGCAACGTCAGATCGCCAACGCCCCCGTAAAATCGCACGGTCACCCGACTGCCGATGGGCACGGTGAAGCTGTCCTGATCGATGTCGTTTAGATAAAGGCTCGGCTTGCCGGTATAAAGCGGCGGCTCGACCCAGCCTTCCCAGGCGGGTCCCGCCGCAAGCGCCTGACCGGTATTTCCGATCTCGGACACTGTCGCGACGCGCAGGATCGACCCAAACAAAAGTGCAACAACGAAGGCCAATAGTGCCATATAGCGCAACCCGAACCGGTCCCGCGTGGCCAACTGCAAATCGGGCTCCGCCGCCTTCGCTTCATCCAATCGCGCTTCCATGCGCGCCACATGGGCTTTCCAGACGGCCTCCGAGGCCGCATAGCCCTGCCCAATGGCCTGCGTATCCGCCAAGGCCGTAATCGGGCGTTCCGGCAAGGTCCGGTCCACGCGGTCTGCCGCTTCGTCCCACGTCGGCCAGCGGAAGGCGCGTGCGCCCATTGCCAGTGTCACAATCAACCCGACGGCAGCCAGAACAACGCCGCCCCAGACCACTTCCAGAGGCAATTCCTCGTGCAAACCCAGCATCAAAGCCGCCAAAGCGACCAACGCAATCGTCCAGAACGGCCAGAAAGCCCGCACCGCGCGCTCGGCCACCAAACCGCCAAGCGTCAGCCTGAGCGGCCATCTCAGCCGCTTTGCTGCCTTTTCGGGAAGGTCACGCGTTTCCGTCATACGCCTTACAGATAGGGCCGGGATAGAAGTTGCCTACCCCTCGAGCCACGAAGGGATGCTATCGCGATTTATGATCTCGTCAAAGGTCGGTCTGGCTCGAATGACGGCAAATTGATGCTCATGCACCAGCACTTCCGGGATCAAGGGCCTGGTGTTGTACTCCGAAGACATCACAGCGCCATAGGCGCCGGCCGACCGAAACGCCACCAAATCCCCGCGTTTCAAGGGCGGAAGCGCGCGTCCCTTGGAGAATGTATCGCCACTTTCACAGACCGGCCCGACCACATCGTAGGGCGTTATTTCCACCCCGGCGACTGGTTCTTGAATAGGAACAATATCGTGCCAGGCGTCGTACATTGCCGGGCGGATCAAATCATTCATCGCCGCATCAAGGATCAGGAATTTGCGGTCTTCGCCCTTTTTCACATAGATCACGTCGCTGACGAGCAGCCCGGCATTCCCCGCAATCAGCCGTCCCGGCTCGATTTCGACCTCGCACCCCAGATCGCCCACGGTGCGCTTGACCACCTCACCGAACTCCAACGGCAGGGGCGGTGCGGTATTCGACCGCTCGTAAGGGATGCCCAGACCGCCCCCCAAATCCAGGCGGCGAATGTCATGCCCCTCGGCCCGAAGCTGGTGCGTCAGATCGGCGACCTTGAGATAGGCGGCTTCAAACGGCGCCAGATCGGTCAGTTGCGAGCCGATGTGCACATCGATTCCGACGACTTCCAGCCCCGGCAACGTGGCGATTTCCGCATAAACCTCGCTGGCGCGCGAGATCGGGATGCCGAACTTGTTCTCGGACTTCCCCGTCGCGATCTTTTCATGCGTCTTGGCGTCGACGTCCGGGTTGACGCGTACCGTCACCGGCACGGTCTTGCCCAGGCGGGTCGCCACCTCGCTTAGAAGCAGCATCTCGGGTTCGCTTTCAAGGTTGAACTGGCGAATACCACCGGTGAGCGCCAGTTCCATTTCTTCGGCCGTCTTGCCAACGCCGGAAAAAACGATCCTGTCACCCGGAAACCCCGCCGCCTTGGCCCGGCGATACTCGCCGCCCGACACCACGTCGACGCCAGCGCCGAGCTTCGCCATCAGCGTGAGAACCGCCTGATTGGAATTGGCCTTCATCGCGTAACAGACCAGGTGATCCAGCGGCGACAGGGCTTCGTCGAAAAGGTTGTAGTGCCGCGTCAGGGTCGCAGTGGAATAGACGTAAAACGGCGTGCCCACCTCTGCCGCGATCTCCGGCAGAGGCACGTCTTCGGCATGGAGGATGCCGTCCCGATAGGTAAAGTGGTCCATTAGGGCCTCGCGTAACCAAACGCGGCGCTGATAGCAAAACTGGGGACTTGTGCAATGCGCATCCACGAAGCGACAGTCAAATGGACCGTTTCGGGCGATTTCCCGAAGGGGCAGTACGACCGGGCGCATGACTGGCATTTCGACGGTGGCGCGGTAGTGCGCGGGGCGGCCTCGCCCGCCAACGTGCCAGGGCCCTACACAGATGCCAGCGCCGTGGACCCAGAGGAAGCGCTGGTGGCCGCCGTCGCGGCGTGTCACATGCTGTGGTTCCTTGACCTCGCCCGCCGTGCGGGGCTGAAAGTCGCTAGCTATACCGATGCGGCGCGGGGCCGGATGACCGCCGGCGACCGGCCTTGGGTTGACCGGATTGAACTTTCGCCGGAAATCGCTTGGGAGGGTGATGCTCCGGATGAGGAGACACTCGCCCGATTGCACCATGACGCCCACGAAAACTGCTTCATCGCGAACTCCATAAAGAGCGAGGTAGTCGTCGTTTGAGCGGCCTATTCCTGGATGGATTGGAGGTAATAGACGAGGGAAAGGATCCGTCCCCGTACCATCAGTTCGCGTGCCTCGGGCACCTCGGACGACGCCTCCATCGTTTCTGCCGATGCCATGTAGCGCGTGCCCCATACAGGCATCTTTTCCGCTCCATGCGCTCGAATGATGTTGCGCCCGTCAATCATCCAAACCGTCCATTCGAAGGGGAAGCTCCCCCCGCCCTTCTCGGTCGACAGTGTCGTCAGAGAGGGTGTCGCGATTTTCAAAACCCCGGCCATCGGCCCATCGCCCTTGCCGGATTCCCCATGGCAAACGGCACATGCGATCATGTACTCTTCCCAACCGGCTTCTTCCTGAGCAATGGACCCCGTCGCCAATCCGGCCAAGGCCGCTGCGATTGCGAGTATTCTCATCATGTCGACTCCTCCTTCTTTCAGCCAAAGGACAGGATGGCTGTGGGAGAAGCCTAGAGAGGACGCCGTCGGCCAATATTGATCAAAGTCAAGTCAGCGAACGCACGACGACAGGCGTTAATCGGGATTCCGCGTGCGCAAGAACAGATACAGCGGCAGGCCGCAACTGAGCCCGATGCAGTAGGTCGCAGGGATAGCGATCAAAGCCGTCCAGTTCCGCCGCACCCAGGTCTCGGCGATGATCCAGATCGTCAACGCAATCGCCGCAATCGTCAGGTCCCAAGTCAGTCCGGTGGTCGAGGCATTGACGTACCAGGCATCGATCAACCCCGACAGACCCGTGCCGGTCTCCCGCATGTATGTCATGAACCAGTACATCGGATGGATGGCGCCCCAGATGGCCAGCGCCAAATAAATCATGCGCAGGGGCGACATCAGAGCCCGCCTACAACACCAATTCGTGCTTCGCCCCCGACCGATATCCCACCCTCGGGTTGCGATGGCTCACCATCGACGCCGCAGGCCGCAAGCCCCAGCAAGGCCAGAATGATCCCCAGCCGGATCATCGGCTGACCGCCACACCAACATCGCCAATGCGCCCCGAAACAGTCGGTGACACGCTGACGCCGCCGCCGGAAATCGTAGCGCCAACACCAAGCGCAGGGTCCTCACAGGCCGGCAATGCCAGAAGAGCCAGAACCAAAAGCCGTTTCATGACAGGGCCTCTTTCCACCTTGCTATCTGAACCCGCACCTGTTCCGGCGCCGTTCCGCCATAGGATGTGCGGCTTCGGACCGAATTGTCCACTCCCAACACCTCGTAGACCCCATCGGTGATCGAAGCGTGAGCGGATTTCATCTGATCCAACGTCAGATCGGGCAGGTCCTTCCCTTCGCTTTCCGCCAAGGCAACAAGGCTTCCGGTGACGTGATGCGCCTCACGGAACGGCAATCCCGCCTCACGCACCAGCCAATCAGCCAGGTCGGTCGCAGTCGAAAACCCGGACGATGCAGCCGCCCTCAGCGCGCCCGGATTGGCGGTCATATCCGCCAACATGCCCTCCATCGCCGCTAGCGCCAGCATCAAATTATCAGCCGCATCAAAGACCTGCTCCTTGTCCTCCTGCATGTCCTTCGAATACGTCAGCGGCAGCCCCTTCATCACCGTGAAAAGGCCCACCGTCGCGCCAAGGATGCGCCCGATCTTGGCGCGGACCAGTTCCGCCGCATCGGGGTTCTTCTTTTGCGGCATGATCGACGAGCCGGTGGAAAACCGGTCGGACATGGTGACAAACCGGAACTGAGCACTTGACCAGATCACCAGTTCTTCCGCCAACCGCGACAGGTGCATCGCGCAGATCGAGGCGCTGGAAAGAAACTCCAGCGCAAAGTCGCGGTCTGCGACAGCGTCCAGCGAATTGGCCATCGGGCGGTCAAACCCAAGCGCAATTGCCGTGGCCTCGCGGTCTATCGGAAACGATGTCCCGGCCAACGCCGCGGCCCCCAGCGGGCTTTCATTCATCCGGGCGCGCGCGTCACCAAACCGCGACGCGTCACGCCCCAGCATTTCGACATAAGCCATCATGTGATGACCCCATGTCACCGGCTGCGCCGTCTGCAGATGCGTGAACCCCGGCATGACCCAATCGGCCCCGGCCTCTGCCTGGGACAGCAGCGCCTTTTGCAGCGTCCTGATGCCGCTTTTCGCCGCATCGCATTGATCCCTGACCCACAACCGAAAATCGGTCGCCACCTGATCGTTCCGGCTGCGTGCGGTGTGAAGGCGCCCGGCCGGCTCGCCGACCAGCTCTTTCAGACGCGCCTCGACGTTCATGTGAATGTCTTCCAAAGCGATTGAAAACGGAAAGTTTCCGCCCTCGATCTCTGACAAGACCGTGAGCAGGCCTTCCCGGATTGCTTTTGCATCGTTATCCGTAATGATGCCTGTCGCCGCCAGCATGGCCGCATGGGCACGCGAGCCCTCGATATCTTGGCGCGCAAGTCGCTGGTCGAAGCTGATCGAAGCATTAATTGCTTCCATGATCGCATCCGGACCGGCAGCAAAGCGTCCGCCCCACATCTGGTTCGCGTCGTCAGTCATTCGGAGGTATCCATGCGTCTGTTCCTAGCCGTCCTCTACACAGGGTTAAGCTTCACTGCAAACGCAGCGCTGGCGGACATGAGCCAGTTGGAAGCCATGCGCGAAGGCTCGATGAAGAAGCTTCTGTTCTCGGACCCGGCGCCCGTGTCGCAGGTCAGCTTCACGCACGCCGACGGTGGTGAGTTCACTCTGGACGGCTTCAAGGGCAAATACGTGCTGGTCAACTTCTGGGCCACATGGTGCGCGCCTTGTCGCAAGGAAATGCCCATGCTTTCGGAACTGCAGACCGAGTTCGGTGGCGACGACTTTGAGGTCGTCACCATCGCGACAGGACGGAACGACCTTGCAGGGATCAAGAGATTCCTTGCCGAAGTAGAGGTCGACAACCTACCTCTGTATTTGGATCCGAAGCAGAAACTGGCGCGCGACATGGCGGTGCTTGGTTTGCCAATTACCCTGATCCTCGACCCCGAAGGCCGTGAGATCGCACGTATGCGCGGCGACGCCGAATGGAACAGCGAAAGCGCCAAGGCGATCATCCGGGCGCTGGTCGGCACGCTCGAAGGCTAGCGATACGACACACCCCCTGTGAGACATTGCACAAACGTGTGAAAGTCTGCACATGGACGCATACGGCTCCCTTCCCTACCGTAAACCAATAATCAAAGGGAGAGAACGCATGACGAAGTCAGGTACACGAATAGCTTTCTTGTCCACTCTGGCACTCGCCTTTCTGGGCACAGCCACGACCAGCGTTGCACAGGACGCCGAGATGTCATTCTTCATCACCAGTGCGGGCCCCGGCAACGGCGGTGATCTTGGCGGCCTGGAAGGGGCCGACGCGCACTGCAACGCGCTCGCGTCGGCGGCGGGATCGTCCCGCACATGGGCCGCCTATCTCAGCACCAGTATGACGATCGACCGCAGCACCTCGCCGATGACCATCACCGACGGCATCAGCGCGCGCGACCGCATCGGCGCGGGTCCATGGCACAATGCCAAGGGCGTGCTGATCGCCAATGATGTCGAAGAGCTTCACAGCGCCAGCGTGAACATCAACCGCGAGACCGCCCTCGACGAGACCGGTAACCCGGTCAACGGGCGCGGTGATGAGCCGAACAAGCACGATATCCTGACCGGCTCGGACTCTGCGGGGCACTTCTCGACCGCCGGCGGCGACACGACCTGCAACAACTGGACCAGCAGCGGCGAAGGCTCGGCCATCGTCGGGCACCACGACCGTGTCGGGCTGAACGAGGCGCGGAACATGTTGTCGTGGAATTCGTCACACGGCTCCGCAGGCTGCGGTGAAGCTGACTTCCCTCGCACCGGCGGCGCTGGGCTGTTCTACTGCTTCGCAGTCGACTGAAACGAACGTCGGGCTCGAGCCGTCAGGCTCGAGCCCATCTGGTTCTACGCC